>JAZMZV010000082.1:0-21362 GCA_045586185.1 Thermoguttaceae bacterium | reverse complement strand
TATTGATGATTTGTATTTTAATTTTAACAAATAAATAATTTTTAAAAATGTCAGATTTTGATCCTTACCTTGAGTGGCTGGATATTCCTTTGAACCAGCGTCCAATTACGTATTACAAATTCCTCGGGCTTATTCCGCCGGTATCAGATATGGCGGAAATTGACGCTGCATGCAAGCGCCGCCGTCAACAACTCCAAAAAGAACTCCTTGGCATTCATGGAGCGGAAGCTCAGACGCTGCTCAACGAGCTTAAAATTATTTCCGATACGCTTCTTAACCCGGTTCGGAAAGAAGCCTACGATCAGAAGTTGTTCAAAAAAGGCATGGCAAGCGAGGTTAAACTCGAGCCGGGCTATAAAATTGGACCGTATGAACTTCTTAAACTCCGAGACAATTCGGCAGCCGGATCAATGTGGCAGGCGGTCAACACGCTTTCCGGGAAAAAGTGTTTGATTAAAGTTCTCCCTCAGAAACTGGCGCAGCGTTCACAAATTGCCAAACGATTCCTGCGAGAGATTCAGCTTTCTTCTCAGCTCCATCACGACAACATTGTCTGTGCGTCTGATTCCGACGGTCAGGGAGATCCGCTGTACTACGTCATTCCATGCGAAGCGTTAACCAGTCTGGAAACGTACGTCCGTCAAAATGGCTTGCCAACGGTGGAAAAGGCGTTGGATTTTGTCTGCCAGGCGGCTCGAGGGTTGGAGTATCTGCATTGGAAAGGAATTTACCACAGAAACGTTCGTCCAGACGTTCTGTTTTTGGATGAAACCAACGTCGTTAAAGTTGGCGGACTTCTTACGGCAAAGGCGGAGAACAACCTTCTTCTCGACGGGGATTTTGACGAACAGCTTACGCAAGACGGTCAGATGCTTGGCGCAGCAGATTACATGGCTCCGGAGCAGGCGACAAACGCTTCTGCGGTAGACGCTCGCTGCGACGTCTATTCTTTGGGCTGTACAATGTATTGGCTTCTTACAGGCCGTCCGGTCTTCAACACCCCTCAAAATAATTTGGCAGAAAAGCTGATGGCTCACAGAAGGACGCCTGTTCCGCGACTCTCCAGCGCGCGTCAGGGAATTCCTCAGGCGTTAGACGCGGTGTTCCAAAAAATGCTTGCAAAGAATCCGGAGGATCGCTATAAGAGCATGAAGGAAGTCATTGAAGCGATTCAAGGCGCTCAAAAGGGCGTTTCGGGCAGCTTTAAAGTCCCGGGTTGGCTTTGGGCGATAATTGGAGTTGCAATCGGCGCTGCCATTACGGCTGCAGTTTTGTTGTTACGTTAGTCTTTGACAGCGCTGCGTCAAGGCGTTGTTTAATTAGTCGTTTTACATCCAAACATTAAGAGTATTATGTCAGATACAGCCGCAAGTAATGATAATCCTCAAAAAGATTCTTTTATTGACAGGTTTTTGTCATGGCTTTCCAGAGGAGTCGACTACACAAAGTTGAATTTGAATTTTACCTCTCAGCGCGAGCATTTCATTCCGATCCGATACGAGGTCATGCTGGATAAAATCCTGGAGCGTTCGACGTTGTCGGATCAGGAAAAAGAGGAAATTCGTTATTTGGGGTTGATGTTTGAAGAACATTACCATCTGGATTATCACCAGGATTTTCTCAAGCTCAAAGACGCCTTTGCGCCTTTCAATCCGGATAAAGAAACCGTCTACGAGTTGGAGTTTACGGAAGACGACAAAGTCGAAAAGCGTAAAGTTCTCATTGACGGCATTCGAAAATTCCTTGAGGTGAGCAATTATCGGCTCATGAGTCAGGAAGATTTTAACAAGTGTTTAACCCTGCAGCCTTTTGGCGGGTTGTCTGTCCAGGTTGATACAAAACATTTCAAGGAGTTCCACGTCTTTTATCGCGGCATTCGCGAGGTGGACGTTACGGATAGATTTTTCTGGCTGCTGAAGCATAAGCGAAAGACGCTGCAGTTTTGCCGCATTTTCGTTTTGGCGGAATACAAAACCAATCCGACCGACGAAGAAGTCAAGGAAATGAAAGCCAGGGGCGAAAAACCGGTTTTCATTCCGGAAGAACTGGCGGGAACCATTATTGCAAAACAGTTCCGCGACGTTCCTATTGAACATTTGAAAATTGTCGCTCCGGAAGTTAAACTGAACTTGCCGTTATTTGACAAGTTCAAGGTGGGAGGAACTTTTTTTGCCGGATTTGGCACCGCTATTTTGAAGCTGATTTATGCTGCCGCCTTTAGCATTGTTGTCTTTGCCGTACTTCTTGTCGGTATTATTCTGGCGTTTCTCAAAGGCATTTTTGGCTTTCTCAATTCCAGAACCAAGTGCATGAAAAAGTTCTCGGAAAGCTTGTATCACAAAAGCCTTTCCAACAACGTAGCCGCGGTAAACATGCTGCTTGACCAGGCGGAAACGCAAGAGGTCAAAGAAGCTCTTTTGGCGTACTACATTCTTTACATTCACCGAGATCGCCATTTGACCATGAAGGAAATGGACGATTATGCGGAAGCGGAATTGTTGGAAGCCTTTAATTTTGACATCGACTTTGAAGAAGACGACGCGTTACGCAAGCTGATTGAAAAAGAGCTTGTTGAAGTCATTCCCGGTGAGACAGAGGAAACGACTCGCTATAAAATTCTGCTGCCGATCAAAGCGGCGCTGCAGCAGCTGGATTCAATCTGGGACAATTACCATACGGTTGAATAGGGAATGGGGAATAGGGAATAGGGAATAGGGAATAGTAATTCGCCTGCGGCGCACTTTAAATACCACTCCCTATTTCCTACTCCCTACTCCCTATTTACTTGAGAGCTTTGGCAACGCTGTGTTTTTTCAAAAACGCAGGATGCGGATTCAGGCGGATATTGTCGATTCCCATTGACCGAACCGCCAAATAAAAACTGACGCTTTCCTGAGACGTCCAGTTGAACTCTATATTCAAACCAAACGGCTCGATTCTGTCGACAGACCATTCTGAAATGGATTTCTGTTCGCAGTCGCGAAGCCAATGACTTCTGTACGCTTTGATAAATCGAAGCGCGTCTGACAGTTCTTCTTCTCCGTTGAGCTCAATGGTAACGCTGCGGCACGGATTATCCCGGTCGATAATATTTTCAAAACTCTTTGGCAGAGAACGGCTTTCATCATGCTGCGCTTCCTGGACTTCCAGATACAGACGCCCTGTTTCCAAAGCCGCCTTGTGAAGCTGGTTGACGTCGTCAGGCGAACTGGCGAGGAAATCGAGAAGTTCGTTGAACCGGGTTTCCAGGTGAAAATCATGCGGACGATTTTTTTGCTTTTGGAGGACTTTGGCGATTCCTTTTAATCCGTAGAGGATCAATTCCTGCTGATTGACGACGTCTTCTCCTTCTCGGCGTCGTTGATGAGGAATGGAAAAACTGCTCGCCTGTTTCAAAAGGGCGTCGAGGTCTTCAGCAGGAGAAACGTCCCATGCGCCGGTAAGTTCATACGGTTCAGTACGCGTTTGAGCGCAGCCGATTTCGTACAGGGTTTTTGCCAAGCCTCGTACGCCCGCCGCCTGATGTATCAGCCCGACGATGCTTTGAACGTTGTGATTGACGCCGGTCATGGTTGCAATGAGCGCGTTTTGAATAAAGTCGTTGACGTCGCCGTCGAACGCGCCCAGTTCGTTGGCTCGAGCCGCATAGACGCTTACGCCCAGGGTCATCTCAACGAGAAAATCCTGCAGCGCTGCACAAACGGCGCTTTTTCCACATTCTCCTTTAGCGACGCAGCCGCTGCCTCCGGCGGCGTCTTTGCATTGATAACAAAACATGAGTTTCGCTTCGTGATGAATAGTTGCTCCGAAATGAAGAGAATTTATAATCGGAACGCCGGTTATCTTCGAGCGGCGCTTTGCGTAATTACGCATTCCGCATTCCGCATTCCGAATTTCAAAAAACTCCTCTTGATTAAATCTGAAATATTTGCTACAAGATTGAGCAGCTGGGATAATCAGTCCAGCAGCAAACACAGGATATTGTATCCTGTTGGGCTAGAGCGCATAGTAAGCGTTTGATAGCTGACGACTTTCAAAACGAGTGATTTTGAACGTCCTTTTACGCAAAATGAGCGTAATTCCCCACGTAAATATTTATGAAATTATCCGTATATTCTAACGTTTTCAAAACGACGGTTTTTGCCGTTCTGACATTAGGCGCGTTGACCCTTGGCGGGTGTCAAACGTCTCGTCAGGCGCAGCAGGAGCTGGAACAGGAAAATATCGCGTTAGAACGCCGGATTCAGGAGAATTACGCCTTTATGCAGCATCAGCAGCGGCGAATTAATGCTTTGGAAGCGCAGCTTCCAGAGGGCAAAGGCGCGCCGAAACCCAAGTTCTCTTCACGTCGCCCTGCGCCGTCTTCATCGCCGTCTCCGTTAAGGTCTTCGCGGCATGAATGGGTCAATCCTGATACAGGACAGGTTGATGAGGAGCCGGAAGCGCAGCCGGCGGGTGATTTCGATTCCCCGCTGGATCAGCTTAACGTTGACCCGAACGGCGAGCCGAATATTTCCGTTCCGGATTCGCCGTCGCAAAACGTGCCAAAAAATCTTTTTAGAAACAGCGACGGTTCTCAGACGTCCCTGCAGCCTGCGCTGCCGGAACTGAGTTTGCTGCCAACGGTAAACGTTTCCGACATTGCTGAGATTTCGCTTGACCCGGAACAGATCGGTCCGCTTCAAATTGATTTTGACAGTCAGGAACAAGGGCTGCGAATGGTTCTCAACTGCCGAACGAAACAGGGCGAATTCGCCGTCGCTGTTGGACAGGTAACGATTGTCGCTCTCGACCCGTCGCTGCAGGGCGAACAGGCGCGAGTCGCCCGCTGGGACATCTCTCCCGCTCAGGTGGAACGACAAATCAAGCAAGCGCCGCAGCCTGACGGAATTCTGTTTGAACTGGCGTGGCCGAAAGAGAAGCCGAAGGGCAATGTTATAGACGTCTTCGTTCGTATGGAAGACGGGCAGGGCTCCCGGCTTCAAACCCGACAGCAGGTTCAAATGGACGGAATGTTATACGCCTTGTGGACGCCGCCGCAGGAAGAAGCGTTGCCGATCGACGATTCTGTTGACGCCCCCGTCGAACAGCGCGTTGCCGAAGCTCTGCCTCAGATTGAATCCGAGCCGGAAGAAGTCGGAGAAGTTCAGCAGGGCGAGATCTCGAAAAGCGTGATCGTCGTAGCCTCGCCGCAGGTGGAAGCTCTGCGTGACAGAACGAGAACGGAAATCCCGCCAGCTATGGTTTTGACGTCCCCGCAGTCCAGTCCGGACGCATCCAATTCGGCGCTGACGGCTTCGACAGCCGTTCCTGGCATGCCGATAGGTCAGAACGCGTCAGACGCAGCCGCTCCCGCTGCGACAGCAAATACCGTCCCGTCTGCCAATCCGACCGCGTCTGCAAATCCTGCGTCGCCAGCGGCTAAGCCTGCTGGTCAGACGGCGCGTCCGACGTGGTCTCCGTACCGATAAAATAGACAAACCGGGGCGCGAAATTCCCCCGGTTTGAATTCTGAAACAGCTTTTCTAAAAATTATTCGAGTTCTTCTGCAGACGATTCGTTTAATCCAGCATGTTTTTTGGAAAGCTCCAATTCATGGAAATACTCCAGTCTGACAGGCGTGTAATTATGTCTGACCGCTCCCACGTTATAAGAATGTTCCAGACTTTCTTCTAACGGCAAATTCGTGTTGTGGATGTGTCCGTAGAGATGAATGGCGCCTCTCAGTTTCCCATTGAAATCCGCTATTGGATAATGAAACATGACGTAACGGACATGGTTTTCTTTAAGTTCAAGATAGTCGTAAATTCCAGCAAACAAATTTCTGTTGAATTCCTCGTCGTCCAAAAATTTTTTGTCGTGATTTCCAACAATAAGTATTTTCTTGCCGTGGAGCTGCTTCAGGATTTTATTTGTTTTCTCCCCTTCGTACCAGCTAAAGTCTCCAAGAATATATACTGTGTCTTTTTGCAAGACGGTATTATTCCAGAGCGCAATTAAAGCCCTGTCCATTTCTTCTACGTCATGGAAAGGTCTGTTGTCATATTTGATGACGTTGCCGTGTCCGAAATGCAGGTCTGAAGTAACATATATCATAATTTTGAATTGTCTCTTGAAATTTCGATTCCCTGAATCAATTGTTTTCTGAGCGAATCGGGAATTTTGCGGTTTTGATGTATGTTCTTATCGGAGAATTCAACAAGTTCCCGCGCCCACTGCTGAGCGTCCTGTCGACGCTTTTTGAGCAATGTCGCTGTAATGAGCGCTCGGCTGTCTTCCTGACGATTATTAGCAGCGTCCAGCGCGCTTAACGCTTTGTTACACATATCCTCCTGACTGGGCGTCAAGACGGGAGACGTCATATCCAGCAGAGCCAGGTACGCTCGGGCAACGTAGTCCGCCTGATGAAGCCTGCAAGCGCGATTGAGAGCGGCGTACGCATTGTTTTCGTACGACCAGTCGCCGGATTCCCGACCGTATTTGTACAGACGGATTCCGTATTCCCGCCACAAAACGCTCGACTGCGGGTTTCGTTCCAGCGCTTCGTGGAACATTTCGACGCATTGGTCAAAGTTCTCTTTGTTCTTTGTTCTCGTCCATTGAATCCAATGCCATTGCGCCAGGTCGAACCGGGGTTGAAACGCGATCGAGTCTGCTTTAACCGCCTGTTCCAAATCTGCCAGCTGGGATTCCGACGTTGTATCTTGCAGAGACGCGATTCTTGCTTTGGCAGACTCTGTTGTCGGGTAGAATCCGGTAACGTAACACAAGACAAACAGAACGCCCAGCCCGGCGGCGGTCAGATACGAAGCGAAGTTTGAACTCGCCGGCGTGGTTTGCGGTTCCTGTTCCGCCGCAAAAGTTTGATTGACAAGCAGCGCGGTCAGCGTCCAGAAAACTGCGGCGATTGTCGTGTACGCGATTCCGCCGGACAGCATTAAAGCGGTGAGAAGCCCAAGCAGCGCCAGCGCTATCGTTACAGGCGAAAATTTCGTCTGACCAATTCCGGGGACAATCAACAGCGGGGCGGCAATCGACGCGCAAAGCAGAACGATAAACGGTCCCGGCGTCTGCCCCATGGCGAGGAATCCCAAAACGTATCCTGTTACAAAACACGCCAGGGAAATCGTAATACTCAATTTAAGAGATATGCGGGGGACGTCGCTGCTGGCGTTGTCGGGATTTTGAACGAGTCGATATCCCAGAAAGCCAAGAAGAAACCAAAAAATCAGCGCGGCGGGAATGCCGGAGACCGCGGCGATTTCCAGCAGAAAATTGTGCGGGTCTGCAACGGCTTCTCCAGCTGTGGCGGGCATGAACTGCGTATAGAAGTTCTGGAAATTCCCGGCTCCTACGCCCAGCCACGGATGCAGCCCGATTATCTGCAGCGTCGTTTCCCAATATTCAAAACGATATTCCAGCGTCAATAACGCGGAATCCAGAATTGAGGGCTTCCAGGCAAGAACGACAACACCGATCAAAGTCGTTAGTATGACAAAAATATACGTCAAAATCCATTTGACTTTGGCGTGTCCGGGAACGCGGGCGAATCCGTATACCGCGCCGCAAAACAGGGCAAACGCTATTCCCAGCATGGCAGCGCGAGCGTGAGTCAGCGCAACGGCAAAAGCGACGACGCCCATCGCGGCAATCAGTCCCAATCCGGCGCGGCGGTTCCAGTTTTTTACCCATGCGGCGGCAAGGAGAACAAAACAGGGCGTCAAAAACGCCGCCAGAGAGTTCGTCAAAGAGAAACTCGCCGTTGGTTCAAAGGAGAAAAAGCGATCTTCAAAGCTCCGGCGGGCAGGGGAGTCTTCCGACGGGTCAATTCCCAATTGCTGAAGGTGAACGGCGGGATTCGCCTGATATTTGGCTTTGTCAGACGGGTATTCGACGTAACGCTGATAAACCGCCCACGTGGAAAGGACGACGGCTCCGCACATGAGCGAGGATAGCAGGATTCGTTTTCGTTCGGGCGTTACAACGATTTGTCGAACGAGCAAATAAATCAGAGCGTAAAAGGCGGACGACCATATACAGTTTAACGCCGCGCGCTGATCGCCGTGAATCACGCCCAGAGCTCCGCTTAAAATGTACAGACAGAAAAACGCCGCGACAAGCAGGTCTGCGCTGACAAGGCGTCCAAACGTCCCTTTTTTGAAATAAAACCAGCAGACCGCCCCGACAACGCCGATAAGCCCCCACAGGTAATCAAAGGCGAATCCGCTCGGGTCGCACGACCAAAACAGCCGAGACGTCAGCCAAACGGTCAGAAGAATTATCGACCAGTCCCAGGAGGTTTTATCAGAGTCGTTCATTCGCGTTATTCTCCAATCAAGGTTAAGACTAACGACCGGCTGCCGCCGTGGTTGCGATGTTCGCACAGATACACGCCCTGCCAGATTCCTAACGCCAGGCGTCCGTTTGTAACGGGAATCGTAACGCTGGCGCCCATCAGCGACGCCTTGCCGTGAGCCGGCATGTCGTCTCGTCCTTCTTCCTGATGAACGTATCGAAACGACTCCGGCGCCCAGGAGTCGAGAAGCGCGTCCAAATCTCGGCGAACGTCCGGGTCTGCGTTTTCGTTGATTGTCAGCGACGCGGACGTATGCTGAATAAACACCGACAGCAGCCCCGCCTGAACGGTCGACAGTTCCGGCAATTGTTCAACGATTTTATGCGTTATCAAATGACACCCGCGAGGATAAGCCGGCAGCTGGATTCTTTTCTGAATTACAGTCATGGAAAAGGGGAATATTTGAAGTATTTTTTGTCGTGGAGCAGAGAAGGGCGATACCGGATTTCTCTTTCTCAACTATAAAAAATGAGGGTATAAGAATCTTATCCCTCATTTGTCTAACAGGTTGTCAGTCAATTTGAAAATCAAACGAAAAGCGTTACGCGATTACCAACCCATAACCATGTTGGATTCGATAATTTTGCGCGCTTTTTCCAGGTCGCAGCCGGTTTCCTGCATGTACAGGCGGATGGCGTGGACTTTGTCTCCGGACGCTTTTGCCAAACACTCGCGAGCGGTGTTGTTCGGATCCATGCGGGTGTTGAGCAACCCCAGAGCCGCTTTGGAAATAACCCACAAATCGCGCGGACGGCGGCTGCAGCGCAACGCCTCTTCATCTGGATAATGCTCTTTCATGAGAGCTTTTGCTTCTTCTTCCGTTTGTGCCCACGCGATGAGGATGTGTCCTTCAGTTTCGATTTCAAATAATGCCATGAACTCCTCCAATATTATGGTAAAGTATGGTGAAAGGACGCCCTGACGAAATCGTTTCGCCAGCGCTGTCCATGAAATTTCATGTATCCAACTATTGTTTATTATACCACATCGGAAATAAAAAGGTAGCCCTAGGACGCAAAAAGGGGAAAATATTTTTGAGTTATGTCCGAATCCGGCGTCTGATTGTTAAATCACGACAAATAAAGGGCTTCTGTAAACAATATGGGTAATCTGCGTTGTATGCTCAAGGCGACGAAACAGCTAACCCCCTCATTTTGTTGCGTCTGGCATGACGACCGGGAAGGTCTTTTTGACGTTGCGAACCGGTCCCGGGACGTCTTTCGGGCGGCGGTTGTAGAACGTGTCGTAGTACGGCGCGTTGGCGTCAATCCACGTTACCAGAGCGTCCCAGTCTTCCTCGTCCATCATAGAACGAACGTCTTTGCTGTGCATCGGCTCGTCAATCAGAACGCGCGTCAGGCGAGAGACGTTTGACCCGTAGGCGTACGGCTGGGAAATCGACCCGTTGCTGTGCTTGTTCGAGACGCAGACCATCGGCAAAACCTTTTCCGGCTTGCCGGTTTGAGGGTTGACCGTTGTCTGGACGCTGAGTTCTTTGGCGTCGTTGGACGGGAAGAGGCTGTGGAATGACTGCAGGAACTGAGTCTGCGGGTTGCGAGTCCCCTCGAGGTTCAAATTGCCTAACATCTTTTCCTCGTTATGGCAGTAAACGCAGTATTTGTCAAAAATGGGCTGAATGTGGTCTTCGTAGGAAATGAGCGATTGGTTGCCCCATTTCGGCTCGACGGGAACGCTGGGCGAGCGTCTGAACGCTTTGGGAACGGAGCCGGGCTGAGCGGAAACGACAGTTGGGCGGGTTTCGTGACAGCCGATGCAGCCGCGGCGTTCGCCCGGTTCTAACGTAACCTGAGAGCGCATGCGGCGGATTTCCATCTTGTTTTCGTCGAGAGCTTCAAAGTAAACGGACGTCTTGGCGGGAACGTAGAAGTTCGCAGAGCCGTCGTCTTCGACCGGGACGGTTCCGAGGACGCGAACCGGCGCCCAGGACCAGAATCCATACGCCCGGCGTCCGGCGTCGCCAAAGACCCAGCGCATCGCGCCGATCTGGTCGTCCAGCGGCCAGCCAACGTGCTGAAGAATCCGAATGTACTTCACCTTGCCGCGTTCGGAGTCCGGCAGCCCTTTATGGACGTCTTCAATGTAACAGACCGGGTAGGCGTCTTTCTCTTTATTCATTCGCCCGTCGGCAACGACGAACGGAACTGGACGCTTTTTAATCGGCGTCGGGAAATCGCAGGACAGAAGCCGGTCGCGATGAATGAGCTCTTTGTTCCCGTAGACGTCGATGAGGAAAATGCCGAACATTTGATCTCCGCCCAGCTTGCCGTCAAAATTGGGGACGTGGCTGGAATACGAAACCAAAAACGACGTTTCCGACAGCGGGTACGGTCCGGAGAACCGCCCGACGTTGTCGACAACGCCGCCTTGCGGGACGGGTCGCGTCAGCGCGGGACCTTCCCCGGTTGCGACGTAGGGCGTAACAGCCGCCATGTGAGACTCGTCGTTGGGACCGCCGAGGAGGTCAAAAATAACAATCTGACCGTACGCCAGCGTATGATGTCCGGTTGCGACTGTTACATATTTGTTGGAATTGGGAATGGAGCGAACGTCGCGGAACCCGTACGGCGCGGGAATATGCTGTTTGTATGCAGCTTCCGGATACGTCCCATCCGGGCGAATCGTCCAGAAGCTGTGCGTGTCGAAGAAATGCCGTTCCTGATATTCCCAATGCGTGTACCCGATCAAGCCGTTGTCCAGGGCGTGGGGATAGCGGTCGATGTCTTTGTTGTCGCTGATCATTCGCACGTCGGAGCCGTCCGGATTGCAGCGGTACAGGTTGATAACGGTGTGATCCGCCTGGAAGTTGCCGCACATGCTGCTGCGCCCGGAGCGGTCTGAGGCGAAAATAATCGAGCCGTCCGGGGCGTACGTCGGTTCAAAGTCGCCCCAGAACGGGTCGTCGGTAATCTGGCGCAAGCCGGTTCCGTCCAGATTGATTTCATACAGATGAAGCGGCGGCGTTGTTCTTCTCATATCGAAGAAATGATGAGCGTCGTTTTGATGGGTCGGATAGGCAAGGGGCCAAACGGGCTGACAGGCGTAGCCGAAAACGACTTTGTCAGCGTCCCAATTCAGATCGGTTCCGTGAACGTGCCCTGGACCGAGCTGACCGTTGAGAATGTTTCGCACCGGATCGCCCGGCTCGAACCCGGTTTTGACGCACAAGTCCCCGCCGGGTTTGTGGCTGTGCGGGTACTGCGACCCAGTTATGTTGCGAAGCCCATGGTTGGAATACCGCTTCGTAAAGAGGATTTCGGAAAAGTCCAGCGCAGGGTTCGCCAAAACGACTTTTCTGGTCTGCTTTCGGAATTCGCTGAACAGCTGACGCGCCCTAAACATATTGTTACATTCTTTAACCGCCTTGTGAGCGTCCAGAGCGGTTTGCATGTCCTTTTGCGCCTGAATCTGTCGGTCGGAAACGGGCTGATCGAGGATTTCTTCGTAGATGCCCTGCGTCCGATGAAGGTACTTGTCCGCCGAGGAATGAAGAGACGCCAACGAACGATGAACCGAGTGCATAGAGCAAACGCGCCAGTAGTCCATTTCCGGATAGCGTTCAACCGGGAATTGCAGCCAGGCGGAGAACCAGTTTGGTTTGTTTTCCATGTCCTCCGTCCAGACGGCGACGTTTTGGCTGTTTTGGTACCCGATGCGGATTTCAATCGCCCATTGAGCGTACATGACGGCAACCGGGTCGGGGCTGGACATCAGCTTCGCCGCCAGCTCGCACAGAGCGTCGTTCCATTTCTTGCTGGAGCAGGATTTCCAGATCAATTCAGCTATTATGGAATCCGCCAGCGGCTGCTTTTCGCTGGATTTGAGTTCGTACAGTTTCGTCAGTTCCGCCGCGCCGAGGTCAGGAAGCGCCTGTAACGCTTTGGACTTCTGATTAATCCAATCCGCAGACGGCGCCGCGTTGAGAGAATTCAGCGAAATGACTGTAGGCGGCGTCTGTTGAGCGACTGCCGATTGAGATTCCGTTCCCAAAATAAACGCTGCAATTGTAACAGCCAAAAACGCACAGACAAACCTTGTTAGACAACTCATTTTCATGGGGGTATACTACTGGTAGGAAACATCAATACTAAGGAACCGTCTGTTCCTGTCTATTAATTATATTCGTTCTCTATCCGGTGTCAAGCGGTTTTTTTATCGATGAAAATATATGGCTATATTTTGAAGTATATGCCAGAGATTATTTATTAAAAACGGAGAATATAATCAAAAGAACTAAAATACAAAAAATAGAAAGAGTCCGATTAGGAAAAATTTTTAAAATTTTCCGTCCCCCCACTTGCAAACTGGTCAATGACCATGTAAAATACAAGGAATAAATCAAAGCTGGCGTGAAGCAAGGGATCGGGACGCGTTCCGGTCTTTCGTCAACGCAGGCGGTATTGTTCACCCAAAGACTTTTTTACTGAGGAGTATTTCATGGCTGAAATTAACGTAGGACTTATCGGACAGGGATTTATGGGACGCTCTCACTCCAACGCGTGGGGACAGGTCAACCGCTATTGCAATCCTGCGATTAATCCGGTAATGCACACCGTAGCTGGTTTGCCCGGAGAAGACGTCGAAGGCTTTGCCAAACGATGGGGCTGGAAGAATCCGTCCACCGACTGGAAGGCGACAATCGCCAACCCGGAAATCGGTCTTGTCGATATCGTAACCCCGAACTTCATGCACATGCCGCCCGCCGTTGCCGCTCTGGAAGCAGGCAAACCGGTCGCTTGCGAAAAGCCGATTGCCGGCACTCTTTCCGACGCCCGACAGATGGCGAAACTGGCAGAAGAAAAAGGTCTGCCAACGTTCGTTTGGTTCAACTATCGCCGCGCTCCCGCCGTTGCGTTCGCTCACAAGCTCATTAAATCCGGCGAACTGGGACGCATTCTTCACGTTCGCGCCCGCTATCTGCAAGACTGGGCTGGCGAAGACGTCCCGATGGCTTGGCGATTCAAGAAGGAACTGGCTGGCTCCGGCGCTCACGGCGACCTCAACGCCCACATCGTTGACATCACCCGTTTCGTTGCCGGCGTAGAAGTCGAAGAAATCTGCGGCGCCTATGCAGAAACCCTCGTCAAACAGCGCAAAGTCCTCATCGGCGGAACCGGCGCGGGAATTTCTCAGGACGAACTGATTAAAGCTGGCGCCAACTCCGGCGATACGTACGAAGACGTTACCGTTGACGACACCGTCGCGTTCCTCGTTCGTTACACCAACGGCGCTGTCGGAACCTACGAAGCCGCTCGTCAGGCGACTGGTCACAAAAACGACAACACGTTCGAAATCAACGGCACGAAAGGCTCGATTCGCTTCTCGTTTGAACGCATGAACGAACTGGAATACTATGACGCCCGTCTCCCTCAAGGCGTTCAGGGTTGGTCGACGATTCTCTGCACCAACGCCTCAAGCCATCCGTACGTTGCCAACTACTGGCCCGACGGACACCTTATCGGATACGAACACTGCTTCATCTCCCAGGCTCTGGACATCTGCAACGTTCTCGGCGGAAAAGAAGCCGTCGTTCCGCTGCCGTCCTTCAACGACGCCTATCAGACCCAGCGCGTCTTGGAAGCCGCCTTGCTGTCAGCGTCAGAAAAACGCTTTGTCAAGATGGAAGAAGTCTACTAATCTTTGCCGATACGGTTTTAACCGATACTGTCTGCTGAACGTACAGCCTCGCCTTTGACGATGGCTGTACAATTTAAAACGGTCTGCGATACACTTGGTTATTGCAGACCGATTGTTTTACAGACGTCTTTCGTCATTTTTCTCATTTTCTCCAAATTGCGAGAATAAGAGAACTTATGAACCGCGCTGCGTATTTGTTCGTATAGAAAACGCAATGCAAAAAGAGAATTACACCGTCCTGCTGGGATTGGAAATCCTGTTCCTGTCGTTCTTCGCGACGTCGCTGTGCCTGTCGTTTGACTTGTGGCAGCCAGCAGGCGGAACGCTGCCAATTGACGGCTGCGCCGTTTGGGGAGAGCGTCCGAACGATCTGGAAAAACCTGTTTTATGGACGCAAACTCTTCGGGACTACTACTCAATTTCTTTGCTGAAAAATCCATGGCGAATGGTTCGTCTGATTCTATCCGTCTTTCCATGGACGTTTTTCGGGCTGGCAATCTGTCACGTCGTCTATACGCACGCGATGGAAAACCGTCTCGTTGACCCGTTCTCCGCCGGCTTGAAAGCGGCAAAAGAACTGCTGCCGTTTTGGCTCGGCGGCGCGGTCTCGATTGGTTTTGCCATCGGTCTGGTGATAGTTTACAAACTTCATCCCAGCTATACTAATCCATACCTTGCAATCACGACGTTCTATATTTTCGTGATTGGATTCGGGATCGCTTTTCTGATCAACCTGGCGTACCTGGCGATGCGATTCGCGCATCAGGCGTATCTGAACCAAAAGACAGACGAAACCGAAAAGCCCATTTCGAAACTGCTTTGGGAACTGCGCTGGATTCTCTGGAAAGTTTTTGAAGGAACGCTGGCGGCGGTTTTCGCCTATATTCCCATGCTGGTTTTAGCAATTGTTCTGCACCATATTATTTGCTTTATGGTTTTTGGAACGCACCCGTGGGTTCCGATGAGAAAAGAAGACGCTACGTTGGCGGCGCTGAGCTTTATCCCGCTGGTCGTCCTCAACGGATTCTTCTGGACGGTCATGGCGCGCATGTACATTAAAATTCACGCCGCGACGAAATAGCGTTCGTTCCTCACTGCTTTAGCTGTGAGGAAAATTTAAAATAAAAATCGTAGCCCACGCCTTCAGGCGTGGGATCCAAAACAACGTAGATAATATTTTTACGCGCAAATCCCTAATCCGTCCGCGCCCCCATCGGGGGCGCGGACGGATTAGGAGGAGAGTGTTTTTGAAGGGGCGTTAATTAGTCCCCCAGATAAATCTGGGGGCTACGAAAATGGAAATGTTTTTAACTACCAAATTCAATGTGTTATTTCATAACGATTATCGTTCCAGAGCAGTTTCTTCGTGAAAAGACGGTTAAAACCCCGCGAGGGTTAGGGCTGACGCCAATGGAGAATCCGTCAATCCAAAAGCGGATTCTTAAAAACGAGGTTCAGCTGGCGCTGACGTCCGGCGGCTGTTCGTGCGACTTGTATTCCGTCCCGAATGAATACGACGCTGAGGAACCGTCCCAGCCGAACTATTCTAAAAAGTACGCTAAAAAAGGCTGGTCTAAAGCCAAAATCGCCCGGGCGGCAGCGTCCCGATTGCAGTCCGCCAATACGGATTCAAAAGACGTCAATTCAAAACAAATCCCGGATATTGTAACAGACTATCTGAAAGAAATCGTTCGCAAATATGGCTGCGTCAAATTTCTGGTTCACTGGTACAGTTCCGCTGTCGACTCAGAAAAGTTTGACGTTCACGAGATCGCCCTTGATATAAACCGTTTCTCAGACGCCGATACAGAAATCCTCGTCGACGCAATTTACACGCTAACAGAGAAACGGCGATAGAGAAGCATCAAGGGATCGCTGGAACCGAAGATTCGTCCTCAGAAAACTCATCTTGAGACAGATTTTCCCTAAACTGATTTCTTGTTTTATGATATTAACATGAATTACGTTCATTAACATTTAGTTTGTGAATGTAATTATAGCATGTTAATGTTGGCAAAAAGATTGCTTCCAACAATCGGGGAATGCGTTGTCCAGCAGGTCGGAAAGACTATTCTACGAAAGAGTCGTTTTGTAACACGTTGGACAAGGCTGCGTCTAAGGACGCCGCACTCCCCCGAGAGCTGCTTTGGGCAGAATCAGCTTTTTTTATTAATCCAAACAAGGAAAAAGCCCCAGAAAACGCTCAAGACGATTCCCGCACCGAGAGAGTACAGCGCCCAGAGCGTAAAATTGTTGTTAGCCAAAGGGAACGCAAATGCGGACGCAATAAGCCAGAAGAACCCGGTAAGGGCTTCGATTATCGGGTACATGGGCGAAATCGGTTCGTGACAATCTTTGCATTTGCCCCGGAGAATAATCCAGCCCAGGACGGGGATATTGTGCCACGGTCGGATTTTCGCCCCGCATTTGGGACAGTGCGATGCGGGGAACGCAATATTCATGCCGCGCGGGATTCGGTACGCTAAAACGTTGAGAAAACTCCCGACGACCGACCCTATGCACCCGATCCAGAACAGAAAAAAGACGTACAGTCCCAACGGAATAAAATCATCAAACGGCATGGAAGTTAGGGAATTGGGAATAGGGAGTAGTAAATACGAACTGAATAAAACAGCTTTCTCTTATTGACTTCGGCGTCTGACGCGCGACTTTGCCTTCGACAGTGCGGAGGAAATATTGTTCAAATCCTCGTCATTGGTCGAAGACGGCTGCGGCGCCGACGGTTTTGATTCGGCTTGTTTTTCCGGTTTGTTATCAGACTTGAATGACTTCTCTTGTCCTGTTGTCGGGATGTCAGCGCCTTGGTCTGACGCTGCGACTGCGACGGGCGCTGCGGGTTTGCCGGATTTGATTCTGGTAACCAGTCTGTAAACCATAGCAGCGGCGCTGTGACAAGCGGAACCGATAAACCCGGTTCGGCGTTCCAGCGTTTCCAGCAAAAAGAACAGAATCGCTCCTGCCAGCAGAAACGGGAAGATGGGCGTCAGCTGTTGCGTTGGCGGAATGTCCTTCCAGAACGTCGCCATGTCAATCCGTTCTTTCCCGCCGGTTAACGCCGCCAGTCGGCGCAGGGTCGATTCCCCGTTTCGCGCGTCCTCGCCGCCGGAGAAGTTGTATTCCGGAGAGTACATTCGACACGCAGGCGAAAGCGTAACCGTTCTGTTTGGTACGTCGTTTGTTTTTTCGTCTTTGGCGCCAGCAGACAGCGCGGACGGGTCAAACGAAACCGACGCCAGAATGCGTTCCTCGCCTTGAATCGGGACGTCAACGCCCAGCGTCGAGCCGTCGAGACGCTTCATCTCAACAGGCGCGTCTTCCTGAATGATTCCAGAACCTGGAACGGAACGGACAATCGAGACTGACGGCTTGTGGTTGAGAAATGCGTCCGACCACGAAACATCTGCGTTTTTGCCAGAATCTTCCGGCATGTACAGCCGAATCTGGCAAACGCCGTTGACGACGTTCTGCGTGAGCAAGAGTTCCGGCGGCAAGACGGAATCCGCCCCAGCCGTCCAGCGAACCAGCGACGTCATAAAGGCGTTGTAATTTTCCCACGCTCCGAAATCGCCGGTGTATTTGCCGTCCGCCTGACCAGTAAAGCACGCGCTTCGCCCCAAGCCAATGTAACGGGTTGCGACGATGGGCGCTTTGTAATCGTCTTTTGAAGTCGCCTCCTGCTGGGCTTCCGGACGAAGATACGTCAGGTTGTATCCCCCCACCGCAGGCGCAGAGTCAAAACGTTCTGCTGTAACAGTTTCCAGCAGCGGGGAAAATTCGACGTCAACCGGATCGTCGAGGAAAGAATTCCGGGTAAACGTGAACGTATCCTGAGTAAACAGACGCGGGAGTTCTTCCGCCTTGTTGGTGAAGTAGCACGCGCCCTGACCTCGTTTGGCAATGTCCTTGAGCAGAGCTGCGTCGCAGTCAGCTTCAGTTCCCAACGCGATAACGCTGCACGTAATCCCGGACTTTGTGCATTTATCCAATAGTTCTGTATATTTCCCCGGCTCTTCGGCGTCGGCGGCGTCAGCAAAGAGAACAATGTGCTTTGTCTTCGCATCCGCTTTGGATAGCATTCTAACCGCAGCGAGAAGCCCTTGATAAACGAAAATTCCTCCCCCCTCGGAACGGATTGTACGAATCTTTTTCTGGAGTTCAGCGCGATGTTCGACGCTTTGCAAATCGGCGACGACGTGCGGCGCGGTGTCAACCGCCAGAACGCCCAGCTGGTCTTGTCCGGAAAGAATTTCCAGCGACTGCGCTACGCCCAGGTTGGCAAGATCCATTTTCGTTCTGCCGCCGCCGACTTCCATGGTCATTGACCCGGACCTGTCCAGAACGGCGACCAGCGCCAACGACAGTTTGCGATGTTCCTTTCGCAGTTCCATGCTTACCGGCATAATCGGCTCGACAGGGGAACGGAAATAGCCGCCCAACCCAAACGACTTTTTGCCGCCGGTCATAAACAGCCCGCCGCCGGAACGCTCCACCCAGGCGCGAACCGTTTCCAAACCTTGAGTTGTTATAGAAGACGCCTCGACGTTTTCCAGAATCACGGCGCTGTACTGCCCCAGCGTTTCCAGATCGACGGTTATTTCAGACGGGTCTTTGGAATCGACTTGCAATTTCCCGGCTTTGAGGGCTTTGCCCAATCCGGAATTCCCGCCGGCGCACAGATGCAAAATCGGCTTGGATTTCCGCACCCCGACAATCGTTTTGGCAGCGTTGTTCTCCTTGATGGCGTCCGCCCCCGGCGTTGAAATTTCTACGGTGTAATTGATCGCTGCTGCATTGCCGATTTGATCTTCTGTCGCCTTGTCGCGAAACGTCAGCGAGTTTCGCCCGGCGGTGCAGGCTTTCACGCCGGACGCAATGAGCGTCTGACCGCGATAGAGTTTATAGTTGACGTCGCCCGCTTTGGGGACGTTTGCCCAGGCGGTTATCATAAACGCCTGACCCGGCTCAACGGAATCGGGAACGTCCAGACGCTCAATCCAGACGTCTGCCACTTTGGGACGTTCAATAATACGATAGTCAATCGGAACGGACGACGTCTGATTGGCAGCTTCCAGAATCGGGTCTGCGCCGGTGTAACGACCGTCGGTCAAAAGAAGGATTCGCCCGCCGGTTTGCGGGGGAATCAAAGATCGCGCTGCTGAAATCGCTTCCAGAAGTTCTGACCCGTCCTGACCGACAGAACGCGTCCATTCCTGAAACTGAACCGTCGACGCCGTTTGCGGCGGCAACTCCACAGCCGCCTTCTGCCCAAAAGAGACGACCGCCAATTTGTCTTTCGGTCGCGCTGACCGCGCAAGCAAATCGATAATTTCCTTTTGACGAGCCGACGCGTCAGACGGCATCGAAAGGCTTCTGTCCGCGACGACGACTGTCGTTCCCCCTTCGTATTGGCGATAAATCGCCAACTGCGCCAGCGACAAAATTACCAGCGTCAAAAACGCAGCGCGAAACAGCCCCGCCGTTCTGGACGAATACGGAGCCAGAACGAACAGCGCTATTGCGGGAATTGTCAGCAGAAGCCAAATGGGGGAAATGAACATTTCAGGACGCGATGTTATGTAACAAATTACGGTTTATTCTCAGTCTGCTCTTTCGGTTGTTCCTCCGGCTGCGGTTCTTCTGGAGCGGGCTGCTCTTCTACCTCCGGCGCGGGAGCAGGTTCTTCTTGAGCAGGCGCGGGTTCAGCTTCAGGAGCCGGCTTTTCCTCCGCTTGCGGAGCAGGTTCAGACTTTGTTTCAGCTTCTGGAGCTGGTTCAGACTTTTCTTCCGCTTGCGGAGCGGGAGTCTGTTCTTCCGGAGCCGGAGCTTCTTCGATGTCCTCTAATACGATATCGTCAACAGCAGCTTTTGGTTCTTCCGGTTTAGGTTCTTCTGTAGTCGGTTCCTCGGACTTCGGCTCCTCAGTCTTTGGTTCTTCTGTCTTCGGCTCCTCAGTCGCAGGCTCTTCAGTCTTTGGATCCTCTGTTTCAATCTCCGGGAGATCTTCTAATTCCGGGCTTTCGTAGGCGTCCAAGTCGAGTTCAGGCGGATTGGGATTGTCTTCGGTCGGCTGCAGCGGTTGAGCGTCGTGGTCATGGTCATGGTCAGCGTCTTCTGCGGCGTGTTCATGAGCGTGATCATGAGCGTGATCATGGTCGCAGACCTCGCCGCATTCGGGACATACCAATTCAGACTTCTTTGCGATAACGTCTTTTCGGGAAATATGAATCTTTTTATATTCCTCGTCGTCGATAATATAATACCAGTCCGCAAAGCGTTTGTTGAGTTTCTCGACTCGCTTTTTAGCGGCGGCGACAGCGGCTTCGTACTGTTTGGTTTTCTTCTCGTTAGCCGCTTTGACATCGGCGATTTTTTGAGTAATTTCTGCAACAGCAGCGCCGTCGGGAGAATTCTCGTTGGGAGCGTCAGGAAGGGGCTCCAGTTCCGGCTTTTTAATCCCGTCCGGGTTGAACTGAACCATGACAAACAGATACCGATTGACTGCGGATTCGTCCTGATTGGAACGGACGTTGTCGGCAATCGCGCCGAATCGCAGAACGTATTCGACGCCGTTTCCCATGTTGACGGTAATGTCGCCATCGGTCGACAGGAGCGTAATTTTCTGCTGACCGTCCGGGCCGGGAATCGGGAGCAGGCAAAAGCCCTTGGCGATCAAATCCGCCTGGGTTTCGACGTCAACTTTAACCGCCCCGGTTTGCTTGAGCGATTTGCTGAATGCGTCGGACTTCCGGCGGACGTCAACGATTTTCAGGTCGTCGAGAGCTTGCGCCAGCCGCCCAATTCTGGCGACGTCCAGCCCCTCGTCGTCGCGCATTTCAAGACGCTTAATCTTACCGTTCTTATCGGAAATGGTCATCTCTTCCAGAGACCACGACGGGTCTGCCTGGTCGTCGAAGGCGAATTTCATCATGCCGTTGTCGCGAAGGTACGGCTCGCCGTTTTGAATCTTCAAAGCCAAATCGTTGACGGTAATCGATTTGATGTCCCAGACGTCAATCTGTAACAGGTCTTTTTCAATCCAGTCGCCGAAGTTGGTCGAGAACTTGTCCGTATAGACTTTTGTCGTGAAAATCGGGTTCTGCCCCACACGGCGAACGTACCGCTGATCCTTTGTATTTTTGACGCTGTCGCCGATAATCAGCCCCAGCAGGACGTCGCCGTGAGCGTTGCGGAGAACGACTTTCGTTCCCACGCCGCGCGAGCCGGGCGGCAAGTCCTTTTCGTCCGGGTCGACAACGCCGTACGTTTCCTGATCCCCGCTGTCGGAAGAAACCTGATTGAGAATTTCCAAGCCCATGACGTCGCTTGCCGC
>JAZMZV010000081.1:0-26694 GCA_045586185.1 Thermoguttaceae bacterium | reverse complement strand
ATCAAGTATAATAATTTCATTTTTTTTGTCAAGGGGGATTTAATCATATTTAATAATGAAAAATACGCTCAAATTATGGGAAAGGGCAAGCAGTTTTTTTATCTTCCCATTCTGACTATAATTTCATAACCCAGCCATTTTAACTTTTTAGTAGAGGAAATTAAAATGGATAAAATTTTGTTTGTTGTTACTAATCACAACGAGTTGAACAATGGCGCGCCGACGGGCGTCTGGCTTGAAGAGTACGCAGTTCCGTTTATGCTTTGGCGAGACGCCGGATACGAAATTGACGTTGTTTCTCCCAAAGGCGGGAGCGCGCCGGTTGACCCCTCCAGCATGCCCGATAAAGGGTATTGTACAGAAAAGTTTCGCGATAAGATGGATTCGTATACCAAACAGCTCAGCGAAGCGCAAAGCAAGCTGGAGGAGACGATTTGTCTGACGAACGTTGACGCCAGCGAGTACTTGGCGGTTTATTATCCCGGCGGTCACGGGTGCTTGTGGGACGTCTGTCAGAAACGGGAAAGCGTCCGGCTTTTGGAAGACTTTATTCTTCAGGAAAAGCCGATTTTTGCGATCTGCCATGCCTGCGGAATCCTGGCGGCTCCTAAAGGAGACGATGGTTTGAACTGGATTAAAGACCGGTCCGTTACCGGCTTTTCTAACGCCGAGGAAAATCTGCTGGGTCTGGAAGACGAAATCCCGTTTTCCGTGGAAGACAAGCTCATCGACGCGGGCGCGCTGTATTCCTGCGAAAAGCCGGCGGGGTCGTTTGTCATTGAAGACGGGCGTCTGGTTACCGGTCAGAACGCGAAATCCAGCTGGGAGCTGGCGAAAAAAGCCCTCCACGTCCTGGACGATTTGTACGTCAATTGCTAGTAATTAGGTATGAAGCAATAGGCAGTAGGTAATAGAACAACTTTAATTCCGAATGCCTATTGTTTCATTTTTTAACTTCTCATTTTTTCACTAAAAGAAGCTCTCTCATATTGATGTCTTTGATAAATGATTTATATTTCTTCCTTTTTTCTGTTATCTTTATTCGTGAATTTCGTTTTATTAAAGAGAGGCATATAATCGGGTTATCAAAAAATATAAAGATTTTTCATTTTCTCCTACTTGTAATTGACGTCATTTTTAGTATAGTCAATTATAATTAAAATTTATGCCCTCAGCTTGTTTTCCGCTGTGGAGAAAAGCCAGAAATCCCGTTTCCCCTTTTTGCATTTATCGTCATCATGGAAAAAGCAGTTAAACCGTTGAAAATTTTTATCAGTTACGGACACGAAATCGGCGCGCTGGACGAAAACGGGAAACCGTATCCAGAACCGAATAACGAAAGCGTTGTACTTCAAGTCAAAAAGTATCTGGTAAGCCGCGGGCATAAAGTTTGGCTGGACAAAGACAAAATCAAGGCAGGCGACGATTGGCGCAAGGCAATTTACGACGGCGTCGAATGGTCAGACGTTGCTTTGATCTGTCTGTCTCGCAAAGCGATGAAACCCAACGGCGTTTGTCTGGACGAAATCGCCATTGCAGTCGGCGTGCGCGGTGGAAACATGTTCCCAATCAAGCTGGAAGCCTTAGAGAATTCTGAATACCCGGCGTATCTGCTAACCCATCAATTGTTCACGAACTTCATGGATTGGCAGTTGCACTGGTCGGCAGACAAGATTGACGAAGCATGGCTCAATGAGAATCTGGAAGCCCTTGCCAGAGCGTTGGAGAACGAGAACGTTCGACAGTACGGCGTTGAAATGACAGAGCTTAAGAAGATTCTCCATCCATGGGATATAAGCAGCCGTCTGCGGCGTCTGGATCGCGGCATCCAGTACCTGTTCAACGAACAAACCGGGGAAAGGGAGAAGAAAATTGTTCACAAATTCTGCGGACGCGAGTCCCTTTTCAAAATGTTTGAAGACGAGATTGCTCTCAACTCGCAAGCGATTCGCGATGACGCACAGCGCGTTTTATGGCTCAAAAAAGGTCCCGGATTTGGAAAAAGCCGATTCGCGGCAGAGCTTCTCTATCGCTATTATCATGCCATTCACGCTTCCTTTTTTATTGAGTACAAAGAGAGGGAAACCCATCAGCCGCAGAAATTTGTAACGTCTATCGCTTACCAGCTGGCGCAGGCGAACTCGTCCTATCGAAGCAAGCTGTTAAACTATCTCAAGGAGAATCAGGAAAAGATTGACCTGCAAACCGGCGATTCGCAAACGCTGTTTAAAACGCTTGTTCTCGATTTATTGAAAGATGAAATCGACGGGGGACGGGCAAGTCAATGGATTCTCGTTGACGCTCTGGACGAAGCGACCGATGGCAACCGGAATGAAATTGCGTCTCTAATTAACCATAATTTGAACGAACTGCCGTCCTGGATTCGCTTTTTCATCACGTCCCGAGACAACGACGATTCCGTAAACCGGAATTTCGCTCATTTTACTCCTGTCGAATTCTCGGAAGAAGAAAACGTCAGCGACGTTCGCGAATACATTTGCAGCGAATTCAAGGGTATGGACGTAACGGTTTCAGAAGAAGTGGTCAACGTTCTTCTGGAGAAATCTGAAGGAACGTTTTTGTACCCTGAAATGGTCTTTCGCGATTTGAAGAAGAAAGCGTTTACAATCGACGACATTCGCAACCTTCCAAAAGGCGTTATCGAGTATATTCATTCCCAGTTTGAACGCCTTTTTGGCGATAGAATGGACGTCTATAAAAAAGAAATTCGTCCCATGCTGGGATATATTTTAACGTCCTGCGAGCCGATCCCGCGAGCCGTTCTGAAATACTGTCTGGAAATCAACCGCAATTCTGAACTGGACGACCGGCTGGAACAGTTGGGCACGTTCTTTATCCAGTCTGGAACGTCAGACAAAGACACGGTTTCGGCGTTCCATAAAAGTGTTATTGACTACTGCTTTAACAAAGACGTTTCCGGGAATTACTGCATCTATCCAGACGAAGCGAAAGAAGACTTTGCCGAAGCCGGTTTGAGATTATACGAATCTGGCGCTTTGCAGTGGACGACGCGAACCGATGAAATCCCGAACGTTACGCAGCGTTACTTTTTAACGTGGCTGCCATCTCACCTGATGAACGCTGATAAAAAGCAGGAAGCGACAAAGGTCTTGGCAGATTTCCCGTACTTGATGAAGCGTCTCCGATATGGAAACTTTGAACGCGTTATTTTGGACTATTTTCTTTTCAGAGGCAAATTGAATCGCATTTCTTCTGACTGCGACGCCTATTTTGACGTGATTTGCAGCAACGCGCATTATTTGCGCCGTAATTGTGAAGAGAACCCTGCATACAAGATTATGCTTCAGATCGCCACTGAAGTTGCCGACGAATGTCCCGTAACACAAGCGGCTGAACGCTGGCTTAATCCAAAAGAAGACGAATCTCCCTGCGACTGGTTCTGGCTTAATAAAGTCAACCGTCCCCCCAAATACTCCCCCAACCCATGCAAACTGGTTATAGAAAATGCGGGAAATGAAGTATTACTTCTTTCCAACGGCGATGCCTTGTCTTGGGGATTTGATGCCTTGCCTTGGGGATTTGACGATGGATTTGACGATCATAATCTTAGAATTTGGGACTTGGAAACTGGCGTTTGTAAAGCGGTTCTGGAAGGGCATACAGACTGTGTCAATGGAGCCATAGAACTTCGTTCCGGCAACATTCTCTCGTGGAGCGCTGATAACACCTTGCGTCTTTGGTCTTCCGATGGAACCTGTAAAGCGGTTCTGGAAGGGCATACTAGCTCGGTCGAAGGTGCTATAGAACTTCGTTCTGGCGACATTCTCTCGTGGAGTAGTGATAAAATCTTGCGTCTTTGGTCTCCAGACGGAACGTGTAAAGCGGTTCTGGAAGGGCATACATACTATATAAGTGGCGCTATAGAACTTCGTTCTGGCGATATTCTCTCGTGGGGGGTTGATAACACCTTGCGTCTTTGGACTCCAGACGGAACGTGTAAAGCGGTTCTGGAAGGGCATACTGACTGGGTCAGTGGCGCCATAGAACTTAGTTCCGGCGACATCCTCTCGCGGAGTTCGGATAAAACCTTGCGTCTTTGGTCTCCTGATGGAACATGTAAAGCGGTTCTGAAAGGGCATCCTTACGGGGTTAACGGCGCCATAGAACTTCGTTCCGGCAACATTCTCTCGTGGAGTTACGATAACACATTGCGTCTTTGGCATCCAGACGGAACGTGTAAAGCGGTTCTGGAAGGGCATACTGACTGGGTCAGTGGCGCCATAGAACTTAGTTCCGGCGACATCCTCTCGTGGGGGGTTGATAACACCTTGCGTCTTTGGACTCCAGACGGAACGTGTAAAGCGGTTATGGAAGGGCATACAGAAAGGGTCTGGGGCGCCAAAGAACTTCGTTCAGGCGACATTCTCTCGTGGAGCTTGGATAACTCCTTGCGTCTTTGGTCTCCTGATGGAACGTGTAAAGCGGTTCTGGAAGGGCATACTAGCTCGGTCGAAGGTGCTATAGAACTTCGTTCTGGCGACATTCTATCGAGGAGCAGGGATAATACCTTGCGAATTTGGTCTCCAGACGGAACGTGTAAAGCGGTTATGGAAGGGCATACAGAAAGGGTCTATGGCGCCATAGAACTTCGTTCCAGCGACATTCTCTCGTGGAGTGATGATCATACTTTGCGTATTTGGTTTCCTGATGGAACTTGTAAAGCGGTTCTGGAAGGGCATACAGACAATGTCAATGACGCCATAGAACTTCGTTCCGGCGACATTCTCTCGTGGTGTCGTTGTTGTTACCAATGTATGGACCTTACCATGCGTCTTTGGTCTCCTGATGGAACATGCAAAGCGGTTCTGGAAGGGCATAAAGACGCTGTCTGGGGCGCCATAGGACTTAGTTCTGACGACATTCTTTCGTGGAGCATGGACAGTACTTTACGTCTTTGGACTCCAGACGGAACGTGTAAAGCGGTTCTGGAAGGGCATACATACTATATAAGTGGCTCTATAGAACTTCGTTCTGGCGACATTCTCTCGTGGAGTAGTGATAAAATCTTGCGTCTTTGGTCTCCAGACGGAACGTGTAAAGCGGTTCTGGAAGGGCATACAGACAATGTCAATGACGCCATAGAACTTCGTTCCGGCGACATTCTCTCGTGGAGTGAAGATCACACCTTGCGTCTTTGGTCTCAAGACGGGCGATGTAAAGCGGTTCTGGAAGCGCATACAGAAAGGGTCTATGGCGCCATAGAACTTCGTTCTGGCGACATTCTCTCGTGGAGTTATGATAACACTTTGCGTCTTTGGTCTCCTGATGGAAAGTGCAAAGCGGTTCTGGAAGGACATGCATGGATTATTAAAGGCGCTCTTGAACTTCGTTCGGGCGACATTCTATCGTGGAGCGATGATAAAACCTTGCGCCTTTGGTCTCAGGATGGAAAATGCAAAGATGTAATTGATTCCAAGAATCCTCAATTTGATTCTTATTATGCTTTATTTCATAAAGAACGGGTTCATGAACAATATTATGCTAAGATAACTGATTGGGGTATTGAGTTACAACACAATTTTAAGCCGATTGCTCGATGGAATAGTGTTAAATGCGATTCTCGTTTTGTTGGCGCTGGGCGTATTTGCGTTTGGTATGGACATCATCTCGATTTCCTTCAGCTAAACTATGGGAATCACAAGAGCATAACGTTTGAGCAGGCTCATCAGTTCCTCGCTGGCGAAATCGACGAGTCCAAGTTGGTTACGTACGTTCCAGAATCAAAGAAATCGGAAGCTCCTAAAACGGAACAAGAGTCAACAGAGACAGCTTAAACGGAATCAACTCCAACATCTGAATCCAAAGAAGACGTAATCGAGAATACCGAATCAGCCGCCGAACCCAAACGCGGGTTCTTTAGCTGGCTGTTCGGGCGAAAGTAGCGGTTGTTCCGCCTTTACTTCAGCGGCTGATACAGCCGCGAATCAGTTGTTCGGACGGGCATTCCGCGTTCTGAATTTTTTGGAGGCTTCCGCTTTTACCTTGACGGCTTACGCCGTCAAGTCGTAGCCCGAGGACGGGCTACATCCAAGGGAGGTTTTCCGCTTCGTCGTTTTGGCATGCACGCTTCGAACAAAGCGTAACTACGCTCCCGTTGGTCGCTTCGTTACCGCCTTTCATTTTTACGTTCGCTGCGCTCACACCCACGGGTTAACACCCGTGGCTCGCCTAAGCGTAATTCCCTACAGCCTCTTTCCCCGTCCCCCTTGAGAAAACGGGTAAATCTGATATAATATTAGACAATTTAAAAACAAAAATAATGGACAAATATAAATTGAGCTTGCGTAGGCTCTTTCCATTATTTTGTCGATTTGTTATAAATATATATCAGTACGGAGTTTTTTCGTGGCAGGCGTCAATCCCCCTCATCCGGTAAGTGGAGCGGATATCATTGTTGAACAGTTGGTCAGGCATGGCGTAGACATCGTCTTTGCATATCCCGGCGGCTCGGTTATTCCACTTCATCAGGCGTACACCCGTTATCGGGACAAGCTGCGAATCGTTCTGCCTCGACACGAGCAGGGCGGGGCGTATGCGGCTCAAGGATACGCTCGTTCTACGGGGAAGGTTGGAGTCGTTTCTGCCACCTCCGGTCCGGGCGCAGCTAACCTCTTAACGGCAATTGCAGACGCAAAGTTGGACAGCGTACCGTTAGTTGTTATCACCGGACAGGTTACGGTTCCCTCCATCGGAACGGACGCGTTTCAGGAAATGCCGACGACCGAAGTGTTTCGATCCATTACCAAACATCACTATTTGGTAAAAGACGTCAACGAGTTGGCGGGGGTCATGAACGCGGCGTTCTATATTGCCAACACCGGTCGAAAAGGTCCGGTTTTGGTTGACATTCCCAAAGACGTTCAGCTGGCGTCCTGCGTTCCAGACTACAACGCGTCTTTCTTCCTGCCGGGATACAATGCCACGGCGCCGGAAGCGGACAGCATTCAAATCGACACAATTATTGAAGCGATTCGCCTGGCGAAAAAGCCGGTGATTATGGCGGGCGGCGGCGTGATTTCCTCTGACAGCTCTCCGGAACTGAAGCAGATTGTCGAACGCCTTCGCATTCCGGTAACGACGACGCTGATGGGCTTGGGAGCGTATCCCGGCGGCGCGCCGCTGTCGCTGGACATGATTGGCATGCACGGCAGCGTTTACGCTAACATTGCCGTCAACGAATGCGATTTGCTCCTTGTTTTTGGCTGCCGATTCTCTGACCGCGTTACTGGCAAGGTTTCCGAGTTCGCCAAACACGCCAGAATTATTCACATTGACGTTGACCGGTCAGAACTCAACAAGGTCGTTCACGCCAGCATGTGTATTGAAGGCGACGTTAAACAGGTCATGAACCAGATTCTCAAACGCCTGGATTACATGAGCGAGCCGGAAGTAACAGAGCTTATCGGAGACAGAACGCCGTGGCTGAATCGAATCAACGCGCTGAAAAAAGCCGATCCGTTCGACTACGACCATTCCAGCAAATACATTTTGCCGCAGGAAGCCATTTACGAGCTGTGGCGACAGACTGAAGAGCGCAAACTCAAGCCGATTGTTACAACCGGCGTAGGTCAGCACCAGATGTGGGCGGCGCAGTTTTTCAAGTGCGAATATCCGCGTCAGTTCCTCACCTCGGGCGGTTCCGGCACGATGGGATTTGGGATTCCCGCCGCGATGGGCGCCAAAGTCGCCAATCCCGACAAAACCGTGTTGTGCATCGACGGCGACGGCTCGTCGTTGATGAACATTCAGGAACTGGCAACCTGCTTCTGCGAAAAAATTCCGATCAAGCTCATGATCCTCAACAACCAGCATTTGGGCATGGTCGTTCAATGGGAAGACCGCTTTTTCAAGGGCAATCGCGCTCATACGTACCTTGGTCCGATTGAGAACCCGGAAGCCCTCGGCCGCGGCGTTGGTATCGGTCCGGAACATCGCTATCCGGATTTTGTTACAATCGCCAAAGGGTTCAGCTGGGATGGGGCTCACGTCATGGATAAAAAAGACCTCGCGCCGGCAATCAAAAAGATGCTTGACGCCAAAGGACCGTTTTTACTCGACGTTGCCGTTCCGTATCAGGAACACGTTCTGCCGATGATTCCTGCCGGAAAGACGGTGAAGGATATTATTCGACGGTAGCTTCTTGAATAGAGCTATTACAGTTAGGAATTAGGAGTGAGGAGTGTAGGGGCGACCCTGTGTGGTCGCCCGTTTATCGCAAGCGCTCCTCAAAGTTTATTCCTATTATATTTCCCTACTAAAGTTTTTTGGAAAAGGCGAGACGCCGCTGTCGTTGATATCTCTGTTTTACTCGTCTCTATTATTAAACTGCTCTTGCATCATTTCCGTCTTTGAGTATAATCAATTGTGTTTTTTTATAACGCAATTACAGGAGACGTTTATTATCATGAAAACATCTAAAAACATTTGTTTGCTCTTTGCGGCGTTTTTAGCCGCGCTGCTGTTTTTGCAGATCTCGGTTTTCGGAGCCGGTTCGGAACCGTCCAATTCCGACTCTCAGGAGTTAACTGCAAGGATTGCCATCGATATATTTGGCAAACCATCCGTCGAACGTTTTGAACAGATGATAAAAACCGGAGAGCTTGATTTTAATTGTCGTTCATCTAAAAATAAAGGCGCTCTTCTTCAGTATATTGCGTTGAAGGGCGACTTAAATCGGGTTAAAGAGTTTCTCAAACTCGGCGCAGATATCAACGTTAAAGATCTGTATAACGGTACGGTTTTGCATTACGCCGTTGCCAGCGGAAATTTGGAACTGGTTCAATGGCTGGTTGAACAGGGTTTGGACTGCAAAGAAAAAGACATGGTCGGAAGGTCAGCTTTACATTATGCAGCTCTAAGCGGGAATTTGAAACTGGTTGAGCGCCTCATTGAACAGGGATTGGACGTCAATGATAAAGACATAGCGGGTTCGACAGTCTTAATGAATGCCGCATGGGGCGGGAATCTGGAACTGGTCGAATGGCTGGTTGAACAAGGATTGTTTGTCAATGCCATAACAAAAGATGGTTCTACGGTCTTGCATCGCGCTATTGAAAGCGATAATTTGGAGCTGGTTCATTGGCTCATCGAACAGGGCGCAGACGTTAACGCAAAAAACAATCAAGGAATAACAGCGTTACATTTTGCAGCCAATAAAGGGAGCTTGAAGCTGATTCGAGAGCTGATTAAACAGGGCGCAGACATCAACTCAAAAGATATAGCTGGATTGTCTGTTTTATATGCCGCCGGTATGAGCGGGAATCAGGAACTTGTTGAGTTGTTAATTGGGCTGGGATTGGATATCAATGCAAAAAATTTGTCGGGAAGCACGGTACTGCATTCTGCCGCCCGAAGCGGTAATCTGGAATTGGTTCAATGGCTGGTTAAACAGGGGCTGGATGTCAAAGCAACAGACAAATTGGGGATTACGGTCTTATTTCCTGCCGCCCAAAGCGGCAATCTGAAACTGGTTCAATGGCTCGTTGAACAGGGACTCGACGTCAAAGCAAAAGATAATTATGGAGATACCGTCTTACATTATGGAACTTACAGCGGCAATCTGGAAGTGGTTCAATGGCTTGTTGAACAGGGACTGGACGTCAATGCAAAAACCGACAACGGTAATACCGCTCTAACAATTTCCCTCTCAAGCGATAATTTTGAATTAATACGTTGGCTTGTTGAACACGGAGCTAATGTCAATGTTAAAAATGGCAACGGTTCAGGAGGAACGCTCTTGTTTACCGCCGTCGTAAACGGGGATATTAAACTGGTTCAATTGTTGGTTGAACATGGCGCCGATATAAACGCAAAAGATTATCAAGGAGTCTCTGTCTTGCATATTGCTGCGGGATGTGGGTATGTGAAGATGGCTCAATGGTTTGTTGAGAAGGGCTTGGACGTCAATGCAAAAGACATATCCGGGAAATCGGTCTTATTATGCGCCGCAATAAGCAGAAATCCCAAAATGGTTCAATGGCTCGTTGAACAGGGCGCAGACGTCAACGAAAATGACTTTAGAGGGTTCTCGCCTCTGCACATTGCCGCCGGAACTGGAAATTTGGAAATGACCCAAATTCTGGTTGAAAACGGGGCTGACGTTAACGCAAAAAACAAAATGGGCGTTTCGATTTTGAATTTCGCCGCTGAAAGCAGAAATCTAAAACTGGTTAGATGGCTTAGAGAGCATGGCGCAAAATAGCGTAATTTGACCTTTGTTTAGTCAAACGCGTCCCGTCTTAGCGGCGGGGCGCGCGCTGTCATTATTCTCGTATCAGTAATTTGACATGAATATTGTTATTATTCGTTGTCTTCCCCTCGCAAGTCATTGAGCTGTTTGTCGATTAACGGCATGATAATCTTTTTGTAAACTTGCGCCATGAGGGGGTTCTGTTTCATCTGTTTGAAAACCGGATAGAGTTTTTCTCCATCTGCCTGCGGAAGTTCCATTGACATGGTTCTGCCTTGAGCGTCTAAAAGAATGGCTTTATATTTGATTTCTCCTGTCGATTTCGAGCGCACTTTTTTAACGTCGTAGAACTGCGCTGTTGAAGTGTCGAAATTGGAACTGGAAACGGTTTTTGCAGTTTGCATTGGCGTGTCAGGAGCCGGCTCTGTGGCGCGTTCTTCTGTGCCTGCCCAGGAATGGAACTGGTCGGCAATCTGGTCGATGGTTTCCTCTGACGAGACTCTTTTCAGACGTTCGCCCTGTTCTTCCAAAGCGGTGAGATTTTCTTCGTCTGTTCGAGCTGCCGCCGCCTGAGTCTGTTCTTCCAAAACCCGCTTGACCGTGTCTTTGGCTTTTTCGCCCGGCAGAGGAACGACTGCCGGTTCAGATGGAGGTTCCGGCTCTGGCACAGACTGCGTTACCGGCGGCGCCGTTGCGGCAGACTTGTCAGCCTTGAACGAAATGTAACACAATCCCAACGCGACAATAATCAAACCGTTGACGACTATTGAGACGATTATTGCTCTGCGGGTCCAGTTTTTTTTAACGGGTTGAGCAGCATTTGGCGACAGGTCGGATTTTTGTTCGTTTGTATCCATGGGAATCAGGGAATAGGGAGTAGGGAATAGGGAGTAGGGAATAGGGAGTAGTTAGTGGTAAGTTAGATCAGCGCTTGCGTCCTAACTACTAACCACTAATCACTAACCACTAATCGGCGCCTCGCCGCTATTCCAGCTGAATTCCTATACGCATATTCTGCTCAATTGGTTTACCATGTCCCAAAACGACGCCGTTTGATTCGAGAAGAACCGTTGGCTGAATGTCGTCGAACTCAATAACGCTTCCTGCCTTCCAGCTTAAAATGTCCTGTACCAAACAGCTTCGTTGAGATATTACCGCGTTCAGCGAAACCGGCATTTTTAACGCCGGGTGAGAGGGAATCGGCTGCGCTCGATGAACAGTTGGATAATCTGCATGAGCAGGATGAACCGTATAGCGTTTAGCGTCGTCTTGAGACGTCAGCTCGGGCGTGTCTTCTGGAATGTCTTCTAACGCATCGTCTTCCTCGTCTTCGAGAGCGGTTTGTTCCAAATTGTCGTCTTTGGCGGCGTCTTCCGGAATGTCATTTTCCAGAACGCGTTCTTCGGAATCAACGTCTTCCGAATTGCTGACTTCGGGAAAGATGTCTTCAGGAATTGCGTCTCCCTGAACAATAACGACGTCTTTTTCAACGTCAACAGGACAGCTTTGAGTGAACAGGGAGGACTGAACCGTTGACGCGAGCGTTTCGGAAATGGCGTCGTTTTGCAAACAATCGACGGAAGCGCTGTTGGGTATAAACTCGTCAGAGGGCAGCGGAGCAGGGGTGTTTTGCTCCTCGTTTTTCTCTTCCTGTTTTTCGATTATATCCTTGAGATTGGTTCTCTGCCAATCCGCATTCTCTTCAACAGTCGACGATTTTAACGCCAGCAATCGCCCCAGGTCGGCTTTATGACGTTCCGATTTATTATTTTCTGAACTGGATTCGTCCAATAGTTCTGTCGTTTCTTCTTCAGGCAGAGAAGAATCCGGGATTGGGTTGAAGACGTCTGAACTAACGGTAAAGTTTTCCAGTATCTCGTCGGAAAACAGCTTTGATTTCTTGCTTTTCGATTCCGGGTTCGGATTTCGTTTGGCAAAAGCCCTCTCGGGGTGCGGAACGTTCCCGATAAACCAGATTAACGATTCCTGGTCGCCAATAACCAGTTTAACAGGCAGTATTTGCGCAGAGTTGTCCACGCCCGCTCGCCGCGCCATGCTGGAAAAGACCTTAGCCTTCCCAATTCGTTTGCCAACGTAGTCCGGAGCGTCAGGCTGAAGCTCTTTTTGGAGCTGATTAGCCATAACAGGCAACGGCTGGGTCGGATCGTCCAATGTTGCCCCAAAGCCAGCGGGAAGAAGAATTCCGTCGTCTGAAATAAAGAGCAGATATCCTCCCTGCTGCGCCATGATTGCAACTGCAATTCCTTCTCCGTTAAGACGTTCTGGAATTTCCAGCTTGTTCCACGAATAAGGTTCGAGACATTCTAACGAATCAATTTGAATTCCCAACCCTCGCTGCATAATACCGCCCAAAGCCGTTTTCGCCTGCAAAACGGCTGAATACATCGACAATTCGATTTTTGATGGCGATATGCTCATAATGTGAAATATAGAGAATCTTTACCGATTAAGAAGGGAGGGTTGGTTAGGCATGAGGTTATAGCGCCATTTGGGGTAGGCGTATTATATCTCGCTTTTTAGGTATCGACATATCAGAAAATAAACTTCATGGGGAGGGCTTGTAATATTTTAAATATGGTATATATTATAACAATCATGGAAAAGAGGTAAGCTTTGGCAATTGCCAGCGTTTATCTTTTTCTTTCTATGGGTTTAACGGGGCATAGCGCAGCCTGGCTAGCGCATCTGCTTTGGGAGCAGAGGGTCGCAGGTTCGAATCCTGTTGCCCCGATCCGCACCCCTTGCAACTTCCTGCGAGGGGTTTTTCATTTCTTGCTTAAATCCTTTATTTCTGATAGCGGCTCTTGATTCAAAAATGGCGGCAATTGCCAAAAGCGTTACAAGAATAAAGAATATTCTCCCGTATTTTTTGAGCGTTTTCTTAGAATTATTGCTTGACGACATTATCGTAAAACCGGACCTTAACATAGAACCAGCAAGAATCTTTAAGGCTTAAAACTATTGATATTAAAAGTTTATAAAAAAATGACATTCAGTCGGAAGTTCATTACGTATATTTACTTATGCAATTTGGTGTGAGCGGCATTTTGTTGAACAATTCAGTTTTCAGAATGTCAGACTATCTTGAATTGTTTAATTGTTGTTCTCACCAATATTGAATCTAAGCAAAATGAGAATAATAGACAGCGGACAATACCAATATGGGAGTTAGAGTTCCTGTTAGGCATGCTTCGCATACGTTCCTCGTCCATTGTTGTCTTAACCCTGTTTTATCGTCGTCCGGGACGTGATAAGCGTCTCTTGCCGTATTAGCAACTACAGCGTCTATAAAATTTTCAAAAATTTTTATCACAATTTCGGATGTTATAGCGTTTAAATCCTTAGTTAAACAATAATGGAGGCTGCGAGTGATAATAAATCGAAAACGTCTTGCGTTCAGCAAGTCTGAAATTTCGGAATTGCAACCGACGGCGAAATGGCGGCGTTATTTTACAATGGAACCTCCTCACCGTTCCGTTTATGGATAAAATCATTCCTTCAAACCCTTTATCCTCGACAAATTAATCGAGATACGCACAGAACGGATCAAATCAATGAAATCCTGTTTAACAGAAAAACGTTTTTTGTTAAACAGTCTTTTGTTTAAGAGTCTTTCTCGGCGCTTGATTTAACTGAACGATTTGTTAAAATAATAAAAACAGTTATCAAGATTAAATTCATTAACCGATTGATTGAAACTAACGAATTCTGACATGACAGACAATACTTATCCAGAAATCGACGGTTTAAAAATTATTCATCGCGAACCAGGCTGGGAAGCGGAATGGGCAAAAGCTCAACATTTTTTGTTTGATAAGAAATCTGCCTTGTTCGAGATGTATTGCGCCAAAGCCCTTAAGAAATACGCTTGGCTGTGGGAAGGGTGCGGTCATCGCAAAAAGGATATTTTTGAAGACGCGCTTTCTGAATTCAAAAGTTACGTTTTTCTTTATTGGCTGGAATTGTATGCAAGTAAAACCTGTGATAAACATGGAGTTGTTCAGCCTGTTCAGTCGGATTTTGATCCAAACCTGGCTCGTAAAACAAAACTGCCTCCATTTATCCAGTATTTACTCAGCAGTATTGAGGCTTGTTACCTGGCGGACAAATTCGTTGAAGAAACTACATCTATCGCTAACAATTTTGCTTTGAAAAGAAAAAAAGCGATTGCTGCAAACGGCAGACTCAAAGGCAAAACCAAAGACGATATTCAGAAAGACATTCAGCAGAGCAGTCTGACCGTCTCGTCTATTAGCGACAAGAATTATTTTGGCTATAAAAACGAGGACGCAGACAACAACGGTTCTGACGTATTGGAAAGCCAGCAGGATATTCAGAACCAAAGATTTCAAACGATTAAAAGCATTATCAAGTTGTTCATAGATTATCTGAATAATGAATGCAAAGGTTTGGCTGAAGACCATTTCCTAAGCGAAGTCAATCGTCAAGCAGGGGCGCAGCTCTATCCGGAGATGACAGAATCGAGTTTGCTTGACAGATCAGAAGCCTGGATTTATTCAGATCAAAAGCATCCCGTTTGCAATCAGGAAGGCATTCAATGGCTTTTACATAAAACGCTCAAAGAGATTGAACATAATATTCCCGAACAGAAACCGGAACAAACGTTGTATGATATTCATCAGAAGGCGGCTCAGAAAACGGAATGTATGCGAGACCTGGAATCGGAAGCCGCCGCAAACTCAATCACGCGCAATCCTGCTTTTAACAGACAGTTTGCTCCGATTACGGATTTTGACGATTTGAAACGTCTTTTTGGCATTACTACTGAAGAAAACGCGAGGGCGGAGCGAAGCCGCTATACCCGAAGCGTTGTCAAGTGGTTAAAGCAAAACAGAGAAATGCTTGAAGCTGTTTTTGACTCCGTCAAATGACGTTCTGTTTTCAGATTTTGTATAAACAGTTTAGATATTTTTACCAATCATGGAAAGTAACAGTAACGTTCCCGTACAGGAACCCCGTTCGTCAATGCTGTCGTTTATTTCCACGTCCAGTCTGATAGACCATGTTGTAAAGCATGTAATTGAGGCTTCCGAGGAACGTTGGATAAGTGTGTTTTATCCTGAACTGATCATTCGTGTTCGCGACGCATATTGGGATAACGATTCCATATACAACACAGAAGATTTCAGACTTTTAACAACATTATACGCCCGACAGGCGGCTAAAACGATAGCGCAATGCTGTTCCAGGGGCGTTGGTCACGTCCATCAATTGGAAGACGTTTATACTATTGAATCTCATATTGTTAAATGCGTTAGTCGTTATCAAAAAATTCAAGCGTATTCAGAAGAAGATAAAACCGTTGTAATTGCTGCGCTGAAAATTGATCAAGAAGCATCGCAATCAAATAACTCACAACAGAAAGAAGGTAAACAAGACCCGCAAGACTACGTCATCCTGACGATGTATCGTCCGGAAAAAAAGCTGCTCAAAAAACAGTCTTTCAAATCATGGTTCAACGATAGAATCGAACGCGGTAATCCAATGCACCCGTACGAAACCCTATTGGCGGATCATCGCTAAAGACAAAAGGAAACATTATTATGGAAAAAACACTTGAAGAAATTCAGCGCGACGTTCAAAATTGGTATTGCCGCAAACTCGATACCATGCAAATTGAAAATGAATTCGATTTGATTCTGTACTGCTCTTACGCAGGAAGGTTGTATTCATTGGGAATTGAACAATATATGCCCAAAGCAGACGCCCTTCTGTTTAACAGCGCGTACAGCAGCGAAGTCAATCAGATTTTCCTTGACCGCTTCGACCAGGGAATTTGGGATTTACAGGAACAGACGGGCAAAGAAATCGGCATTTCCCTGACAGAGCTTCAGGATATGCACTCTTTCCTTAAACATACGTCTTATCCGTTTTCCAGCCAGGTTCGTCAGAACTTTACCCGTTGGGTTGAGGCGGGGCTTTACGCAAACGTCAATGCTGAAACGATTGACTACATCAACGACTTTTTCGCCGCCAATCCTCTTGCATCGTCTGACGTTTTGGAAGCTCTTTCGCAGCCAACAACTCAGGAAGTTCGTGAACTGGAGTATTTCCTGTCGGGTTCTCGTTATGCGGAATGTCAACCCCAAGAGGTTGACGGCGTCTGGGAATTCTCCGATGCAGGATACAATTTGCGCCTTGAATTCAAGCCGTCTGCTGAAAACGTTCTTAACTTTGAAGTATATGAACAACTTTCGGATGGGAAAGCTCCGGTTGAAGGCGTAACAATTCGACAGAACATTCTTCCAGCGGTTCAAAATTCCGATTCTCCGCTGAACTGGTCTGTTGATTACACGCAATTTTTCGGTCTGGACGTCTCTCAACGGAAATTGGAGCCTTTGACGATTCGTCTTCCCATGGGCGGCGTCTGCAAGATTGCAGTTCCGGGTTCGGCAAACCAGGTTAACGCAGAAAAGAAGACGTATAATTTTCAAAGAACCAACGTCAGCGCGCCGCTTATCATGTCGGCGGCGAATTCGGAAAAACCGGTATTTTTCCAGATGTCGATTACCGATCCCGATCTTGACGTTTTTCTCGACGTTTGCGTCGACAAATCCGCTAATCAGGTGATTGTTCAAGCTTATTCCATTCAGGAAGACTGTATGACGGACGCGCTCGATGGCTGGAGTCTTTTTGGAGAAAACGGAATCTTTTTGGGAACGTTTAACGGCAAGGCTGTTAAATATCCGTATTCTGAAGAATACATTCCAGTTCTTCTGGAAGACAAGAATGAAACCCCATATCTGTTGACAATCCAAAAGGAAAACTGATTATGGAGAATATTTCGTTAAGTTCCATAATAAAAGGGAAAGGGAACAAACTGGGCAGAGTTGCCATTTCTGCCCCTGAAAACCTGATGTTTTTCAGCAATGCTGAACTGATTGAAAGTTATAGCGCTCAAGGCGCTCAAGGTGAAAGCGTTCAAATTGCCATCTTGTCGGAATTGCTTGTACGATATTCTTTCAAGCGTTCAGATATTGAATTACGCAATTCTCTGTGCAGCGTTCTTTCGGAAGAACCTGTATCAAATTTTGACATCTGGCTGGATTATCATAATCCAAGTCACGCTCCAAAACCAATCAGTCTTATTCCTGCGGATTCCCGGCTGTCTTCAAACGACCAGAAGTTTTTGCAGCTTTTGCAGCAATCGGTTTTTTCCCGATTGGAAAATCTGTATGGCAAATGCGATGGCGTTATCCCGGTTGTATTAAACGACGTCGGCGCCGCGATTCCTTTTACGCTGGAACGTCCTGATGCAGATGGCGCATCGCTCAATTGCGTTTTTGACCTGGATAACGTTCCTTTTCCAGAATGGTCAGAAGCGGTTTCGGAACTTACAAACAGCTTAAATCTCAAACCATATTGTCTTCGTCTGCTTTTTCATTCAAGTTACGTAAATATCGACGTCTTTTCAGGGCTTAGTTTGCAGTTTCCCTATTTGTTGGCTTATTGGCGAAAAGAGAGCTTTTTACCTGCATACAGCCCTTTTTCAATTATTGCAACGGGAGAAATTTCCAATTGCCGTCTTCGTCCTGTAAAAACTCTGCCAAAGCTTAAAAGCATTAAAGAGAAGTTCGATCTTTTGACATTTTTCTGCCCGTTTGGCGCCGACATTGCTTCCCAATCTGATCCTTTACTGACGGTTATTGACGCCAACACGTCAATTGAAGACATTATTTCAATCTGTCAGAACAAGATTGAGAGCCTTGTCAAGGAGCGTTCATCCAGCAACATAATTCTCAATTACAAATATATTTTTAATCGAATTAACGCTATCACGATTTATACTAAAAAAGATCTGGAAAGCCGCTGGGATCGCCTTATCGATTCTCTCCTGTTTATTGAAAAGAAGCTCAGGTACCTTCCGAATATGGACGAGGAAACGTATCTGGACTGTCTTGCTTCGTTATCCTTTGCCTATTGTCATTGCGGAAAGACTGCTGAAGCGATTCAATACAATCGCAAAGGAAGGGAATACGCGAAGAAGCGCAATCTGAGCAAAGCGCTCAACGATCTGCTCATCCATCAGCTTGTTTTGTTTCAGGATATGGACGATCTTTCCTCTGTCCCGGAACTGGCTAAAGAGATTTATTCTCAAATTAGTCAAGTTGACGTCGACCAGACAACGCAAGACGATTTACTCATGCGGTATCATGGAACGATGGCTCAGGTTCATATGTATGGAACGTTGGCAGGCATTGATGGCTTTAGTAAAGAAAAAGCTCTTGAAAACGTTGAATCTGCAATAGAATACGCTCAAAAGACTGGCAAGATCGTCGATATTATCCGCGATTTAAATTATCGTCACTTATGGTACGCATTTTTTGATCCAGGGTCTGAAGATGAACGCTGCGAATATGCGTTCGCCAGAAACTATCTTCAAGAGAATAGCAATCAGTTTGAAGACAAAGAGTACAACGGAAATTTACAGTATCAGTTTCGCCAGCGCTGTCTTGCTGCATATTTCCAGATTTTAAGAAAAAATCAATGCAGTAACAGCAGTATTATCAATGAACGTTATCCTTCCATAAAAGAACCAACGGCCTGGCTTAAGGCGCTCTCTTTTAAATATCTTGGAGCTGTGAACGCCTTCTGTAACAATGGCGAAGAAGCCCTAAAAAATTATGATGAAGCTGTCGAATTGCTTGAAAAGGACGCTTCGCCGCTGTTCAAGTATATCTGCATGACAATTGCCTCGGATGCGTATCGCAGTTTTTCCGCATTGGGAGACGCTCAAACGGCAGAACGATATCGCAAAAAAGCTCTGGAACTGTTCTCTGCAAACGGCGATTTTATATCGTTCCGTTCCTCGACCAAATGGTTGAAATTTCTCAACGCTCCCTGGGAGGAATTCCAGGCGTCCGGCGAAGACTTTCCAGGGCTTCATTATTATTACTAAACGTTCTTTTTTGAGAATCTAAAAAGACAACGCGGGAAGTATTTCGCAAGACTCTGAAAAACATAGACCGCGTCTGCGATTTCAACGGAACATCCGCCCCGTTCGAATTACAGCGTCAAGGCGAGAACGTCGAGATTAAATTGGAATAACGTCTTGAACAAAACGGTTCTCTCCGAACTCAATGCCGTTACATCGACAACGAGTTCGGAGAGAACGACAGACGTCAAAAACTATCTGAAGTTAAACGGCAGGACGGCTTTGGCAAGAGCCAGCGGTTCAACAGGCGATTCCAGCTGATTCTTTAACGCCTTAACTCGCGCCTCGCCAAAATACGGCAGCGCATCGACAACCTTCTGCGTCAATTCCGCCAGTTCTTCTTTACGGCTGGAATCGTAATAATACAAACCGCCAAGAATTACACAAGCGATCGCCTTCAAAGCGCCGTCGTCGGCGTTAGCAACCTGTTGATATGCCAAATCAAGATACGTTTTTCGAGCTGAAAGATCGGTGTGAAGAAGCGCGCGATAGAACGTAATCATTTCCCACGGATGACCATACTCCGTCTTCCATTCTGTTTTATGCGACAGGTATTTGTCGATAATCGGCTTCAGTTCAGGAGCGTTGACGTGAGCAAGATACCGAAGAAAGACGTGGTGCATGTACTTCTCAGCCGGGGCGTCAGAAACGGCAAAGCGATCCGCAGCTTCTGCAAGCGTTCTGCCAAGATACTTTTCCATTTCCGCTGTCATATTATCAGGAACCGGAACAGAATCCATCATGGCAATGACCTTGTAGGAAGACGTCTGACTGACGTTATCAGTCCTTTCTTTATCACTGGTGAGCTTTTCAAATGTATCGATAGCCGCCTGGCACGCTTCAACTGCTTCTTTCTGGTTTCCAGTAAAGGCGTAAAGTTGACCCATGGTTGACAAAATCTGACCATAATACAGCCGTCCCGGGATAGCTTCGTCAAGGTCAACCCAATATTCCACAGCGTCGTACGCGGTTGTGAAATTGAAATCATTCATGTACGCAACAGCTACGTGAAGGCAAGTCAAACAGGTCAACGGCGCGTCTTCTGGATAGAGAAGATCGCAGAGGTCTGTAAACTCATTCTGGTACCTGGCAAACATATCTGTCTTTCCCAGATGGTTGGCTTGCGCCAGCTGAGTGGTCAGCCAAAGCAGCCTCATGCGAGGCGAAAAATTCGCATCGCCAGGATTATACATTTGAAGCCATGCAATCTGACGGTTAAGCTTACGCATGTCAATTGCCTTGGAATAGAGATGATTCTGAACATGATCAAGATATTTAGTCCAGAGCGTCATATCTGCAGCGGCTTCTTCACCCTGGATTTTCAACAATACATTTGCAAGGGAGTTGGGAATGTCCGCATCCGGACTGTTAATCAATTCATCCCATTCTTTCTCCGAAAGCGGTTCGCTTCGTTCCAAAGAATCAATGCAATACCTGATTTGATCCGGGTTCGATCCTAACAAACACGTCCCATTCCATCCTGATTGTTTAAGGAGAGGAGAAGCAGTAGACCCTCCCCAGCAAAATGCAACGGCGTCTGCATAACCATTCCATTTATGTCCATCTTTTGTAATAAATTTTGCTGAAATTGAAATTTGCTCTGCTCTGTTGGGGTTGGTTCGGAAAAGACGATTGAGACTCACCTCGCACGTCTTCTTGAGAACTGCGGATTGTTTTGAATCAAAATCGCCTTTTTGTTCAGCATAGATGTCAAGATGAGTCGGACCGTCGACAGGCAGCAAACGAAGAATCAAATCAATGAGGGTTTCAAGAGTAACATACCACAGATCGCCATTGATTTTATGCATGCTCTGAGCTGAAATGCCCAACACGCCGCAGGAACTTGAAAGAATTGCATCTATTGCAGGACGAATGTCTGCCAGAAGCGATTGGCTTGCATGAAAACCTTCAGGCAAATCAGGAAGCTGAACGCTTGACGGAACGAGAACGGCAACGAGTCTTCCTTTGTTGTCGTCTTTTTTATTAACTTTTTTATTAAAAACAGTCTGGGAAAAATTCTCTCTCGAATCGTCGATCAGAATCGTCCATTTTTTATCAGGAGCAAGCTGACTGATAAAGTTTTGGTGAATGTCCATCAATTCCAAATCATTTACTGATTGATAACCATGAACAGATGTAACAAACGTTGGCGCGGCTGCTTTATTGACATTATTATTCTCTTTCATTTTTTTCTTCTCTTCTTTGGCTTCTTTGATGCGGATTTTAACCATTTTCCCCGCATTATACTGCTTCTGGAACGATTGTTTTACGAGACCATTTTCATAGTTGGTTGAAGAAACAACGTCATTAATCAAATTCTCCAATTCTTCTTCAGGTTTATTTTTCTTGCCCAATTCGTACGCTTTCTGGTTGCATTGACGATACTTCTTCCCATATTCCAATTGCAACTCGACTTCTTCTTTCACCTCAGGATGATGACGAATCAGGTTTTCTGCAATCTCCTTCGCGCGAGCTTCATTTTCTTTCCCGTTCCATGATGCAATCCTTTTTAATTCTTTGAATTCCTTCTGCAATTTTTTGGGGATGTCCAGCTTAGACCAATTGGAAGAACGAGAATCGTCTGGATAACCTGACCTGGAATCAGAATGAATTTTAACCGCCGGAACGTTTCCACGCAGCAAACCGCGAATATATGCTGACAAAGGAGAACCGTACTGCTTCGCCTGTTCGTCTAACTGATCGAATTCCAAACTGTTCAAAGAGCAGTTGTCCTTCTTAAGCTGCAGCGCTTTTTCAACCAGCGGTTTAGCTTTGGCAACCCATTCTTTTTGCATTACCAGATCTCTGGGGCTGCCGCCGGCATCAAAAAAAGCTGTTTCAAGCTCAACAATACTGTCGGCGTCCTGAGCTAACAATGCTAAACGATACTGTTGTCGAAGTTCATCCAAATTCATGGCTTCTTTTTTCTCCTTAATTAAATCAACATATAATTTGTTTCTTTTGAAGTTTTACCTTCATACATTATATACGCAATTGCGACTCCGTTTCTGACAAAAATTTTGATAAATACTGAAAGTTATCTGAAACGGGGCGAAATCGCGTACTCCTAAGCGGACGACAAGCCTTACGGCTGCTGTTTGACATAGGCGATAGCAGCGTCAAACTTCCTTTGAGCGTAATCCTGAATTACCTTTGACAGCAGACCGGGATTTTCTTTAGAGTTTGGATTATGAATGCTGCAGAATTCTCTCTTCACGTTTGCCAACTCGTCCTTGAACAGAGGCGCAAATTTGTCGATATCTCCCTGTTTCCAATCTGACGGAACGCAGAATTCCGGATAATACTGATGCGAGACGGCGTTGCGAATCGACGTCAGCAAAACTTGAATGAACTCGTTCCCGCAGTTTGCCTTCTCTGTAACGCTCCAAAAATCAATATAGCTGTTATCTTTCATCGGCAAGTCCGGATGCTTTTCCAGCACCTTCGCTTCGAGCTGATGAACCATCTTGAAAACTGCCGGACGCAGTACGCGATCATAGTATTCAAACTCCTGAAGTTCGAGATAGCTATAATCAACAGAATCGAACCCAAACTGTTTGTACAGGCAAAGGAACGAACGCAGTTTCGGATCGGAAAGCATTCGGTAGAAGTTCCCGAAATTCTTGAGTTTCATCTTTCCCGTCAGTTTGATTGTTCCCAGACCATTGGGAAGTACGACGTTATTTTCCAGCGTATGCGTCTTGTTAAGAATCGCATCGTTGGACATGCTGCCATCACTCGTTCCGCGTATAACGCGCTGCTGTTGCAAGTCGTATTCCGGCTTGACGTCGCACAGGCGCACGGACTTTTCCGGCAATCCCAACAACTGCCAGATCGCATCGCGAAGAACTATGTCCTGAACGCCGGACATCCGAATGCGTTTCCACGCATCGCGAAGGCGATTGAGCTTGCTGCGATACATCTGGTCGTCTTCGTCCATGCGTTTTTCAAGATATTCCCGCTTTTCTTTGAACGGAAGATGTTTGTACTCGTTGTCTTTGCTTTCCAACTCTCGCTGCCGCTGCGAATACGTTATATCGAGAATCTCGTCAAGCTTTTTCTTGCCTCCGGCGTCGTAACGAACGTCTGTCGTTCCCATCAGCGCAAACAGCTTTTTGAACTCGTCTGCCGTCTCGGATTGTTTGAGTTCTTTATAGAACCATTGCGGCGAATCGCCAGACCATTTCAGATGTTTTTGCATCAGCCACGTGAAATTGGCTCGCTGACCGTCCGGGACGTCTTTGGCGTACTGTTCCGGATAGAGTTCTTTAAGCGTTGATCGGACAAGACCGTCAAACAGACCGCGCGGCAAACAAACAGATTCGTTCTGGAAATTACTGGCCATTTCGCCCAGATAGACGTTAGCAGGCGGAGCGCCTTTGGCGGCTTTGAGTTTCTTTTCCCCGCGTTCGTACAGCTTGCGAAGCTGATATGCATCCGGTCCGTCGGCACAGCGAAGCCATTCCAATCGTTCGTCCAGATAGGCTTTGAAAAATCCGTCAATTGACGACAGCGCGCCGCTGCGTTTAAGAGCGTCTTCCAAAAACGGGTGGTTGCCTGACTTGTTGCCAATCAGTCGAGCGTTTTTCAGAATCTCTTTCAGACTGTCTTTGCGGCTGTTAAACAGAGCCAACGACGACTGCAGCGCAATGAAGTCCGGAGACGATTTGAGCTTTCCAAACCGGTCTTGAGGGTTGCCGTTGGCTTTCTGGAAACGCATAAAATCGCGAACCAGCCAAAGAGCCATATACCCGGAAGTAAACCGGCGCTGTTTTCCCTTGCCGAGCTTGAAATCGTAGTTCTGCTCGTTATTATATTTACGAATCAGCGCTCTGGTGTTGTTACACTCCTTGACAAGCCAGATTTCCGCCGCCTCGTCGGTCGTTAACGGAACAGCGCTGTCTGAACCTTGAGATTGCAGATAAATCGGCTTGATCTTGCCGTTGAGAAGATAATAGCGGAATTCGTCCGGAATATCGTTTACCGACAGACCGAACTGGCGTTCAAAGCGGGATTCAAAAACATCGCGTTTCTCCTTGCCGGGATTCCAGCGCAAAGCCTTGAGCTGTTCCATAGACGCCTTGGACATCCAGTCTGCAAACCCTTTCCAGGAGCGAATGTATTCCTCAATTCGCTTTTCGACGTCGCGTCCCTTGCCATGCAAAGACAAAAACAGCGCCGGCGCCAGTTCATACGTGGAAAGCCACGCGTCAGGCTTGTACGTCTTCGGCTTGATTTGTCCGGCGGGATCGAGCGTCGGCTGAGTGAACATTGGTCGATTTCCGCCCAGAGACTTCAGAGCGATTCCAATTCGGTTTTCCTGCTTCGAACCGCGGCCGATGTCGTACTGCGGAAGCATGTCCGTTCGATACGCTTTCGGCGCCGGAGCAAGATTGTCCGTTTGATAAAGAGTGTTTTCCGCCGCGCGTTCCTTTTGATAATAATCAATCGCGTCCTGACGGCGGGTGTAACACGTCAGTTTTTTCTTTAATCGGCGGTTTTCCATGCGAGAACCGTCAATCTGAACGCGAGAGTGACAACGGAAATAGAAGTTCCCCATGTCAATGCAGAATCGCAGAGAATTAAAAACCTCCAATCTGTCCAGAACGTTCAAAGCCAGATACGGGAACCGGTCTTCAAAACGCTTCAGCAGCGTTTCCGTCCCATCTTCTTCTGAAATGGTTCGGAACTTATGCTGATCCTCCGGCGAAAGCAGATTGAAAAGCTCTTCCGGGCATTTATGCAGATAGTTCAGAATATCCAGACCAAGCGCCTGGTTACTCGCCAGGTTCTCGCTTTCCAGACGGGTTCGCGGCAGTCGGGCGCAGGTTATCGTGAACACGCGCTTTAGCAGCGTTCGATTATCGTCGGAAATGTTCTCGAAACCAAATCCTTCGATCAGACTCTTCGCTCCTTTTTCGACGCCGACAGAATCCAAAAGCATGTTGGCGGACTTCTTTTCCAAAAACAGACACAGGAAAAACGCCAGCCCCTGAGCCGTCATTTCGCGATACGGATTAACTTCGCCTTTAGGCGTGGTAAAATCCGGCTCCCAAAGATAAAAACGGAAATCCTTATTGAGCTTCGCCTGCTTTTTAGGCTTGCCGTCTGCGCCCATTACAGTGTGACCGTTTGAGTCCTTGACGGTTTCCGTGCCCTTGAGCTTGCGGTAATTGTTAAATCGCCTGTCGTCCTTGGCAATCTTGTCTTCCGGATAGAAGCGCTCTTTGGTCGTTCCGACGTTGGCGTCAAAGAGAATTCCCAAATACTCAGACTGCATTTTCCCCTTGGAGGCGGGAGCGTGACGATAATGCGTGAAATAATTCCGCAGCTCGTACAGATAATCCACGTACCCGGACAGAATTTCCGCAAACATCTGGGGAGACATTTCTTCGCCTTCTCTTTGGACTTTGCCGTTCTTGCTAACGCCGTTTTGAACGCGAGTAGAGATTGCCTTCATAAACGGAAGGCATTTAGACAGCGTTTTCATGATTCGCAATTGCTCGGACAAATTGGCTTTCTTCCCGGACTTTTTCAAAGTCTTCATTGCCGGACAATTGGCTGTTGCCCATGCGCGATCGTTTTCTTTCTCGCCAGTTTTGTCTGCAGCAAGCTCGAACTCCTGATTGGAAAGTTCCTCAAGCTGAACGTCTTTTCCGGCGAATTGAAGAATCGCCTGAACGTTATTAGTTGCCGTGTTAAAATAAGCAGCCCAAAAAGCTCCGCGAACGTTTTTCTCTGTTTGATACATAGTTTGAAATGTCCTTTAAATGAAAACTGTTGAAATCGACGAAGAACGATTTAATTTCCTCTTACTAAACAATACGGGATTCACGCCCGGATTATTACAAAAATTTTTTGATTTTCTCGAAAATATTTCTATTGCTTATCCGAACTGCTTAAATTTTATCCGTTTATTTTTGAATTGCAATGCCGGGGGGAACAAGAAAAAGGCTTATATTTGTAAAAAATTTGTAACTTTCCCCCCGTTAATAACGTTATCTATATAGGGGAAGAAATATTTTCCTCCTGGGGGGCTTGCATTTCAATTCTCGTTTTTATATAAATTAAAAAGGAGCGATATGACATGTTCATCGCGAACCGTTCGCCGAACGCTGTACATTCAGCGTCCCTGCGTCAAAATGTTCTTTCACAACTTGGTAAAAACGTCAGATCAAATGCGTAATGCGTAATTCGGAATGCGTAATTCGGAATGCGTAATTCGGAATGCGTAATTACGCTTCGCGCTGCGCCTTGGTTGATTGTTCAGAACAGCGTAAACGATTCGCGCTACGCTTGCGTAATTACTAATTACTAATTACTAATTAAACATTGCCCCTTCTTTGTGGGGTAAGTGCAACACAAACAAATGAAATCTGCAAGTCCGGCAACGTTGTAGAAGCCCCTTCTTTGTGGGGTAAGTGCAACTGTACGCATTTCGGTATCCCACGGCAATTTCGTTGTAGAAGCCCCTTCTTTGTGGGGT
>JAZMZV010000080.1:0-4158 GCA_045586185.1 Thermoguttaceae bacterium | reverse complement strand
AGTTGATGTCGGAAATAGCGGGAAATACCGAAGTCAAATAGGCATTCGGGGGCATGTCGGACATCTCGTCTAACACCACGCCACAGTAGCCCACGCCCTCGACGCGAGCCGCGTTCATCATGCCACGAACAAGCAATTTTGAGGAGGTCGGCGTTCCGTCAGGTCGCGTTCCCGTCTGGACTTCGAGGGTCATATCCCGTGTTTTGCAGATGGACATGATTGGCTCGAACGTTTCCAGTAACTTAAACCAGATGGTTGTTTTCGCCTGGTCAGCCGTCGGCAAACCCCACAAATAAAGTGGGTGATCGATTGTCGGATGCTGTTGCAACATGGCGCGACACATGCGTCGAAAAGCGATTTCCGTTTTCCCGGAACGCCGTCCACAATCTGCGGCGATGAACCGCGCCTGTGACATCAGATATTCCTCTTGTTCAGGAATCCAGTTCAGCTTTTGAAGTTTCAGGTACGTCATGGGTCTGGGGCATCGTCTTCCGTATCATCCTCACGTTCATTAATTCCCGTTACACCAAAATTTCACGTTGGGCGGTCTTGTCGGTAGTCGTTTCAGCAACGCGAAACGACGGTGAAGCGGAATTTTAGGTTGCGTCGGATTTAAAAAGCGTTGTTAATCTCGCAAATGGCGTCGTTTAGGTTCAAAATTGCTGGAATGATTCTGTCGTCCGAAGCGTTTTTCGCTTCAATTTCGGCGCGTCGCAGAGCTTGCATTTTACGGGCTTCTGTCCGATGTTCCTCACGATGAATGACGGCTTGAGACGCACGATAATCGCCACTCTCCAGCAAATCAATTTCATTTCGGTGCGCCATCACGAGCTTGGTCAACTGCGCTTGCTTGCATTTTCTCGCGAAAGCGACGTTCTTTTTCATGTATTTTCTCAAGGAAGAAATATCCACTCCAACATAATTGGCGGTTTGGACAAAGCTCAATCCTAGCGCAAGAAACTTACAAATCTCCGCCTCTTTTTCGGGGGTAAAAAGTGTTGGTCTTCCGCGCTTTGCCATGATTTTTCTTCATTTTTTTACTCGATTTCCTGCCGGGGTGTTTTGAAAAGAGCCTCCATTCTCGATTCAAAACACCCCAGCATTTTACAAAACCACATTAAATCATTTAGGCGGAGCTTTCCGTCTTGTCACCGAACGCTGGGTCGCGCTTCCTGCAAAAGCAGGATTGAACTTCGGCGTTCTGGCAGTGGATTTTGGCTTGCTCGCCTCCATCCTAAACTTCTTGTGAGGTCTCGATTTCTGATTTTGATACTTCTTCTCGTTATGAAGGAAAACGCTCACGTTACGCACTTCACGCCTCGGATTGTACTTCTGTTGCGTACCAGCAGCCGTGAGAAGCTCGTTATCACGGCGCAGAGACGAACGTGTACGTGATTTTCGACGTCCCTTCAAAGCGCTCTCGTCCGCAATTCGTTGCTGAAAAGGCTTTCGCTTTTTCTTGTCTTTAATCGCTTTCGCCAAACCACGTTTATTGTGGATAATGTCGTCCATACTCCAACCCTGTAAACGTTCGTAAGTGGAAAACTTCTCTTTCGCTTCGTGTCTGGAATTGGCGAATGTTACTTTACCAGTTTTCAAAACCTGCTTCATAAAGCGTTTTGGAATGAAAATTCGCCTTCCCGACCCGTGCGTCGCATGTCCCCATGCTCCTCCATCTGCAGCCATTAGACAATCTCCTTTATGAATGTTGGCTCTTCGGTCAGAGCCAGTGTGAAATCCCCGTTCTCATCGCGTCGGACAACCTTCATGAAACAGCAACCCGCCGGAGAACACACAAATTTGTGGGGATAATTCCACATAAGTCGCAGTAGTTTTCGATAACTCGTCATGTTCTGATTTTCTGGGTGTCCACGCCACAAATCACGGGCTTTGGCGATGATATAACGGTCGATACCGTTGTGAGGACGCTCGAAAAATTCAGGGGCGCACGCCGTGATTACGTTCCAAAAATCCTCGAATGTGTACTCCGTTTTGGGATTTTCGACTGCCCACGTCGTAAACTCGGAAGCCAGAGGCATCGTCTTGTAAAATTTTGATTGATACAGCTCAAAAGGCGAACTGTTGACGGTCTGAACGGTGAACGGATTCGCATTTTCGACCTGTTCCAAAACCTCAAAAATGGATTGATACATCGCAAACCAACGGTCATAACTTTTGCAATATTCCGGTACGGATTCATTCTCGAAACCGGAAAAACGTTTTTGACGCGCGACAGGAAGCTCCTGAAACCGTCGATTCGTCATAAACATGGGCTGGAAAAAGAAGTCGCGAACTCCGTTCTCGACCAACCGACGGCAGACGTCCACCAGGGCGTTTTTCGGCATCCATTTCTCGACGTATGGATTAAAACCAATCACGACGCCAAAGCCCATTTTTGCGAGCAAAATTGCCGTTTCAATCCGTTTTTCAAGAACCGGAGCGCCCGGCTCGACAATTTTAGAGACGCCATCGTCAGAACACGTCATTGTAATGTAAAAAAGGCGGTCGCGTCTTGCTCCGATGGCGTCAAGTACTTCTTCCAATCCTTCACCCGTCTTGGTCTGGAAAAAAATCCCATTCTCGAAGTTATCCAGTAACTTGACGAATTGCTCGGTAATTCGCCAGTTTTTCGGTGTGAAAGGGTCGGAACTATTCGATATGCAGATGGGATAACCTGCGTTGAAAAGGTCGGCTTCCAACGTGTTACGTGCGCTGGCGGTACGGATAAACGAGTCGATGGACTTCAGTTGCGGATTCCGTTCCTCACCGCCTTTCGTGTTCGCAAAACAGTAGGCGCAGTTGTTCGTGCACCGGTAAAAACTCATTTCAAGCCCGCTCGCATGAAACAGTAATTCGCCTAAAAATGCGGTAATCATTCCTGTTCGCTCCCTTCTTTTTCTTGGTCGTAATCCTCGTCGTCAGAATCCTCCTCTTCGGATTCCTCGTCGCTGTCGTCCTCAAATTCGTACTCCTCGTCTTGCGGAATTTCCCCCATCGACTGCCGTAGGTCGTGAATGAGCCAGCGTACAAAATCAATATCCTTTTTCACACCGAAATGCTCTTTGAGACGCTTAAAATGCGCGTAATCGACTTCATTTTCCATCACGGTGACGGGAAAATAAATTGGAACGTCAACCTTCTCGACGGTTCTGTCGCCCTGACTTGCGCCCATTTTGTCGAAGTCAGGAATGTCCATGCCGAGCTTTTCAAACTGGAAATCTTCTAAATCTCTTTGAAGTTTCCCCCAGTCCCAAGTCGAGAGGTCGTTTGCGTGGTTGTGCATGACAGCGTATTCTTTTCGTTGCTCTTCCGTGAGGTGGTCTAAACGGACGCACGGAACGTTCGTTAGCCCCATTTTCTTCGCCGCCATCAGCCTTCCGTGACCTTCGACGATCAAGTTTTCGTCGCCCCACACTCCAATGGGGTCGTTGAATCCGTAGTCTTGAATGGACTGGCAAATCTTGTCAATTTGATAGTCCGTGTGCCGACGCGCGTTTCGCTTATATGGGGTCAGCGATTCAATCGGAAGTTCGATAATTTGCATATTACGGCTCCTGTTAAAGTGTTAGATGGGCGAGGATGTCTTTTCGCATTTGGTGAAAAATCTGACAAATTCGTTGAGGGGTACACCCGCGTTCCTGAGCGATTTCTTTGTAAGTTTTTCCTGCTATCTTGGCGAAAAAAATCTCTTGCTGTTTTTCAGGAAATCTCTTCAATTCGTCCTCCAGCTCCGAAAAAGTCGCGATTTCGCCCAGTTTTGCGTCTGGTCTTGCCTCAATCGGGAGTATGTCTTCCGGGGAAACGACGCTCATGGGGACGTGAAAATCATGAAGAATGATTTCTTTTTGCCCGTCTGCGTTTTGAACAATACGAGTATGCCGAAAACTACAGATGATTCCGTAAATCCACCTGCTCGCGTACATAAAAAGGAGGCGCATTGCGTGAGTTTTGTCATTGCTCGTTCTTTCAATGTCTTTGACATGACGCGCCATAAGTTCCTGAAAAATGTCCTCCGATGACATGAAAGTACAGGCGTACTTTTGGGCGAGTTTCATAATAAAAGGACGGAACTCCCACAAAACCATAAACGCCTCGTCTCTTGGTATCACAATGACCTCCTTCTATTTTGTATCCGAATCATTGCTCCTCATTCGGCTA
>JAZMZV010000079.1:0-42073 GCA_045586185.1 Thermoguttaceae bacterium | reverse complement strand
GCTCTTTGAGGTTGGCGTACGACGCGATTCGTTCGTCGGTCAGGTCGAAAACGGAAACGGGTTCCATGGTGTAATAAAGCCGCTAGCTATTAGCTGCTAGCTGTTAGCTTGGGAGTTTGAAACTCTCAGCTTTTATTGATTAACGTTGGATGTTGGTAAAAAAGCTAAAGGCTAGTAGCTAGGGGCTAGAAGCTTAGCTATTCAAGTTTGTATTTCTGAAGCCGCTAGCTATTAGCTGCTAGCTGTTAGCCTGGATGTATGAAACTCTCAGCATTAATCAAATAACGTTGGATTCTGGTAAAAAAGCTAGGAGCTAGGGGCTAGGGGCTAGCAGCCAGAAGCTTATTTATTCGGCGGAATCAATCAATTGTGTGACGTAGCCAACCGTCAGTTCGTCAAAGGACTGGATTTTTCTGTTTGCTTTGGAAAGCGAGGCGTACTGGCAGTCCGGCTTGAAAATCGCGACGCGGCGCATGCCGGCTCGAAACGCCGCTTCAATTCCGGAATCGGAATCTTCAAAGACGCAGCACTGTTTGGGTTCCAGCCCCAGCTTTTGCGCCGCTTTGAGGAAGATTTCCGGGTCTGGCTTGCCGATTGTAACCTCGTTGCAGGAAACGGTCGCGTCGAAAATATCCGTCCGCCCCATAATCGCGTTGATTTTATCGACAACCATCTCGATGTTCTCTTTCGGACCGCTGGAGCCGATGGCGATTTTGAATCCCGCGTCTTTCAATCGTGACAGAAAACTCTCCACGCCCGGCATGAGAATGAAGTTCTCTCGAAAGATAACGCGATAGAGTTCTTCTTTGCGGTCTTCGAGAGCTTTCATTTCGACGTCGGAAAACATCGGCGAGCCGTCGGGATTGTAATAGCTCCCGTTGCGGCGCCAGAACAGTTCAACAATCGACTTGAACGGACGTCCAAAGGAATTGTTGTACATCTCGCGCGTATAGACAATGTCGTTTTCTTTGGCAATCTCTTGCCACGACAGCCAGTGAGCTTCAAAAGAATCGACAAGGGTTCCGTCCATGTCGAAAATAGCGGCGTAGGTCATAAGGCAGGAATCTGGGAAGTAAAAGCTGCTTTTGTCGGACTATTAACAACAGCAGTCAGGAAAGGGAAGTTCCTGACTGCAAAACGATTGGTTTTCGTACGGTTGATAACGACGATATTACAGGTCTTTAATTGAAACGGACTTGCCGTCCGCGGACAGAATAAGTCTGTCCCACAAAGACAACTTTGATGTGTTATTGATGGTACTTAAGGTCGTCTCTGAATTAACTGTATCACCGTTTTTGTCAATCGAGTCTGGAATCCAGTGCGTACTTCCATCGGCAAAGACAACGTTAACGCCGCCGGTGTGCTGGCTGCGGAAGGTTGCCTGAATATTGCCGGAGCCAGTACGACAGAGCATTTTCATTTTCTTTTGCATATCTGAAGTAATCGAAGACGCCGGGCATTTTTCCACCTGGTCGCCGCCGTTGGTAGTGTTGGCGTTGGGACCAGCGTCGTTATTGAGAATAAAGCCGCAGCCGGCTGCCGCGCTAGCGCCTGCGCCGCCGAGCGCCCAAACGCCTCGTGAGTCGTTCGTATCAACGCCAGAACGAATTTCGCCCGCCAAAATCGTGTTGGAGGCGCCGTCTTGAATATCGGTCGAACGAACGGAGAATCGATATCCCATCACGCCGCAGATTTTATTGCTGGCCCACCATTGACGCTGGCTTATGTTCTGGAAGGTTGCCAAACCGGCATTGGCGGCGTAACAGCCGCGCGCCCACAAATGACTTTCTGTGTCTTTATATTCAACGTCTACGTAAGGATCAGACGGACAGCGATAGGACGAAATGACTGTACGGCGAAGCTTTTCCATGGGCGTAATGTCGGATTTTCCGGACGCTGCTGTGGTAAGGTTGTGTCCGGTAGACTTTTCAGGTTCTTTTTTAAGCAGGTCATTGAAATCGTCAAACAGACCCTGGTTGTCCATTTGCGGCAGAATAAGAATGAGCCAGTTAGCGCGCTGATTATTGTATTTGGGAACAACCTGTATTGAATTGAGGTTGCCCGTAATTGTACTAGGCGTTGCCGCAGGCGGAAAGTAGTGATTGACAGACTCGTAGTTAATACACGCCAAACCAATGTTTTTCAGGTTGTTGGTGCACGTTGATTTTCGAGCCATTGCTCTGGCAGCGTTGACAGCTGGAAGAAGCAAACCCATTAAAATGCCGATAATCGAAATAACTACCAGCAATTCAACCAGCGTAAAGCCGCGTTTACACGTTTTTTTCATACTTTGAATTAATGCAAAATGTTTCATGAGAATTCTCTCGATATCGCAAAGACAACTTGCCTTGATTGTCTTTGCTAAAAAGGACTAAAAATCAGCGTTACTAATGGATTTCCCATCTGACGAAAGGTTCAAACAATCCCAGACGGAAAACTCGGTATTGTTTCTTACGTTGGTTTCATTTTCTCCAAATGAACTTCGCGTTTGAATATTGTCGGAAATATAATGTACGCTGTTATCGGCAAAAGCGACGTTTACTCCTGCCTGATGCATGCTTCGCGTAGTTGCCTGACGGTTAGAGTTGGTTCCTTCGCCGCAGGGCATTTTCAGCCGCTGACGATCTTTTGACGCGATTCCCATTTTGCTGGCAGAACATTCAAAGATGTCGTCTGACCCTTCAACGAGGTAGTTCGGTCCGTTGTCGTCGCCGCAAATGTACCCGTTACGGCACGTGGCGCTGGAACCGGCTCCGCCAAGCGCCCAAGTGCCGCGGCTGTCTTTGGCGGTTATCCCGGAACGGAGTTCAGCCAGCAAAATTGTATTAGACGTTCCGTCAGAAATCTCTCCATAACTAATCGAAAGCGAGTGCCTCGGGCCCATAACTCCGCGGGCGCCGTTGTTCGTCCACCATTGATCATGCCCGAGGTAGTCTGCCAGCGTCAACCCCATGTTGGCTCCGTAGTTGCCTCGCCCCCATTTATAAGTACCGTCATCATAAGGAATTCTGTTGTTGGCGTCGGTCGGGCATTTCATAACGGGCAGTTCAACCACTCGAAGATGCTGGAATGCAGGGTCGTTAATGGCGCGGGTGTTGTCGTGGCTGGCATTGTTTTCCTCAAACTTTTCCTGAAAACTGTTAAACAGCGCGGTTTGTTCGATAAACGGCAAAATCATGATAACCCAGTTCTCTCGCTGGTTGCCTGGCTGCGGCTGTACGCCGTTGCTGCTGTAGGACGGCGCCCACTTGCCGGTTTGCGTGCAGGCGCACGGCAGAGCTTTATAGGATTGCTCATAATTCAAACACGCCAGAGCAAGCTGCTTGATATTATTGGAACAGCTCGATTTGTTCGCCGCTTCGCGCGCAGCGTTAACCGCCGGCATGAGCATGCCAATCAGAGTTCCAATAATGGCGATAACAACCAACAGTTCAACCAATGTAAAACCGGACTTGCGCCGCGGCAAAGCGTAATTCTGACTCAATACGTTCATGACAGTATAAAATAAACTGAGTAATAAAAATTCAATTATTGAAGTGATTCTGCGTCGATAGGCTGACCGTCACACGAAAGGATAAGTTTGTCCCAAACGCCCAGCTTATAGAAGGAGTCTAACGCGTCTGCTTGTACATTTGTTCCACTTAAAACATCTCCCAAGCCAATGGAGTCAGAAATGAATCTGGTATTTCCATCGGCAAATGCAACATTGACTCCGCCGGAATGAAGGCTGCGATTGGTCGCCTGAACGTTGCTGGTAGAACCGTCTGTGCATGGCAGCCCAATTCTGGTTCGTTCTTTGACGTCCATAGCCAATTTACCCGTATTGCAGTTGAATACGACGTCGCCTTTGCCGATTTGGTTGGGGTTAGCCGCGTTCGGTCCGTAAGCTTCTCCTCCAAGGAAACCGTTTTTCGCCGTCGCGCTTGGACCTGCTCCGCCCATCGCCCACGTTCCTCGAGTGTCGGAAGAGTTGATTCCCGCGCGGATTTCTCCAATTAAAATCGTATTGGACGCGCCGTCTTTAATGTCGGATATGCGGACGCTCATTCTCGGTCCCATAACGCCCTTGGCGTTTGGCTTGCTCCACCATTTGTTGTTGCCCATGTCGTCTGCCTTACCGATTCCAATATTGGCTCCGTAATTACAGCGTCCCCATGCATTGCCGGATTCGTCAATAAACGGAGTTCGATTGAGACGGTCTGACGGGCACAAAAGCGTTTTGATTTCTCGTGAACGAATCTCTTCCATTTTCGGCTTACCGGTAAGTTGAGAGAACGTATCGCCAATCCCTTTGGCGTTGTCCTTCAAATAGGCTCCAATTTCTGTAAACAAAGCCTCCTGCTCCATCATGGGAAGAATGTGAATAATCCAGTTTTCCCGTTGATTTGTGGGCGTCATGCCAGGAACGTTTTCCGTCTTTTTGGGAACAGTTCCAGACGGCGTACACGCCGGCGGAAGGATTTCGTGAGTATTTTCATATTCCAAAGTTGCCAAAGCAAGCTGTTTAAGATTGCTGGAGCATGTTGTTCTGTTTGCCATCTCTCTAAAGGAATTGATTGCCGGTAAAAGCATTCCCATAAGAATGGCAATGATGGTAATTACAACCAGCAGTTCAACCAGTGTAAAACCGAATTGACGATTAAAAACTTTGAATCTGAATGTCATGTTAAATGCCAGTGCGAGGTTATTTTGTCAACAATTAAGGAAAACAGGTTAAATGGAATCAATAGTCGCTTTTCGTAAGCCCGATTATGTTGATTAGTAATCAGACGCCGAAATGACCATTCCATCCTTGGAAAGAAGCAAACAGTCCCAAATGGTGAATTGTGTTTTAGTAGTCTCTGAAGGACTGAATTCGCCAATGGTAGGATCAACCGATTTGCTGATATTGATTTCGTCAGAAATCCAGTGAGCGCTTCCATCGGCAAACGCTATGTTTACGCCGCCTTTGTGCATGCTTCGGCTGGTAGCGCGATTGTTGGTGTTGCCGGTGCACGGCATTCCCAATCGAGCTGCTTCATTAGAGTTTACGCCAATACTGCTGCAGAACTCAACGTAGTCTGATTCTGGGCTTGTGTTGTTAGGTCCAGCGGCTTGACCGCCATAAGAACCGTTTCCGCTTGTTGCGCTGGGTCCTGCGCCGCCTAACGCCCACGTTCCGCGACTATCCAAATTATTCAATCCGGAACGAATTTCTGAAAGCAAAATCGTTTGAGATCTTCCATCGGAAATCTCATTGGGAGTCATGGTATGCCGCGGCCCCATTACGCCGCAATACGACGATTTCTGCCAGTTGTCCATGTTGCCCATTTCTGTAACAAGACGCAATCCAATATTGGCGCCGTAGTTAAGTCTGCCCCAGGAATTCCCACTGGCATCCACAAAAGGAGTTCGGTTGTTTCTGTCTGACGGACAAAGGAACGACGCAATTTCTCGAGAACGCAATTCGCTCATTTTAGCGTACGGCGACTTTCCGGACTTGGGCGTGAAGTCGTCGTTCGAAATGGACGTTGTCAAAGCGTTTGCCATCAAGTCGTAAATTTCTTCGTACATAGACGTCTGATCCAACATCGGGAGAATCAGAATGACCCAGTTTTCCCGCTGATTGTTGTATGTCGGCGCCTTAATATTCTGATACAGGCTTGTTGGCTTCTCTGTTGGAACCAGAGCAGGGGGGAAAACCTGATGTGTATTTGTGTAGATGATACACGCCTGACTCATCTGACGAATGTTGCTGGCGCACTTTGCGCGGTTGGTGGTTTCTCTTGCCATGTTTACTGCCGGCAGCAGCAACCCCATCAAAATAGCGATAATTGCAATTACAACAAGCAACTCGACCAATGTGAACGCTGAAAAGGACTTTGTTCTTTGACGCTTTGATAAAATCATAATGTCTTTCATGAATGTTAATTCCATCTAAAAGGTAATGTACGTACATACCAATCTATACCTATATTTTACACTACATAGACGAAATAATCAATAGCTCCCCCTAAAAAATTTAAAGAAAAAAATTAAAAATGACACAGTGTTAATATGGGGAGTATAGATAAAATAAAAAGTGTTTCGATTTAGGAGAGGGAATAAAGCGACCAACGGGAGCGGACATTGTCCGCGGGAAAAATAATATTAAGTTATTTTAGGCGGGTAATACCCGCCCCCCATAAACATTCAGGGGAGCGGACATTGTCCGCGGGAAACTAAGTTTGTTTGTTAGGCGGGTAATATCCGCCCCCCGTAAGCATACCACCCCCCTTCCTTCCGCTCTGATTGGCGCTATAATAATACAAATGCGTTTAATAGTTGCATTTTCAGCGGAATGCAGACGCAGAAAAACCCTTACTCAATTTGAATTACAATGGCATATTTAGTACTCGAAGACGGCAAAGTCTTTCTCGGCGACGCGTTTGGAGCGGACGGCATTCGTTCCGGACAGATTGTTTTCAATACGTGCATGACCGGTTATCAGGAAATCATGACTGACCCGGCGAATTTCAACAACATCGTTACCATGACGTATCCGGAAATCGGGAACGTGGGCGTCAACGCCGCGGATTCCCAGTCCGACTGTCCGAAAATCTCCGGTTTGGTCGTTCGTCAGCTTAGCCCGATCATGTCCAACTTCCGATCCGAGCAGACGCTGGAAGAGTACCTCAAAGCCAACGACGTCGTCGCGATGAAAAACGTTGACACCCGCGCTATCGCCAAACACCTGCGAGATCACGGTCCCAAGTACGGCGTTATCGCCTGCGGAGAGCGGCTGTCCGTTTCCGACCTCGTCAAACAGGCGCAGCGCGCAGCGATTATCGCCAACGGCGGCAACCCGGACTGCACTGCGGATCATTGCGGCGGCGAAGGCTGCAAATGCGCTCAGGAAGGACATCACTGTCATCACGACGAAGACTGCGACTGCAATCATGAAGGTCATCATTGCCATCACGACGAAGATCATTGCGATTGTGGCTGCGGTTGTGGATGTCACGGCGGAATCAACCTCGAAGCGTTTCCCAATCTGATTGCGGAAGTTTCCTGCAAAGCCCCGTATAAATGGACGGAAAAGAACGCATGGATTGACGAACGTCCGACGGACAAACGGTACAACGTCGTCGTTCTCGACCTGGGCGTTCGCCGCGACCAGCTTCAGACGCTTGTCAGTTTCGGCTGCGACGTTACCGTCGTTCCGTATTCCACCACAGCGGAAGAACTGCTGGCGCTCAAGCCGGACGGCGTCTTCATTTCCAATGGTCCCGGCGCGCCGTGGGTTGGCAAAATCATCGAGAATACCGTCGAAAAACTGGTGGACAAGGTCCCGGTTCTCGCAATTGGACTCGGCTCACTCATGCTCGGCATGGGCTTGGGCATCAACCCCTGCATTCTGGAACACGGTCATCACGGCGTCAATATTCCGGTGCAAGACGCCAAAACCGGGCTGGTTTCTATCGTCTCGAAGAACATCGACTACGGTCTGGACGGCGAAGATTTTGAAGACGCGGCAGAAGACAACGACCTGCTCGAAGACGTTATCGTTACCCATACCAATCTGAACTTCCCGGACATTGTCGAAGGGTTCCGTCACAAACAGTACCCGATTATCGGCATTTCCTGGAATCCGTCCGCGCCGACGCGTCCGCAAGACGCCCGTTGCGTCTACGACGATTTCATCGACCTGATGAAATGAAAAACAAATTCGTTTCCCTGACGCTTGTAATGGCAATGGCGCTGCAGATCTTTGCAGCCGCCATGCCGGGGGACTTGTCAACTTTGGGAAACAAAACTCAAAGCCGTCAAACTTATATCGACGCTGGAACTGCGCCGTTTATCGCGTTTGACGTTACTCAAAAAGCCAAACAGCTTCGATACAATTTCGATTCTTTAGGGTCTTTCTCGTCGCCGTGTTTGTACAACGTTGTTGTATACACTGGACATTCTTCCATAAAAGCAAATAAGGCGTTTGTTCGACCTCAGATAAATTCTCCGCTTCTGATTTGATTCTTACACACACGCTTAAATGACGTGTGAACTAATCCCATCGTTAAGTATCATTTTTAATAAAGCAATTTTCAACAGGAGAAATATATCATGTCGAAAGATAAGAAATACAACGTTGAGCAAAACAATCTCAACGTCAAGGCAAACAACAGCGATCAGGAAGAAGATCCCATCGAGTCGCCGTTTTGGTTTTGGTTCTGGATTGGCGTTCTGGCGTTGATGTTTATCGGATTCGCTCTGTTTAACAAATACTATGTTAACGGAGACAATCAGAAGGACAACGCTGCTCCGGCAGTCAGCGTCGAAAGCACAGTACCGACGACCGACCAGCCGTCAGTAACGAAATAGAGTTTCTAGCCCCTGGCTTCTAGCTGCGAGCTTGGTAATTTTAACTTCAGACTTTAAAAAATAACGCAAAGAATTACAAGATTCCAAGCTAACAGCTAGAAGCTAATAGCTAACAGCTAATCTCCCCCGTCTCAACGCGGTTTTTGCCCGCCTGTTTCGCCTGATACATGGCGGCGTCCGCCGCGGTGAGAATCTGGTCAATAGTCGTCTTACGATTCTCGGCACAAATCGCGCCAATGCTCATCGTAACGTTCAGCCCAACGGGAACGGACGAATCCGGCGCTGTTACGTTTTGCGGATGAGATTCTATCGCCTGACGCAGCGTCTCGCCCATCGCGGCGGTTTGTTCTCTTGACGTCTTTGGCAGCAAAACGCAGAACTCGTCTCCCCCGTACCGCGCCAGGTAACCCGTCTCGCCAACGTTAGAGCGCAGAAGCTCCGCGACGTTTTGCAGAACGGCGTCTCCAGCAGCGTGCCCGAAGTTGTCGTTGATCCTTTTGAAATTGTCAACGTCGATCATCAGGAACCCCAGCGGCCAGTCGTCCGCCCCGGACAGTTCCATCTCCCCCAGCAGGCTGAACAGAGCGCGGCGGTTATAGCATTGCGTCAGGTGGTCGTGGAGCGCCTGACGTTTGAGCTGTTCGTTTTGAACGAGGACTTTGCGCCGCAGAAGATACGCTTCCCGCAGAGCGCACAGACAGATGCACAGCAGCGCGCCCAGCTCGCAGCCCAACAGAATCCAGACGTTCTGCGAGACGCGGTCAGCGGTCAGCGCGCCGATGTTTTTCAGCGTCGCAACCGTCCCGATAAACAGAACGGCGGTAAACAGCAGAAATAATTTCGGAAATCTGTTAATCATGAACAACTGCGGGTTGTCAAAAATGACAAAGTGAATATAATAAGTTGCGAGTAGCGAGTTGCGAGTTGCGAGAGATGTATTGCTGAGGCGCTTTGCGAATAATTGCTAATTGCTAATTGACAATTGCTAATTCTTTTAACTTCTCGCAACTCGCTACTCGCAACTCGCCACTCCTAATTATATCCCCTTTTGAAGATATTTCAAGTAGTTTTGAATAATTCCATGAAACCGTTACTGATAACTCAAGGAGATCCCGCCGGGGTCGGACCGGAAATTTGCGCTGCATGCGCCGTTAAAGAAATGGTCAACCCAACAGACGCGCCGATTGCCGTTCTCGGGTCAGCGACTCTGCTGAAAAAAGCGGCGGAGTATTCTGTCGCCCCGGCGGACATGCCGATTTTCGATTCCATCCCGGTCGTACCGTATCGGGAATTTGCAGCCGGCGCAGTTGCCGACAGGTCGGTTCAGATTGTGGACTTCGATAACGTCGATATGACCGATCACGCCCCGGGACGAATTTGCGCCGAGTACGGTCAGGCGTCGTTCGATTACATAAAATCGGCAATTGACTGGACGCTGACAGGACTTGGCGCCGGCGTCGTAACCGGACCGATTCATAAAGTCGCGCTGCATCTGGCGGGCGTTCCCTTTCCGGGTCATACGGAGATGTTCGCCCATTACACCGGGGCGAAAAGCATCTGCATGGTTCTCAGCTCGTCTGAACTGACTACGGCGCTGGTAACGGCGCACGTCGGGTACAGCGACGTCCCGAAACTCATTACCCGTCAACGCGTTTGGGAGACGCTGGAAATCAACCGCGCCGCCTGGCGCAAAATACTGGGCAGAGAGCCGCGCTTTACGGTCTGCGGACTCAATCCGCACGCGGGAGAAAACGGCTTGTTCGGGAATCGGGAAGAAGAACTCGCTATTGCGCCCGCCGTCGAACAGGCGAAACAGGCGGGATACGACATCGTCGGACCCATTCCGCCAGACACCGCGTTTATTCCGTCACGGAGAATGCAGACGGACGTGTACATCTGCATGTATCACGATCAGGGACTGATTCCCATGAAGGCGTTTGGATTCGATTCGGGAATCAACATCACGCTGGGGCTGCCGATTGTCAGAACGTCCGTCGACCACGGCACCGCCATGGACATCGCCTTTGGATCAACGCCCGGCGTCAAACCGAACTCCTACAGCATGGTCTGCGCTATCAAGCTGGCGAGAAAGCTTGCCAATTCGTAATGCATAACGCGCGCGAAGCGATCGCGCGCTTTTTTCTTGCAAAGCTGCTCAGACAGATTAAAAATAGACCGCCTCTAAACGCGCACGCTTAAAACGTGAACATCTATCCACTATTGAATTCTTTCTTTGATATCGTAAAATCAAAATAAAAATCGTTTTTTTCTCAACGGGAAACAATCATGCCTTACGATTACGACTACTTTATCAGTTACGCTCACGCTGACAATATACCCGAGAATGACAAATCTGGCTTCGTTGACGAGTTTGTTGAGAAACTCAAGAATGACTCTGAAGACCATCAGAAGATGTTTGGAGGGGAAATTAAAGTCTTTTTCGATAAGTCGGAAATTCACAACATGTCCGATTGGGACAATCGCATTCGTTCTGCTCTTGCCAGTTCGCGGTTTCTCATCGTGCTTTTGTCTCCCGGATACTTCAAGAGTGAATACTGCGCTCGAGAGTTCGACTGGTGGATGAAACATGAAATGCACCGTCGACTGCTTGTGGAAGGAACCACGCCGATGATCATCGTCGACCTGACCAATATGTACAATCCGGAAGAAAACGATCCGGATGACGTTAGAATCCGTTTAGAACTAAAGTCTCGTTTCCCGAACTGGTTCAGTCAGATTCAAGAATACCGGCCCGATCCGCCAGATGCACAGTTTGATTTGCACGATTTAGATCGCACAAAAATCAGCGACGCTCTCGAAGCGCTTCGCAAGGAAGCCAAAGAAAAAGTCCAGCGTCAGAATGATGCGGAGAAATCGCCGAACAATGCGCTGTATCCGCGATACAACGAGAATTTCGTTGGCCGTCGAGAAAACCTTCGTTCTCTTCGGCACAACCTTAGCGCACAAGACGCAGTAAGATTTGCCGCTTTGACCGGTTTGGGCGGATTTGGTAAAACGGAGTTGGCTCTTACCTACGGACACGCTTTTGCGTGGGATTACCAGCTGGGACGCGTCTTTGCAAATTGTGAGAATCAAACTTCTCTTACCGATATTCTTCTTTCTTGCGGGATTGCAGAAATGAACGGCTGGGAACTGCCCCAAGGAACCGATCAACAGAAGCTTGCATTTCTTTTTAATCATCTCAAAGCGAAACAGAATATAATCGTCCAGCATAATTTGGCAGAAGGAAATCTCGACACGCTCGGAGCGCATATTCTTCTTATTCTTGACAACGTTGACAATTTGGAACTGATCAGTCAAGAAAATCTGGCTATTCTTCCCGATTATTTCCATGTAATAATCACCACGCGAGAAAACCTGAATCAATTCCCGTACATTCATTCCGAGCTGGTGGATCAATTGAGCGAAGCGGAATCTGTCGAACTGCTGAGCGATTTTCGTCCTTTCGGTTCGGACGAGTCTGAAATTGATTCCGCCCATCAAATAGCTCAAAGTTTGGACGGTTTTACGTTGGTAGTAGAACTGACCGGGGCGTATCTGGCGAGAAATCCGGATGTTACATATCAGCAGCAGTACGAACGCCTGGTAGTATCCCATCCGGAAACGTTCCAGGTTATGGCGGATAGAACCCGCAGACTTACGCGACATTCAGCAGACACCGTGGCTGTTGTTCTGGAATCGACTCTTTTGGCGCTATCTGACAACGCACATAAAGCCTTGGACTTCGCGGCTCTGATGGCTCCCGACGCCGTTGGATTTGGCTGGCTTCCCGAACTGATTGGTCTTGACGAAAACGAAGGAAAGATCGTCCTCAAAGAACTTTCAGGATACAGTCTCCTGACGCCTTTGAAAAACGAGTCGAACATCGCTCGTATTCATCGACTGGTAGCGGAAACAGTCAAGCAGGAAATTCCGGAAGAAGCCCAGAAGGAAATCGTCGCTAAAATTCGGGAAAAATGCGAAACATTGCTTGATAAAGACAAGACGTTCTGGTTTACCTCTGTGAATTCATGGAACATCACACCGGTTTCTGAATTCTGTTTGGTTCTGGCAGAACAGTGGACTGTGGAAACTTCCGAAGAGGATATCGATTGGAATCTTACTTGGGCGCTTGATACTTCTGGGAAAATACTAAACACTCTTGGGAAAATAAATGAGACAAGGGCAGTTTTCCAGCTTTTTTTAAAAGTTTGTGATGCGCGAGCTAAAACGTTTCCTTCGAACTTAGACGCTCAGCGGGATTTGAGCGTTTCGTACAATATACTTGGCGATTTGGAAAATGCCGCCGGCAACGCAGCCGCTGCACGTGATTGGTACGATAAGGGTCTGGAAATCTGTCAGAGACTTGCCGACCTGGCTCCAGATAACTTTGACGTCCAGCGGAATTTGAGCGCTTTGTATGGGCGTTATGGCGATTTGGAAAAAGCAGCAGGAAACGCTGCCGCAGCGCTGGAATGGTACGAAAAGGCTCTGGAAATCCATAAACGGCTGGCAGAGAAAATGCCAGATAACGTAGACGCCCAACGGGATTTGAGCTTTTCGTACGAGCGTCTTGGCAATTGGGAGAACGCCGCCGGCAATGTTGCTGCAGCGCGGGAATGGTACGAGAAGTCTTTGGAAATTGATCAGCGGCTGGCAGAGGAAATGCCTGATAACGTTGAAGCCCAGCGGGATTTGAGCGTTTCGTACAATAAACTTGGCGATTTGGAGAAAGCCGCGGGAAACGTTTCCGCAACGCGGGAATGTTACGAGAAGACTCTGGAAATCCGTAAGCGTCTGGCTGACAAGATGCCGGAGGATGTCGGCGCTCAGCGGGATTTGAGCGTTTCGTACGGTATGCTTGGCGATTTGGAGAATGTCGCCGGAAACGCTGCCGCAGCTCGAGAACGCTATGAGAAGACGCTGGAAATTGACCAACGGATTCTTGACCTGATGCCGAACGACGTTCAAGTCCAACGGTATATGGGTACTTCGTATAGTAAACTTGGTGATTTGGAGAGAGCTGCCGGCAACGTTGACGCCGCATGGGAACTCTATGAGAAGGATCTGAAAATTACAAAGCAATTGGCAGAGAAAATGCCGGAGAACGTTGACGCACAACGGGATTTGGGCGTTTCGTTCGACCGCCTTGGCGACTTGGAGAACGACGCCGGCAACGCTGACGCCGCGCGGGAATGGTACGAAAAGTCTCTGGAAATTGCCAAACAATTGGCAGAGAAAATGCCGGAGAATGTAGACGCCCAGAGGGACTTGAGCATTTCGTACGAGCGTCTTGGCGATTTGGAAAACGAAGCTGGAAACGCAGATGCCGCTCGGGATTGGTACGAAAAGATTCTGGACATTGCCAAGCAATTGGCAGAGAAGACGCCGGATAACGTAGACGTCCAGAGGGATTTGAGCGTTTCGTACGGTCGTCTTGGCGATTTGGAGAACGCTGCTGGAAACGCTGCCTCAGCGCGGGTGTGGTACGAAAAGACTCTTAAAATTGCTCAGCGGCTTTCAGATCTGATGTCTGACAACGTTGACGTCCAGCGGGATTTGATCGCTTCGTACAATAACCTTGGCGATTTGGAGAATGACGCCGGAAACGCAGCCGCCGCGCGGGAATGGTTCGAAAAGGCTCTGGAGATTGCCAAACAATTGACAGAGAAAATGCCGGATAACGTAGACGCTCAGAGGGATTTGAGCTTTTTGTACAATAGTCTTGGCGACTTGGAGAACGACGCCGGAAACTCTGTCACAGCGCGGGAACTCTACGATAAGGCTCTAAAAATTGACAAACAATTGGCAGAGAAAATGCCGGGTAGCGTAGACGCCCAGTGGGATTTGAGTATTTCGTACGAGAGACTTGGCGATGTGGAAGCTGCAAGCGGCAATAATAAAGCCGCTCTGGGATGGTACGAAAAAGCTCTGGAAATATTCCAGCAGCTTGTCGACATATTGCCGGAGAATGCGGAATTCCAAAATGAATTAATCGAAACGCAGGAGAAACTCGCTCAAGCGAAGAAACAGCCCTGACATATCAAATTAATCAAACAATTTTTCAAACTTTTTAGAAGAGGATAAAACATGTCAAATAAGCTGTCCAAAGAAATAAAATCCTTATGCTTTCTGGTTCAGGACGATCCCAATGTACAGAACGGTCAAGAAGAACAGGACGGTCAAGAAGTCCCGGACGATCAAAGAATTCCGTTGTGGCCCTATGTCGTGGCAGTAACCGGGCATCGTTCATTTGCGAAGCCGGGCGAGGTTAAGGGTTTGCCGGGATACAAACGCGAAACTATCAAGAACGCATTCAAGAAAGAACTGGAACAGATGGCGCTGCTGTGGAAAAAATCATGCAATAAAAAATCCTGGCTGTCTAAGTACAAGGAGGTCAACGCGCCGTTAATTCTTCTCACCGGTATGGCAGACGGCTCAGATCAGTTGGCGGCAGAGGCTGCTCTGGAGCTTCCGGAGGACTTGAACGTCAAAGTAGTTGCAGTTTTGCCGATGGAGCAGAAACTGTTTAAGCGAACCATTAAAGATAAAAGAACGTTTAACAATCTGATCAATCAGGCATACCTTAAATACGAGCTTCCTTTGCCGGACAATAGCTCTGATTATCGCAGAAAGATAGCGGATGTGGATAATCATGAAACCGATCAACTGCGTGAAAAACAGTATAAACTTCTGGGTAAGTTTTTGGCTCTGCATAGTCACGTTATGTTCACGTTTTGGGATGGAATAGACGTGTCGAAGAAATACCCCGGCGGAACGTCGTCGGCGCTGCACTTCAAACTCGAAGGAAATACAGATGAACAGTCAGAATCGGATATGCTGACCTACACGTCGGTCGGTCCGGTGGTGCAATTTCTGACCCCGCGCAATAACCCTGAAAATCGGGCAGAACCTGTTGCAAAGCTGAAAAACCCCAAAGAAATTGCTGTTTTTTACTGGTCGAAACATGATTTGTGGGACGCCGAGAACAATAGCTATTTCTTTCCGAGCCGTAAACAGATGACTGAGGAAAACCGGTGCAAAACAAGCGCTTCCAGCATGAAGGACGTTGTCGAAACCCTTGAACGTCTTGGAGAGCTGAACTGGTATTCGATAAATTGTCCGAAGGATGTCAAAAAGGGATTGTCTAAATCCAAAGAGTATCTGTTTGACGAAAAGTATCTGAAAAAAATTCAAAGCAAATCAGAAGATTTCTGCGATGCTGAAACGACAGCTCTTATTGACCACTATGCGTACGTGGATAGTCAGGCGGAATGGTTCAAAAAATGGATGTTAAGAACAGTCAGTTTATATCTTGTTGGAGTGGCGTTTTTTCTTGTTAGCGGCGCGCTGCTGTCGTCATTATGGGAAATCCATCAAAATGACTGGGGACATAATACCTGTTTCAATTATGTACACAACGGAGAGAACACCTGGTGCGAGATGCTTTTTGCATTTCCGACTCCGACAATTGTGTACTGGGTTTCCGTAATCTGGTTCGGTTTAGTGTATGGCTGGGCTAAATGGTGGAAGAAAGACCGCGTTCGTTTTTATCGATTCCGTGCAGTTGCCGAGGCCTTGAGGGTTCAGATATTCTGGCGGATTGCAGAGATGAGCAATTGCGTTTCCGGGCACTATCGAACTCATCAACTTAACGAAACGGAATGGCTTCGCACTGCGATCAACGGTCTCGACGTGCTTTTGGATTCGCCGAAAAAAGAGGATTTCGATAAAACCCGGAAAGAACGATTGACTTTTGTTCGCGATGTTTGGATTAATGGACAGCTGATCTATTTCCAAAAGAATATTAAAGAAAAAGCTTTTGATTTTTCCTTCAAGGAGGTTGTTTTGCTGGTTCTCAATTGGTTATTTTGGCTGACAGGCAAGATCCTTAAATATTTGTGGTATCCACTAATTATCATTTTCCCATTCGTACCAACGTGGATGGAGTTTTTCCACGCCCGTTATGCGTTGGCAACAGAATGGACGATGATTGTTTATGGTTTGATTTTGGCTTACTTTCCACTTTACGGTTTTATTCTTTTCTGGAAGGAGGTTAATAAACCTCAAACCGATCAGGGGCGTTATAAGCAAATGCTGTTTCCTTTTGACCGCGCTATTCTGCTTTTGAAACCAGAACTTGAAAAAGAAGATATTGATAAACAATTGGACGCCGATTCTGAACCAGAATCTGAAGCAAAACCAAAAAACAAAATGAAAAAACTGCAAACCATTCTGTGTCAGCTGGGAACCGAAGCGATTTCCGAAAACGCTTCCTGGTATTTATCATTGGGCGAACGAAAATTGATTTTGCCGCGTTAAACAAAAAGAACGGAGTATTCGGCTTCGTTTAATCAGAATAAAAACAATTTTTTCTAAACGGGAAACAATCATGCCATACGATTACGACTATTTTATCAGTTACGCTCACGCTGACAGTATACCCGAGGACGGTGAATCCGGTTTCGTTGACGAGTTTGTAAAAAAGCTTCTGGATTCACAAGAACATCAGCAGATGTTCGGCGGCAAAATTAATGTCTTTTTCGACAAGTCGGAAATCCATAATATGTCGGACTGGGACAATCGCATTCGTTCTGCTCTTGCCAGTTCGCGGTTTCTCATCGTGCTGTTGTCTCCCGGATACTTTAAGAGCGAATACTGCGCCCGAGAGTTCGACTGGTGGATGCAGCACGAAATGCACCGCCGGGTTCTGGGAGAAGGTACAGCTCCCATACTGATTGTCGCCGTTAACGACTTGTACAACTTTAACGTCAACCCGCTTCCCGTAATTCCGCCAGATATACAGAAACAATTCCCCGACTGGATCAAGCAAATTCGACAAATCCAGTCTGGTCCCGACTTTGACATGCACGACCTGGAACGCGCCAAAATTGACGAGATACTTCGAGCCTTGTGCGAGAATACAAAAGAAAAGTATTTCAAGCAGGTAATTGCCGAGAATTCGCCAATCAACGCCGCGTATCCGAAATATAACGAAAACTTCGTTGGACGGCGGGAGAATCTTCGTTCGCTGCGTCAAACGCTCAGTACGATGTCTACAACCGCCATCTCTGCTGTCAACGGTTTGGGCGGAATCGGCAAAACCGAGTTGGCTCTTACCTACGGGCACGCCTTTGCGTGGGATTACGAGCTGGGGCGCGTCTTTGCAAACTGTGAGAATTCGGACTCTCTTGAAGACGTAATTCTCTCCTCCAGTATTGCCGAAATGCACGATTTGAAACTGGAAGGCACGAACGAACAGAAGCTCACAACGTTGTACAATGAACTGAAACGGAAGATTAAACTCATTGAAGAACGCAACAAAGAGAAAGGCATCGACAGAACTCTTGGGGCGCATCTCCTGCTTATTCTGGACAACGTCAACCGACTTGAACTGATTTCTCGAAGAAACCTCGATAAATTACCCGAGTTTTTCCACGTAATCATCACGACCCGGGAATCCGCCAACGAATTCCCGCACATTCACACAGAATCGGTGGATCAGCTGACCGAAGACGAGTCGGTCGAACTGCTAGGCAACCTTCGAGCGTTCGGGGACAATCCGCAGGAAGCAGTGGCGGCGCGAGAAATCGCGAGGCTACTGGACGGGTTCACGCTGGCGGTCGAACTGACCGGATCGTATCTGAAAAAGTCTCCCCGTGTTACGTATCAAAAACAGTACGAACGCCTGAGCGCCAACATCTCCGGTACGATGGAAACGATGGTGGATAAAACGCAGGAACTGCGACGTCATCAAGCGCAATGTATTTCGGCAGTTTTGGAATCCACGCTTTCTGCTCTTTCTGACAACGCATACAAAGCGCTGTGTATCGCGGCTCTTATGCCCCCCGACGCAGTTGGTTTTGGCTGGCTTCCTGAACTGCTTGGTCTTGACGAAGACGAAGGTTTTGAGGTTCTCGACGAGCTGACCGGATACAATCTCCTCACGCCGTTGAGTGGTGAACCGAACATTGTCCGTATTCATCGCTTGGTAGCGGAAGCGGTTAAGCAGGGAATCCCGGAAGACGTCCAAAAGGAAATCATCGCTAAAATCCGTGATAAATGCAACGAATTACTTCATAAAGACCAGACGTTCTGGTGTACGCCAGAGAATTCGTGGAACATCACGCCGGTTTCTGAATTTTGCTTGGCGCTGGCGGAACAGTGGACTATTGAAGCTTCCGAAGAGGATATCGATTGGCGCCTTACAAGGAATCTTTTCATTTCTGGAGATATACTCAAAACCCTTGGAAGAATCAATGAGACCAGGGTAATTTTCCAGCAGTGTTTTAAAATATGTGAAGAACGAGCTAAAATGTTTCCTTCAAACGATACTATTCAGGGGAGTTTGAGTTCTTCGTACGGTTGTCTTGGTAATTTGGAAAACACCGTCGGAAATACAGTCGCTGCGCGGGATTTGTACGAGAAAGCTCTGGAAATTGACAAACGGCTGGTGGACAAGTCGCCGGACGACGTTATCTCCCTGCATGATTTAAGTATCTCGTACGGTCGTCTTGGCGATTTGGAGAAAGTCGTCGGAAATGCTGCCGCCGCACGTGATTGCTACGAAAAAGCTCTGGAAATCAGTCTGCACCTTGCCGAACGAAAGCTGGATAACGTTATGGATAACGTTAACATCCAGCAGATTTCAAGCGCTATGTACAATAAGCTTGGCGATTTGGAGAAAGACGCTGGAAACGCTGCAACTATGCGGGGATGGTACGAGAAGGCGCTGGAAATTGATCAACAGCTTGCCGAACAGATGCCGGATAACGTTGACGTCCAGCGGGGGTTGACCACTTCATACGACCGTCTTGGCGATTTGGCGAAAGCCGCTGGAAACGCTGCCGCAGCTAAGGCGGCGTACGAGAAATCTCTGGAAATCTGCCAGCGGCTTGTCGACCTGATGCCGGGGAATGTTGACTTCCAGCGGGAATTGAGCGTTTCGTTTTATAAACTCGGCGATTTGGAGCAAGCTGCCGGAAACACTGCCGCTGTCCGGGAATGGTACGAGAAGACAATTGGAATCCAAAAACAGCTTGCCGAACAAATGCCTGATAACGTTGATGCCCAGCAAGATTTGAGCGGTTCGTACAATTTACTTGGCGATTTGGAACAAGCCGCCGGAAACGCGACCGCAGCTAAGGCATGGTACGAGAAGGCGCTGGAAATCCGCAAGCGACTTGCCGATCTGATGCCGGATAACGTTGACATCCAGCGACATTTGAGCGTTTCGTACAATATACTTGGCGATCTGGAGCAAGCGGCCGGAAACAGTGCCGCTGCTCAGGAATGGTGCGAGAAGATGGTGGAAATCCGCAAACGGTTGGCTGAGAAGATGCCGGATAACGTTGATGCTCAACTGAATTTGAGCATATCGTACGAGCGTCTTGGCTATTTGGAGTATGCCGCCGGAAACGTTGCCTCAGCGCGAGATTTAAATGAAAAGGCTATGAATATCCGCAAACGTCTGACTGACCTGATGCCGGGGAACGTTCAAGCGCAACGCTATTTGGGCTGTTCGTACTTTAACCTTGGCAATATGGAAAAGCAACTTCGAAACTCTGCCGCCGCGCGGGAATGGTTCGAAAAAGCCTTGGAAATCTTTGCGCAACTTGTCGTCCTGATACCGGAGGATGTTCAAACGCAAAATATGTTGGCTATGATAGGAAAGGCTCTTACGCAACTTCAGTAACAGCCGTATTATATCGCTCGATTATGAGAATCATCCTACAACGGCATGGATAAACAACAAGTGGTAAGTTTACAGTGGTAAGTGGTAAGGACGAAAACGCTATTCCTACTTACCACTTACCACTAACTACTTACCACTTTCTTACTGAAAGATTATCTTTCTAAGCGTCGATCAGTCGTAAACTCTATCGACTTTTTTGTGTTCCTGGAAGATTTTCAAAGATTTCTGGAACAGTTCGTTGCCCTTGGGCGTGGGGAATTCTCGCGTGCAGCAGCCCAGACAGAAGGTGTCCTGACCGCAGCCGATCGACGTGCCGATGTTGTCAACGGGCAGGTATCGGAGCGAGTCGGCGCCGAGGTCTTTTGCCATCTTGTCGAGAACTTCCGGCGTGAATTCGCCTTTGTATCCGTCTTCCAGGAAATGGGGAGCGAACAGGTCGCCCAGCAGGGACATGTCAACGCCGTAGAAGCACGGGGCGATAATCGGCGGGCAAGCGATTCGCAGGTGAACTTCCGCCGCGCCGCCCACTTCGCGCAGCATTTTCATCAAAGCGCGAATTGTCGTGGAACGAACGATGCTGTCGTCAACCAGAACGACTTTCTTGCCGCCTAAAACGGTGGGCAGAACCGCGTATTTGCTTCTAACAGCGTAGCTTCTGCCGGTGTTGCTTTGAATGAACGTGCGACCGGCGTAACGGTTTCTCATCAAACCTTCCAGACACGGCAGATGGCGCACGTGAGCGTATCCAGCCGCGGCGGCTTTGGCGGTGTCTGGAACCGGAACGACAATGACGTCTTCTCCGCCCTGGAGGATGCCGACGTTGTCTTCGTTTTTGCCCAGAATGCGTCCGGCGGCTTCACGCGCCTGATAGACGCCCAGATTGTCGATTTCGCTGGCGGCGTTGGCAAAGTAAATCCATTCGAAGAAACAGCGCTTTTGCGGAACCGGGTCTGCATAGCGTTCAATCTTGTAGCCCTTGGAATTGACGATTACCATCGTACCGGGTTCCAGATGGTTGATTTCGCGGAATCCCATGTTACGCAGGGCGATGGATTCGCTGGCGGCGGCGAACAGACGTCCTTGAACCGCCCAGCACAGAGGACGAAGCCCCAACGGGTCGCGAGCAACGAACATTTCTCCACAGCCGTTGATAAAGGCGATATTGTACGCGCCGTCAAACTGCGTGTAGACGTTTCTCATGACGTCCACAAACGACGGTTCCGATTCTCCGCGCAGAGCGTAAGAAAGGATGTGCATCATGATTTCGGTGTCGCCTTCAAGAGTAATGTGATAACCCTGTTTGGAAAGAAGCTGTTCGCGAAGTTCAGGATAGTTTGCCAGAGTGCCGTTAAACGCAAAAGAGAACCATTTCCAGAGCCGTCCGTGATGACGTTCAAAAGGTTGAGCGTATCGCGGGTCTTCCTGTCCGCAGGTCGCGTATCGGGTATGCCCGATTCCTGCTCGCCCGGCGTACTCTTTCAAAATTGCCTGAAATTTGCCGGGATGGGAGACTCGGAACACTTCATTGACCGATCCGACGTCTTTGTACGTGTCCAAAATTTGCGGACGGTCCGGGTCGTAGGTTGTAATCCCCGCCGCCAGCTGACCCCGGTTTTGCTGATCGCAGAGCATTTGCTGCAGCATAGGGGTGATGTTGTTGTTTGAGACCATGGAGCTGGCGTCGCCTTCCGGAGCGACCGCCTCATCCATCCAATAAATCGCTGAAACGCTGCATTCGTGTTCAATGCGTTCTGACATAATGATTTCCATCGGGTTGGAGTGCATGGGGAAAGAAAGGACGTCTGAGAAAGACGCCGTCTTGCGTCCGGCTGAATCCGTTTTACCGCGAACGCTTCAGCCCCCCCGATTGCAAGATGAAAATATTTTACACGACGACCCGATTTTGTAAAGAGAGGGGGGGAGGATTTTTTAGACAATAGACAGTAGTGAGTAGGCGACGCGAAGCGCGATTAATGGAAGGCGGTAATGGAGTGAGCGTTAGCGAACGAAATTACGCTTCCTTAAAACCGCGTTAGAGGTTGAATATTAACAGTCGTGGTTTTTTACCCACGGAGACGGACGCCCCCATGGCGGGAGCTGCTCCGCGGCTCTAAGACGTGAAACAGCGTCCTGATTATTGTTTATAGTCCAAGGTAATTCATAAAGAAATACCCTCTGAAAAGAAACGCTTTTATCGATTTGTCTGGAATTTTATCAATGGCTTTCAAATAATCAATATAAGATTGATTGAGCGTAAATGGAGACAGAGAATCTCCATTACCTGGCGACAACAATTTATTGATAGTTTCATATTGCTCCTCTGTTAAAGAAGAACGCGCCTCCGACAAATACTTATTAAATTCTTCTGGAGTATAAATAGCCTTGTATTCTGGCTTCTTAATCTGATAATCCATAAGGGCTGAATTCAATAAGAAATTATTAAATCTTATTGCATCCTTTGGGGGAAGTTTAGCAACAGCTTCGTCAAAACTTAATTTATCACAATGAATTCTTTCTGAAACCTGTAAATCCAAAGAAATAAAATCGTTCAAATGTTCATCGCTTAAATACACGCTCCCTATATGTCCATGACTATAAATGCGCCCTCTCTTACTTTCTTGCGTTTGTGCAGCCATAATATTAGCAAGTTCAGGATATATCTGTTCGGCTTCATGAATCGCTTGAATTTGTAGAACCGCTGTAATTGATTGTTTCGGCGCTTTATTCAGATTCATTACAACTGAACAAATAATAACTATTACTGCCAAAATATAGAAAAGGTATGTGGATAAAGCATTATAAAACTTTTTCTTGAAATTCAGTATGCCAAACTGTTCGTATACAGGAAACATTGCCTTATGGAATGCGGGCGAGAGATTTCCAAAACGATTCCAAATTGTTCGACGAGGAACCAGGCTTTGTTTCATGATATAGGTTGGGGCGTCGGCAGAACCGTTTTTCTGCTTTTCAAAGTAGATAATGGAACTAACGGTTCCCCATCCCTGTTTATTAAAATAGCAAGGGGTAATTTGAACATCATTGGCTTCACGTTTCCGAATTGCATTTTCCAGATTGCCAAAAAAGGAAAGATTAATTTTCTCAATATCAGGGATAAGAAAAATCAATTTTTGCAAATCGGGAATATTTATTAATGTATTTATTTCCCAACTAAGACCTTCAGTTTCTCCAACGCGAAGCGCTGTCAGTTCTGCATTTTCGGAAAGCTGTAATACAGTATTTTGCCATTCCTCGTCTTTAACATAAAAACGATACCCCCCCAATGGAGGAATTTTATCTCTGGGACAGCCAATAGCAACCGTTTTACCGATTGGAGAAAGGGAGTCAACGAGAATCTCTTCTTCAGTTTGAGATGTAAACTTTATAATTTTGGATGTATCAGCGCTAAAACTGCGAAGGTACAAAACATAACGGAAATCAAGAGGTATTTTTGATAATGCTAATTGACTTGAACGTATTGAATATAATCTCGCTCTATTAAACAGTTTCATTGACCAGGGGGTAAAGATTAGCATGATAATTACAATCGTGGGAATAGCTCCCAACAACTGATAAATTTGAAGCTGAGATTGAATTGGAACATAATAATATGGAATAGATAATTTCAGAAATGGCGTCTCTTTTTCCAATGTATAAAAAATAACTTCACAAAGCGATATAAATCCAACGATTCCAACAATAAAAGCGCACAAACCGCACCACAGGCTAAATAATTGTCGTTTTTCTGGTTTCATTATGTAATCTCCTTTTTTATTGTTGAGTATTTGTATATTTAATTTTTTATTGTAGCATGCCACGGAGACAAGTCAGGGAAATGACAATAACTATTTCGTTTTTCATTTTATACGTTTCTGCCAGCGCCGCGCCGTTATATTCCTTGTGAAATGAACTGAACGCTTTTGCTGTTAGTTTGACATGACCGTTGCTTTTATCCATTACGATATAACATAAACTGCCATATCCTGTATTCAACAAACGATCATCGGAAACTGTTTCCGATAATCGTGAATGCATCCTGATTATTGTTTTATATATCGGAATCCCATAATGTATCCCCCCCTGAAAAGCTGCGCTTTTACCGAATCGTTTGGCAGTTGAGCAATGTATTCAATGTACTTAAAAAATGCTTCCTCGGAATTAACGCATGATGATAAAAGAACAATGATGGTTTCATATTGTTCCTCTGTTAAAGAAGACCTCGCCTCCATCAATTCATTTTGAAATTCTTCTGGAGTACTAATTGATGTGTATTCTGGTTCCTCAAGATTATGAGCCATAAGAACAGATTTCATCATATAATTATTTAATTTTATTGCATTCATTTCAGGAAGCTGTGAAAAACAGTAGTCTACCCCATAGTTGACATTTTCTCTGTTTTTATAAATCTTATAAACCTGTAATTCTAAAGCGGCTAATTCAATCAAATGCTCGTCGGTTAAATATTTGCATCCCAGATGTACATTATCCATCATGAAGCCTCTCTGTCTTTCATGCGCTTGTTTCGCTAAAATGTTAGCAAGCTTTGGATACTTCTGTTCAGCTTCTTGAATCGCTTGAGTATAACCCTCTGATGTAATCGGTTGTTCCAATGATGGAAACTGTTGTTTCAGATCTATATTCAAATAAGGTAAATAAAAAAATATTATTAGCGCTAGAATGTATAAATAGTATGTGGACAAAAAATTCCCAACCTTTTTCATGAAACTCAGTTTGCCAAACTGTTTATATACAGGAAACATTGTCTTTTGGAATGCAGTCAGGAGATTTCCAAAACGATTCCAAATTCTTCGACGCGGAACCCGGCTTTGTTTCATTGTATAGGGCTTTTGGGGGGCAGAATCTTTTTCGTTCTTTTCGAAATCGATTATTTCATTCTTTTCAAAATAGATGATGGAACTAACGGTTCCCCATCCCTGTTTATTAAAAAAGCAGTCGGAAATTTCAACCTCGTTTGGACGACATTCCAGGATTGCTTTTTCCAGCTTGGCAAAAAATGCGAGATCGGTTTTTTCAATATCAGGGATAAGAAAAATCAATTTTTGCAAGTCGGGAATATTCATTAATGCATACTTAATATCCCAACCAAGATGTTCTGTATCTCCAATACGAATCGCTGTCAGCTCTGCATCTTTTGAAAGCTGCATTACAGTATTTTGCCATTCATCGTCTGAAACGCATATACGAAATCCCCCTAATAGAGGGATCGAATTGGCGGGACAGCCAATAGCAACCGTTTTACCGATTGGAGAAAGGGAATGAATAATAATCTCTTCTTCAGTTTGAGATGCGTTTTTTAACGATAATGATGTTTTCGACTGAGTGTCAAAACTGTGAAGGTACAGAATATAAGGGAATTTAAGAGGAACGTCTGACAAGTCTAACTCTTTTGCCGGTTTTAAATATAATCTGGCTTTATTAAACAGATTCAGTGACCAGGGTATGCAGAATAATACGCCAAAGGCCATGACGATAAAAGCGATAATCAACAAAACCAGTTGATGTTGAGATTGAGCGGAAATATAAATATACGGAGGGGAAATGCATTTAAGAAATGGCCCTTTCAATCTTAGAATATAACCAAAAAGAAGAAGGTGAATCTCAAAGATGGCTATGTATCCAACCAATAAGGTGAATATGCCGTAACCAAAACATAACCAGTGGCGTTTCTTTAAATCCATAACATAATCTCCTTATTGTATTTTGGGAATTTGCTTGTTTAACGTTATCATTGTATCATGCCTTTGGGACAAGTCAAGGGGTAATAACCGCTTTTTGCGCCGCATTGCGAAATCCTGCCGCCCCCCTTGCTTTCTCTTGATTTTTGGTATACAATAACTGATATGTATATTTCACGACGTAATATATAAGTAAATGGACAGTCAGCGCGAACGAATTCAAGACGACTTGCGCGGCGTTATCGAAGGAACTGTTGATTGCGATAATTCGACAACGCTGTTGTACTCAACCGATGGGAGCATCCATCAAGCTACTCCCTTGGGGGTTGTTTGTCCTCGTCATTGGCGAGACGTGGTTCAGACAATTAAATACGCAAGAGAAAACAAATTTAGCGTTCATCCCCGCGGCTCCGGCAGTTTTCTTGCAGGCGAGTCGCTCGGGACGGGGCTTATTCTGGATTTTTCCCGATTTATGCGCCGCGTTATCGGCATTCAGGACAATATCATTCGCGTTCAGCCGGGCGCAGTTCGAGAGCGAATCAACGCCGGTCTTCGTCCTTTAGGACTAATTTTTGGTCCAGACGGCGGCAACCTGTTAACCTCAACCATCGGCGGACAGATAGCCGTCAACTCAGCAGGCGGAAGCTGGCTGAAATACGGCGCGCCCGCCAGCCTTCTGACGGGAATCAAAGCAGTTCTTGCCGACGGAAATCTGGTTCATTTCGATAAAGACTGCGCTCAAAACGCCCCGGCGGGCTCGCCGATGGCGGAACTGACCCAGAGGTTAAAACTAGTCTATGAAAAGCACGCTGCGCTTATCGACGCCACGCCGGAAAACAGTTCCATCCATCACGCCGGTTACAATCTGACGGCTCTGCGAAGCGGCAACATTGATTATCTGCGCCTTCTTGCCGGGTCTGAAGGGACGCTGGCAGCGTTTACAGAGCTGGAATTGCGCGTTGAGCCAATTCCGAATCACACAACGGCGGTTTTGTTTTTCTTTGACTCGATTCGCAAAGCAGCCCTGGCGGCAAAGGACGTCATTCATCTGAATATTGATTCCTGCGATTTGATGGACAGACGCCACTTGCATCTGGTTTCTGAAACGGATACCAGAATCGATCTGCTCGTTCCCCCGGAAGCGGAAGCGGCGCTGCTGATTTTCTGCTCCGCTCAAACGCAGGTTGACGTTCGCGCTCAGCTGCGAACGCTTAACGAGCATTTGTGTCTGTATAACAATTGGGCGTTTGCTGAAAACTATTCATACGACGAACACGAGCTGGAAATTTACCGTCTCATACGCAACAGCATTCAGCCAACCCCAAACGAAACGCGGCTTGTCGAACCTGTTTCCTACGTAGACGACGTTACCGTAAACCCGCACCGTCTGGACGAGTTTCTGGCTGAATTGCTTGCCTTGATGCAGTCAGAGGAAGTCAGTTCGTCGATATACTGTCACGCCCCGCAGGGACAGATGTGTCTTCATCCGTTTTTGAACCTTCACGAACAGAAAGACCGCGACAAGCTGCTGTCGTTTGCTTCCAAGTATTATGAACTGGCGTGGAAATACGGCGGATACATCGGTCGAGAACACGGCAGCGGAATCAGCCGTCAGTATTATCTTAAACAGCAAAGTCCCGAATATTACGAAGTCTATCGAGACATCAAACTCGCATTTGACCCGGATTCTCTTTTCCAGCCAGGAAAGATTATCGCGCCGGACGATTCCCCGCTAACGCTCAATCTGCGAGCGGATTATTCCAAAACGACAAAGGAAATTACAGAAGCCCGAAAAGTTCCGGAAGTCGTTGAACCAGGTTTCATTTCCCCGGAAGAATTAAAAAAGAGAAGAAAGTCTCGAAAGGACGGAAAATCGGCGTCTTCTGAAAATTCTCAACAGGCGGATATGCCAGAGGAAATCGAGCAGACTGATCAACCCGCGGGGCTTTCAGTAAATCGCCAGTCCGAGCCGGAAAAGCTTGAGGATTTAACGGTTCTTCAAATGGACTGGCGTCAGGATCAGGTTTTTCGAGACTGCTTTACCTGTAACGACTGCGGATCGTGCCGCAGTCAGGATTCCGGGCGCCGCGCCTGTCCTCTGTTTCGTCAGGAACTGCGTGAGACGATTTCGCCTCGCGCCAAGGCAAACCTGATTCGCGCATTTGCGCTGAAACAGCTGGATCTGCCAGAACTGCTTTCCGACGAAGTGAAAGAGATTATCGACAGCTGCTTCAACTGCCGCTCGTGCCAGTTTGAATGTTCGCGTCACACGCCTGTTCCCCAAATGATTCTTCAGGCTCGCAGCGCGTACGTTTCCGCCATGGGGCTGGGCTTTTCCGACAAACTTGTTGCTCAGTTTGACAAGCTCAGCCGATTGGCGATTGCGTTTCGCCCTCTTTCCTCGGCTGTTCTCAAATCGCCGTTTTGCAGAATGATTTTGGAAAAGACGCTGGGGATTTCATCGGCTAGAAAAGTTCCGCCGATTCCTGCTCGTTCTTTTTTGGACGAATATCAGAAATTCGACATCCGATATCAGGACTATAACCCTGAATCCGGCTCCAGGCGGGTTTTCTTCTTTGTTTCCGCTTTTGCCAACTACCATGACGTCGCTTTGGCAGAAGCCGTCATGAAGGTCCTGCAGTTCAACGGCGTTGAAGTTGTTTGCAGCGTCAATCAAAAGCCGTCCGGACTTTCCGCGTTGACGATGGGAATGAGAGATAAAGCCGCGGCGCTGGCGCGTCACAACGTTAACATTCTGGCGGACGCCATTCGAGATTCCTGCGATATCGTCTGCGTTGAACCGGCGGATACGTACTGCATCAAGTACGAGTATCCGGTTCTGCTGGATAGGGACCCCGACGCCCGACTGGTTTCTGATAACGTTTACGACATGAGTCAATATCTTTGGACGCTGCATCTCAACGGCAAGCTCAATTTGAAATTTCAGCCAATCAACATGACTCTTGGCTACCACGCCCCGTGTCGTTTGCGCGCTTTGAATATCGGGTATCCGTCGCTCAATTTGCTTCGTCTCATTCCCAATTTAACTGTCGAAACGATAGAAGCGGGCTGCTGCGGTATGGCAGGGCTATACGGAATTCAGGCGAAGAATTACTATAATTCCATCAGGATTGGAATGCCGCTGATTACTCAGCTTCGCAAACCTGCCATCCAGGCTTCTGCAACAGACTGCTCCAGCTGTCGAATTGCCATGGAGCACAAGTCCACAAAGCCGTGCGTGCATCCGATTAAAATCCTTGCCTGCGCGTACGGAATCATGCCGGAAATTATCGAAACCCTTCGGCGTCCGGCGCGAGACAACTTTTTAACCTGATTATAAATCCCTTTTTCGGTTAGTTTACAGAGAGTGACAGCTCACAGTTGTTGGAAACTGTTTTGACTGTCTTCTCCGAACGCTTTCCGCCAACCTTTGAGTTATCAAGATGCAAAAACAATTTGACCTGACAAACAAAAACGCCTGGGTTACAGGCGCAAGCGTCGGAATTGGGCGCGCGTACGCAATCGCGTTGGCGAAAGCCGGAGCCAACGTCGCTGTCGTTGACATTGACGACCGAACCGGAAAGAAAACTGCTGAAGAGATTCTTGCTCTGGGCGTGAAAAGCGTTTTTATCCATTGCAACGTTCGCAATCCGGTTGAAGTCGACGCCATGGCGGACAAAGTCGTCGAAACGTTTGGACGTCTGGACATCGCCGTCAACAACGCCGGGATTGGAATTCTCGGACCTGACGAATCGTATCCGTTAAGCGACTGGGAAAAGGTGATTGGCGTCAACTTTACGGGCGCCTGGCTTTGCTGCGCGGCGGCAGCCAGAAAGTTTATCGCTCAAAACAAGGTTGACAAAAAGCCGTTGGGCGGGAAGATTATCAACACCGCCAGCATGTCAGCGCGTATCGCCAACTGCAACGCCTCGTACGACGGCTCCAAGGGCGGCGTGGTCGAAATGACCCGCGCTCTTGCCGCGCAATGGGGGCGTCACAACATCAACGTCAACTGCATCAGCCCCAGCTATATCCTTTCGCCCATGCACGCCAGCACCCCGGTAGAAGACAGAGAAAGAATCCGTTCTCTGACTCCCATGGGATACATGGAACGTCCGGAAGACCTGGCGGGACCGGTTGTCTTTTTGGCGTCTGACGCGTCCAACTACGTTACCGGCGTCGACCTGCTCGTTGACGGCGGTCACACGCTCAACGCCTGGCTGACCCCGCTGAGCAGAGACGTCCCGCCGCGCGTTTCACCCGAAGAGGAAATCAAGTCGCTGCTTCACGACATGAACGCTCTGGAAGTTCCCTGTAACGAAGACGGAATCAATTTTGACTATCATCCTGAAATCGCCAACGCCTATAAAGCCGCGTTTGGAATCAAATAAACCTAATCAAAACGAAATGAAAAGACTATTATGGAAGCGGTTTCAAGCCGCATTGGAAAATAAAAAAAGAGTTCTTGTTACGTCGCACGTCAACCCGGACGGCGACGCGCTGGGAAGCGAACTGGCGGCGGCGGAACTCGTTGAATCCTTCGGCTGCAAGGCCAAGATTTACAACGTCTCGTTCACGCCCGGCAATTTGACTTTTTTGGATCCCAAAGGGAAACAGTTTAGACTGTGGACGGCGCGCTGCACGGCGTCCTGGATTCGGAAGAACTTCGACGCCGTTCTGGTTGTCGACACCTCGTCACGCTCTCAGCTGGACAAGGCGGCAGACCCGATTGTCGAATCCGGCGTTCCGCTGATTATCGTTGACCATCACACCGTCGGGGACGCGTTTAACGCTTTGATGTTTTCCAATCCTTTGGCGGACTCGACGGGGTTGTTAATCGCTCAGGCGTTTGACAAGCTCAAGGTTCCGATGTCGCCCTCAGCGGCGCAGGCGTTGTTCACCGCCATCTGTACCGACACCGGCTGGTTCCGGTTCCCGTCTGTTACAGACGCAACGTTCAGCGTAACAGCAAAGCTGGTCGCCGCCGGCGCCGTTCCGTCGGTTCTGTACGCTTCGCTGTTCGAAAAATTTCCGTTCGCCCGGCTCAAAATGATGGGCGTTTACATGAACAACGCTCAGCAATATTTTGACGGCAAAGTAATCATTACGTACGCCAAACGTTCTGATTTTGAACGCTTTGACGCCAAACACAGCGATCTGGAAGGGGTTATCAATCAGTTCCTGACCGTTGCCGGCGTTCAGGTTGCGATTTTGCTTTCAGAACAAATCAGTACTGACGGAAAACAGTACGTCAAAATCAACTTCCGCAGTAAAAGCGACTACAACGTCGCTCAGCTGGCGCGAAACTTTGGCGGAGGCGGACACGTCAAAGCCGCCGGCGCGTCAATTCGCGAAATGTCGCTGGAGGAAGCGATTCAAGCTATCCTCAAAGAACTTAGTAAATCGTTTTAAGTTTAATTAACCAATTCTCATTGTAGAGCGCTTGCGTAATTCCGCATTCCGAATTCCACATTCCGAATTAAAAAAATGTTTTGGCAAGATAAAGTCATCGTTATCACCGGCGGTTCCAGCGGGCTGGGCAAAGAACTGGCTCAGGCGTTTGGAAAGGCAGGCGGAAAAGTCGTCATCGCCGCTTTGGAACCGGAAATTGTAGACGTCGCTGTGACAGAGCTTCAGCAGGAAGGAATCGACTGCGCCGGCTTGGCGTGCAACGTTACGTCAGACGAGGACGTCGAAAAGCTCAAGAGTTTCGTTCTGGATACGTACGGCAAAGTTGACGTCCTTGTCAACGTCGCTGGCAGAACGGATCGCGGCAAGATGCTGGACTGGACGGCGGACAAGTTCGAGAAGGTCATGAAGCTCAACTTCTTCGCTCTGGTTCGCGTAACGCACGCATTTCTGCCGGAACTGCTCAAAACGCAGGGACGAATTATCAACATCGGGTCGCTGGCGTCGAAATCGGCGTCACGCTGGACGGGCGCGTACCCGACGTCCAAACACGCTGTCGCCGCGTACTCGCAGCAGCTGCGATTGGAACTCGGATCGCAGGGCTTGAAAGTCCTGCTCGTCTGCCCCGGTCCGATTGCAAGAGAGACGGAACGGCTCTATCCGTTAGAGGGCTTGGAAGACTTGCCGGAATCGGCGCGTCGTCCCGGCGCAGGGGTAAAAGTCAAAAAGCTCGACCCGAAAAAACTGGTCGCCGCCATTCTCAAGGCGTCCGAAAAAGGACTTCCGGAACTGGTCATGCCCTGGAAAGCCAGGCTTCTCTTTGCAATCCAGCAGCTCTTCCCCCGCCTGGGCGACTGGCTGGTGCAGAAAAACACCTAGCGTAAATCGCATATCAAGAGTGAATAAACATGAATGTCTATTCACTCTTGTTTTCTTTTTTCGATTTCGTAAAATTAAAGTAAAAACAGTTCTATATTCAACGGAGAAAAATCATGGAATACGAATTTGACTATTTCATCAGTTACTCGCACAAAGATAATGAACCGAAGGATGGCGTCCCCGGATTCGTCGATGAGTTCGTGAATAAACTCCATAAATCAAAGGAACATCAGCAGATGTTTGGCAGGGAACTTAAAATCTTTTTCGACAAATCGGAAATCCATAGCATGTCCGATTGGGACAATCGCATCCGTTCCAGTCTTGCCCACTCTCGTTTTTTTGTAGTTCTTTTGTCGCCCAATTATTTCCAAAGCGAGTACTGCGCCAGAGAGTTCGACTGGTGGATGCAGCATGAAATGCACCGTCACGTTCTAAAGGAGGGCGCCGCTCCTATGTTGATCGTCAAAGTCGATGACATCTACAATTTTGACGTGGATCCCATTCCCGCTATCCCGCCAGATTTGCAAGTCAAATTCCCCAACTGGATTAAACAACTCCGTCAATATCAGTCTGGTCCCGATTTTGATTTGCACGACTTGTACCGAGCGAAAATCGATGAAACCCTGCGATCCTTGTGTCGGGAAACAAAAGATAAGTTCTTCAAGCAGGAGAATGCCGGAAAATCTCCAATCAACGCGAATTATCCGGGCTACAACGAAAACTTCGTCGGTCGACGCGATGAATTATCTTTTTTACGTCAAAGTCTTAGTACAAAAAATACGGTAGCCATTTCTGCTGTCAGCGGCTTGGGCGGCATCGGTAAAACCGAGCTTGCGATTACCTACGGTCATGCCTTCGCGTGGGATTACAGGCTGGGGCGAGTCTTTGCCAATTGCGAGGACGAAACCTCACTCGTCAAGGTCATCCTCTCCTGCGGTATTGCTTCAATGTATAATTTGAAACTCGAAGGAAATGACGCCGATCAGCTTACGATGTTGTTTAATGAACTGGAAAGGAAAATTGAAAGCATTAAGCAGGATAATGCCGAGAAAAACATTGAAGGAACCATCGGAACGCACATCCTTCTCATTTTGGACAACGTGAACCGTCTTGAGTTGGTTTCACCAGAACAGCTGCGCAGATTAAAAGATTATTTCCATGTAATTATAACCACACGAGAGTCTGCCAACAAATTAAGTTACATAGACACTGCGTCATTGAATAAGCTGAGTGAAGACGAATCGTTCGAATTGCTGAGCAACCTCCGTTCGTTCGGTATCGACCCCAAGGAAGCCCAGGCGGCGCGAGAAATCGCGAAGCTATTGGACGGCTTCACACTGGCGGTGGAGATTACCGGAGCCTACTTGAGACAACGCCCCCGCGTTACTTATCAAAAACAGTATGAACATCTGAGAGATAATCTTTCAAAAGCCATACAAACAATGGTAAACCAAAAGCCTCTTCTCCAACAGCATCAAACTGCATGTATTTCTGTGGTTTTAGAGTCTACGCTTTCCGCTCTTTCTGACAACGCGCGCAACGCTCTTAAAATCGCGGCTCAAATGTCTCCCGACGCAGTGGCTCTCGGTTGGCTTCCCGAACTGCTTGGTCTTGATGAAGACGAAGGCTTCGAAGTCCTTGATGAACTGACTGGGTACAACCTCCTCACGCCATTGGAAGGCGAGCCGAATATTGCCCGTATCCACCGTTTAGTAGCGGAATCTCTGGAAATCCAAAAAGTGGAGCAAAAAGAAATCATATCTAAAATTCGAGTAAAATGCGATGATTTGCTTTACAAGGACGCTTCATTCTGGTATGTTCCAGAAAATTCCTGGAATATTACTCCTGTTTCTGAATATCTCAAACTGACTGCGGAACGCTGGAACATTGAAACTATAGAGGTGGAAGCGACCTGTTACCTCTGCTGGATGATGGTCTCTACCGGGGATATTCTCAAAAGACTTGGCAAAATGAAAGAGGCTTTTGATGAATACAAATTGTATCATGAAATGTACCAAAAACTTGCCAATTCCAATCCCGATAATTACCAGATTCAAAATAATTTTGGACATTCTTGTGAACGTCTTGGCAGTTTGGAATACGCAGCTGGGAATATCAGCGCTGCATGGAATTGGTACCAAATGGCTCTGGATATTGCCAAGAGGTTACACGATCTCATGCCTGAATTTACTGAGGCACAGCGCAATTTGGGTATTATGAGCTATAAATTTGGCGATTTGGAAATGTCCGCTGGAAATATAGATGCAGCAAGGAAATTGTACATTGAATTTATGAACATTTCTCAAGCTCTTGCCAACTCTATGCCAGATAACGACCAAATACAGGCTGAATTTGGCTCTTCGTACGAACGTCTTGGTTTTTTAGAGCAAAAAGCCGGGAATATCAAAACTGCAAAGGAATGGTACGAAAAGGCTCTGAAAATCAATCAGAATCTGGTCGACAAAAATCCCGAAAACACCAATGCACAAAACGATTTGAGCGTTGCGTATGAACGTCTTGGCAAAATTGAGCTTAGCGTCGGGAATATCGACAAAGCGAGAGAATGGTACGAGAAGGATCTGAAAATCAGACAGCAATTGGCCGATAAAATGCCGGAAAACGTTGATATGATGCGTAACTTAAGTGTATCGTATGAAGATCTTGGCAATATAGCGCGTGCCATTGGAAATACCAACGTCGCCTGGAACTATCACCAGAAGGCTCTGAAAATCCGGCAGAAACTGGCTGACATAATGCCGGGAAAAGTTGAGATACTGAACAATTTGAGTATTTCTTATGGAATTCTTGGAGAAATGGAGTTCTCAGCCAAAAATACCAACGCTGCAAGGAAATGGTTCAAAAAGTGTTTGGAAATTAGATTGGAACTAGCCGACAAAATGCCTGATGATATCCAAGTTCTGAACGATTTGAATCTCGCATACAGTCACCTCGGCGATACAGAACGACTTGCCAAGAATATCGACGATGCTAGAAAATGGGAAGATAAAGCCTTGGAAATTGCCCAAAAGCTGACCAATGCCAAACCGGACAACTTCATGGCGCAGAGCTGCCTGGGCGAGACATTCAATAAACTTGGCGATACAGAGCGACTTGCCGGAAATTACGATGCCGCAAAGAAATGGTACATAAACTGTCTGGATATTATACAGAAGCTGGCTAAAGCAGCGCCAGCTGATGTCATAATTCAGCGAGAATTAAGCGTTGTATTCTTTAACCTTGGCGATACAGATCGACGCACCGGAAATACCGAGACCGCGAAGGATTGGTTCATTAAGGGACTGGATATTTCACAAAAACTTGCGGACGCGATACCGGAAGACGTCCAGATACAGAGCATATTGAGCTCTTCATATAGGTATCTTGGCGCTATTGAGAAAGCCGCCGAGAACATCAGCGCCGCTGGTGAATGGTATGAGAAACTACTGACCGTCTGCCAAAAGCAAGCTGACAAAATGCCGAAAAATGCCGAATTGAAACTTGATTTGCTTGATTCATACGTCAGCGTGGGATATTGCTATGATAAACTTGGCAACATGGAACAAAAAGCTGGGAATTCCGATGCCGCGAGGGCATGGTTCGAGAAACTTTTGATAATTAGTCAAAAGATAAATGACATAAAGCTGAAGAATTTCGATAGTGAACATAGTTTATGTATTGCGTATATGAATCTTGGCAATTTAGAACAAACTGTCGGGAATATCGATACTGCACGAGAATGGTACATGAAGGCGCTGAAAATCCACAAGAATCAGATCGATAAAAATCCGAAAAACTTCAAGGCGCTGCAATATTTGAATACTTTGTATAATTATCTGGGCGATATTGAGGTTGCTGCCGGGAATATTGACACAGCAAAAAAATGGTACGAGAAACTTCTGGAAACCAGTCACATAATAGCCGACAAAATGCCAGGTGATGCCAAAGCGCAACAAAACTTGTTTATCTCATACTATAAATTGGGCTCTACGTACGAAATCCTTGGTGAGAAGGAGCAAGCCGCCGGAAATATCGAATCAGCCAGAAAATGGTATTTAAAACTTCAGGACATTTCCCAAAAAATGACCGATGTGATGCCGAAAAACGCCTTATTCCCTAACTCTTCAAACATTATTAAGAACAAATTGGCAAGTTTGAACAACTCAACAAATAACATTAGTTCTTTTCTGCGTTATTTCAAGTGGGGAAAAAAGCGTAAAGAGTGAACCATTTAATGGATTTACGACTTGTCTCTATTAAACCACGGTAAAGAGCGTTATGAAAAAATTGCATGATAAGAAAAAACGCCTTCCCGCAAGTTGGTAAGGCTCTTACGAAGCTGGCGTTGTTTGAGAATTCAATTCAAATGAATTCCTCCATTAAAACAAGGATGCAAAATCATGGAAAAAACATATCAATATGATTATTTTATCAGTTATGCACACAAAGACAATGAATCTGAAGACGGAAAGTCGGGGTTCGTCGATGAGTTTGTGGATAAACTCAAGAAGTCAGAGGAACATAAGAAGATGTTCGGTGGGGAAGTCTCCGTTTTTTTCGACAAGGACGAAATTCATTCCATGTCAGAGTGGGATCTTCGCATCCGATCCAAACTTGCAGTATCGAGGTTTTTCGTCGTGCTTTTGTCGCCCAGCTATTTCCAAAGCGAATATTGCGCCAGAGAGTTCGACTGGTGGATGCAGCATGAAATGCACCGTCGTCTTTTAGGGGAAGCTACAGCTCCCATGAAAATCGTAACGGTTGAGGAAATTGACGAGAACAACCCTGCTATATCCGCGATTTCCGATGATTTGAAACTCAAATTTCCCAATTGGATGAAACTTCTGCGACAGATCCAGTCTGGTCCGGATTTTGATATGCGCAACTTATATCGAGCGAAAATCGATGAGACGCTGCGAGCCTTGCGTCGGGAAACAAAGGACAAGGTTTACAAACAGGATATTGCCGAGGAATCCCCGACCAATACAGGTCGTTATCCCGATTACAACCACAATTTCGTCGGTCGTCGTGATGAATTATCTTCTTTACGTCGAAGTCTGAGTACAAAAAGTTCTGTAGCCATTTCTGCGGTTAATGGATTGGGAGGCATCGGGAAAACAGAGCTTGCAATCACCTACGGTCATACGTTCGCCTGGGATTATGGGTTGGGGCGCGTCTTTGCCAAATGCGAAAACCAAACTTCGCTCGACAACGTTCTTCTGTCCTGCGGCATTGCAGAAATGTACAAGCTGAATCTTAAAGGAACAAACGAACAGAAGATTTCACAGTTGTACACCGCCCTGACAGAAAAACGCAAAACTATTGAGCAGCGCAATTATGAGAACAACATCGACAAAACGCTGGGAACTCACCTTCTTCTCATTCTGGACAACGTGAACCAGATGGATTTGATTTCACTGGAACAACTGCGTAAATTGCCTCCTTATTTTCATGTAATCATTACTACGCGAGAATCCACCAGCAAATTAAGCCATATGGACACCGAATCACTGGATCGGCTGAGTGAAGACGAATCGGTCGAGCTGCTGAGCAACCTTTACTCGTTCAAAGACAACAACGAAGCTCTGGCAGCAAGAAAGATCGCAAAGCTGCTGGATGGTTTCACACTGGCGGTAGAGATTACAGGATCCTATCTGAGACAATACAGGAAGGATAATGCAACTTATCAGGAGCAATATGCATTTCTAAGCAAAAATCTTCCGGAAGGAATAAAAGAAATGGTCAATGACAGGCCTGCTCTCCAACAGCACCAGACGGAATGTATATCAGTGGTTTTGCAGCCTACCCTTTCCGCACTTGCTGACAACTCACTAAAAGCCCTGAAATTTGCATCTCGAATGTCTCCTGACGCTGTGGCGCTTGGCTGGCTTCCGGAACTGGTTTGCGCAGACGATCACGAAGGTAAAATTATCCGCCGTCAATTGACCGGGTACAACCTTCTCACCCCATTGCAAGTGGAACAAAATATCGCTCGAATACATCGGCTTGTGGCAGAATCGCTGGATATTCCGGAAGACGTACGAAAGGAAATAATTAATATTATCCGGGCTAAATGTAACAGTTTGCTTAAAAACGATGAACAATTCTGGTCTGTTCCTGAAAATGCATGGAACATTACTCCCGTTTCTGAATTTCTTAAACTGTTAGCGGAAAAACTGCTTGTCGAACTCAAGACAGCGGAATCTTCAGAGGAGAAAATAGACTGGGATTTAACCAGAATGATGGCTGCAACCGGGAAGATTCTCAGTTCTCGCGATAAAATAAACGAGGCCTATGATGTGTTCCATTTATGTTACATAATTTGTAAAGAGCGGTACAAATCATTTCCTGATAACAATGACGTTTTTCAAAATTTCCGTTCTTCGTGCGACAACCTTAAAAATTTACTCAACCTCTATGTTCTTCTCAGCGAAAAGGAAAGAGCGGCAGGAAATAATATTACCGCGCAAGAATATTTAGAGAAGTCTCAAAAAATCAGTCAAGAGATTCAGGGGGACTTACTGCAAATCCGTCAGGAACTTGCCGACATAAAGATCGGCGAGGTCATGAAATACAGGAAGGGATATTACTTTGATTTTTTTATCAGTTACTCCCGCGCAGACAACCAATCCGAGGATGGTCAATCCGGTTTCGTTGACAGGTTCGTGGAGAAAATGATAAAATCCAAAAAACAGCGGCAGATGTTTGGCGGGGAGATTAAGGTCTTTTTCGAAAAATCCGAAATCCATTCCATGTCAGAATGGGACAGTCGCATCCGATCTGGGCTCGCCTCTTCGCGATTTCTTGTAGTATTAATCTCGCCAAATTATTTCAAAAGCGAGTTCTGCGCCAGAGAGTTTGACTGGTGGATGCAGCACGAAATGCACCGTCGTACGCTGGGGGAAAGCCTCATTCCAGTATTGATTGACCCGCTCAATGACTTGTTTGATTTTAACAAGACTCCACTCCTGACAATTCCTCAAGATTTACGGGTCAAGTATCCCTATTGGGGCAAACTGCTTCAACAAATCCTGTCAAGTTCAGACTCTTATACGCACGGTTTTGATCTTTCAATAATTGACGAGGCGCTGCAATCCATGCAGAAGTTTGTAAAAGACAAGGTGCTTAAACAGAGTCTTGCTGACAAATCACCAGTTAACGCTCTTTATCCACACTATAATACAAACTTCGTCGGACGTCGTGATTACCTTCGTTCGCTGCGTGAAATTTTCAGTACACAGTCAAAAGCTGCCATCTGTGCGCTTGCCGGTTTAGGGGGGATCGGCAAAACGGAGTTGGCGCTCACATATGGTCATGCCTTCGCATGGGATTATAGGCTGGGAAGAACCTTCGTAAATTGTGAAGACGCAACGTCTCTTACCGATATTCTTCTTTCATGCGGCATCGCTGAAATGAACGGCTGGGGACTGCCCAGAGGAACTAGGGAACAACAACTTTCCTTTCTTTTTAATCGTCTCAAAGCAAAGCGGGATGAAATCGTCCAGTGTAATATCAAAGAAGGAAATCTCAACACATTGGGAACGCACATTCTTCTCATCCTCGACAACGTTAATAAATTAGAACTGATTCGGCAAGAGAATCTGGACATTCTTCCCGATTATTTCCATGTTATTATTACTACTCGAAAAAGACCATATGAATTCCAACACATCCATTCAGAACTGGTGGACCGGCTGAGTATTGATGAATCCGTAGAGCTGCTCAGTAATCTCCGTCTAATCGGATCAGACCCGCGAGAGGCTGAAGCTGCGCGTAACATTGCTAAAATATTGGGCGGTTGCGCGCTAGCGGTCGAACTGACTGGCATGTATCTGTCAGGGAGGCCTCATGTTACATATCAGTCTCAATACGAATGGCTTGTCAAAAATCATGGCGAAACGTTCCAAACGATGGAGGATAAATTTGGCGATATGCCGCTTTACGCAGCAGAGACCATTTCTGTTTTAATGGAACAGATGCTTTCATCGCTTTCGCACAACGCTCGTCAAGCCTTGAAATTCGCTTCTCAAATGGCTCCAGATGCGATTGGATTGGGTTGGCTTCCGGAATTGGTTGATTGTAACGAAAGTGATGACAATAACTTCCTCGAGGAGCTAACCAGTTGTAATCTTCTTGCGCCATTAGAAAATGAGCCGAATATCGCGCGCATTCATCGTTTGGTAGCGGCATCCGTTAAATTGGAGACTCCTGAAGAAGAATGCAGGGAAATCATTGCTAAAATTCGCGCCAAATGTAATCGTTTGCTTGAAGAGACCGAACAATTCTGGTTTGCTGCAGAGAATTCCTGGAACATAATCCCTGTTTCTGAGTTTCTCAAGATGCTGCCGAACAGTTGGACCGTAGAGCCTTCAGACAAGGATATTGACTGGAATCTTACCAGAATGCTGAATATTACTGGAAGTATTCTTAAAAACCTCGGTAAGATTAAAGAGACCTTGGAGGTATACACATTGCTTTATGAAATTTGTCAAAAGCGAGTTGAAACTATGCCAACAAACGTTCAAGCGTCCCTCGATTTGAACATTTCATACAATAATCTTGGCGATTTGGAAAACGAAGCTGGAAACATAGACGCCGCAAGGACGTGGTTCGAGAAGGCTCTGGAAATCAATAAGCGACTGGCAAATTTAATGCCCGATAACGTTAACGCCCTGCGGGGGTTGATTGTTTCGTTCAATAACTTTGGCAAATTGGAGAAATCTGTCGGAAACGCCAACGTTGCACGTGAGCGCTACGAGAGCGCTTTGGAAATCAGCGAACGGCTTGCCAACATCAATCCAGATAATGATGTCATTCGGCAGGATTTATTGATCTCGTACAATAGTCTTGGTGATTTGGAGAAAGCTGTTGGAAATGCCGCCGCCGCGCTTGATTGGTACAAGAAAGCTTTGGAAATCTTCCAGTGGCTTGCCAATAAGAAACCGGGAGATGTTGGAATCCAACGGAATTTCGGCGTTATATTCAAAAACTTTGGCGATATAGAGCAAGCCGCCGGAAACGTCGACACCGCACGGGAGTGGTACGAGAAGGCGCTGGAAATCAGTAAGCAGTTAGCAGAAATAATGCCTGAAAACGTTGGCGTCCAGGAAGATTGGAGCTTTTCAATCGAGCGGCTTGGCAATTTGGAATATTCTATCGGAAACGCCGCTGTTGCGAAAGAATGGTATGACCAGGCTCTGGTAATTCGCAAGCGGGTTGTCGATCTAATGCCTGACAACGTTAACGCCCGGCGGGCTTTAATCATTTCGTACGAGCGTCTTGGCGATTTGGAGAAAGACTCCAGAAATGCTGCCGCTGCGCGAGAGCGGTACGAGAAGGCGCTGGAAATCAGCAAGCGGCTGGCTGAGATGATGCCGGAGGACGTTGAAGCCCTGCGGGGTTTGTCTATTACATACCATCGTCTTGGCGATTTGGAGAACGCTGTCGGAAACGTCGACACTGCGCGAGAGTGGTACGAGAAGACGCTGGAAATCAGTAAGCGGTTGGCTGAGATGATGCCGGAGGACATTAACGTCAAAAGGGATTTGAGTATTACATATAATTGTCTTGGCGATTTGGAAAAAGACTCCGGAAACTTAAACTCTGCGAGGTTTTGGTATGAGAAGGCGCTGGAAATCGCGCTGGAAATCAACAAGCGGTTGGCTGAGATGATGCCGGAGGACATTAACGTCAAAAGGGATTTGAGTATTACATACAATCGTCTTGGCGATTTGGAGAGAGCCTCAGGAAACGCTGTCGATGCGCGGGAGTGGTACATGAAGGCTCTGAATATTGATCAGCGGCTGGCAGTTATGATGCCGGAGGATGTTAACGCCCAGCGGGATTTGAGTATTACATACAATCGTCTTGGCAATTTGGAGAGCGCTGCCAAAAACGTAGACGCCGCGAGATCGTGGTATGAGAAGGCTCTGAATATTGATCAGCGGCTGGCAGATATGATGCCGGAGGATGTTAACACCCAGCGGGATTTGAGTATTACATACAATCGTCTTGGCGATTTGGAGAGAGCCTCAGGAAACGCTGTCGATGCGCGGGAGTGGTA
>JAZMZV010000078.1:0-3703 GCA_045586185.1 Thermoguttaceae bacterium | reverse complement strand
GGACGTCTATAATAAACGGCATAACGCGCGTCATCATGGCGGTCTTCTTTTTGATGGCGATAACGTGCGGATCTTCGGTCTGAAATTCCTGTTTGATTTCTTCTTTTTGAACCATCGGGAACGCAAATTCTTTTCGCCATAAGGCGTCCCACGGGAACGACGGAACCATGGCGCTTTTCCAGGCGAAAAGCGGATTGTTCATCATTCGGGGCGAAACGCCGATAATTCGCGGAACGCTCGGATAATACAGGTTGTCCAAAGACGCGTCGTCGCCGTCGCGCAGAAGCGCCTGGTCAATAACAACGTCTTTGAGTATTTCCTGATGTTTGGCGTTAAACCCAACCGCTTCTCGATCTGGCGGGAGGTCAATATTGCCGATAACAGGCAGCGCCGTTTTGACAATCAAACGATAGCCGCCGTTGTCGCGAACGGTAATAAAGTCGGTGCGGTCTGTTCGGTACATAAACAGCGACAGAGACGGTATAAAAAAAACCATCAGCGCGCCGGTCGCCATGATAGAAAACGAGCGTCCGGGATGTCGAATGAAATTGGACAAGTCGCTGGCGTACGTTGTCGACGGCTGGCGCTTGAGCTTGTAATAATACGACCAGATTCCAAATGCAAGCGCGACGGCTGCCGCAAAGAAAATAATCCGGGGAAGCAGTTTCATCGATTCCAGATTCCAGGTCATTGGCGCCAGAGCCACTCCAAAAAGGATGATCCAGAATATCAGCTGCAGCAGAGCGCTGGCAAAACTTCTCCGGGAACCGGGGACGTACGGCTGCGGGAAATCAAAGATTCCCTGAAGGCGATGAATCGATCGCACTTTATCCAGATTGCGAATGCTGATAATTGTAACAATAAACGTTATCAGCCATCCGATTATCGCGCCGGGAATCAAGTCTAAAATGTTCAGGCTTACACCGATAAACGGAACCCCAATGATTTCCAAGCCGAAAAAGTTGAGATATACAACGGCAAACGCGGTCAGAACAACTCCAACGCCTATGCCCAGAGCCGCGCCAACGGCGCTGATTATCATATTTTCGTAAATAAACGATTGCCGAATCTGCGTTACATGCCAGCCAACGGTTTGCAGCATGCCGATGTCTTTACAGCGGTAATTCACGTTCAGCCGCATGTATAAAACGGTCAAGACCAGAGAGAAAAAGAGAATCGTCAACGAGATGCAAATAAAGAACAGCGCGAAATCGTACGCTCCGATTGAACTCAATGACAATTTGTCTTTCAGCGGTATGAACGTCCAGCCAACTTCCTGCGGAGCAGGCGCCAGGTCGCTGGAACTGGGCGGCGCCAAACCCCAAACGCGGACGGATGAAATCGCGCCGGCGCTGTTGGTAAACAGATCTTTGGCTTCTTCCAGGTTGATATAAAACCTGGGCAGCGCGCCATATAAATCCCAATATTCTTCGTCTTCCGGCTTGATAATCCGGTCGTCGATGGGGAACGACGCTTCCCAGTTGTGAATGCTGTTTTTATCGGAAACGCCTTTGATAAACGGAACCCAGGAGCGATCGTAGTAAAGCGGCTCGTCTTCTAAAATGCGACTGACTTTGAAGACGCGTTTTTTCAAAACGGACTTGCCTGCCGTTGCATCCGGGGCGTAAAATTCCATTTCAATCTCATCGTCTACCGCCAGTTCCAATTCTTCTGCCGTCATTTGAGTTACAGCAACCTGCCCCTGTTTAACCAGCGGAACGCGAGCGTCGTCCGTCGCCGCCAGGAAAGAATAGGCAATAAAGGGCAGATCTTCTTTTTTAACGTTCTGTTTCTCAACGGTTGCCTTATTGACAAGAGTTGTCATGACGTTTGCCAGTTCCACCCGCTTATTGGGATAAAGATTGTCAATTCGATTCATCAAAGCGGCGCGTTCCTGTTCAGAAAACGACAGACGGTTGGACGACACCGTCCAGAATTCCATATCGGACTGCTTGAACTGAAAACCGTAATCGTCAAGAACCGGATGGTAATTGTACGTAATTTTGGAATCGGAAAGAATAATATTGGCGCGTCCTTCCAGCCTCATTTTTTTCTGAAGCCAGTTCAGCGAAACAAAAACGTTGACAGCGGGAAGCTGAGACGCCTTGAGATTCAAAGACGCTATTGTGTTGTCCGGAGCGATATTGGTAACTGTAACAGACAGCTGCGTCATCGTTCCAGTGCGCTTGGCAAAAGGCGAATCCTGAGGTATTGCCTGCGGAGATTCGACTGTTAAAATAAGACCGTCTCCGATTTTCAGATTCAGGATTTTAGCGACATATTGGCTTACTGTCGCCTCGCCCGGCTTCGGGTCGTGAAATTCCGGTTTGCCTGGCGATTCCAGGTGAGTAAACTTTTCGTCTACGCCCCACACAACGCAGGATCGAACGTCTCCGACGGGCAACGTTTTGAATTCATCTTTTTCATTTACATGCGAGATTATCGCTGCGTCAAACCTCAAAGCCGCCGCCAAAATAGCGGGCGGTTTGAGAGAGTTATTTTTTTCGTTGACGATTTTTTGTCCAATAGCGATGTCGTTCGCCAGCTGAGTGCGAAACGTCGTTGGAGCCGGCAGACAGGTTTCAATGCGTCCAAGACGGCTGTCAACCTGACGCCACATGCTTTTTACCAACGACGTACTTAAGCACAAAGCGCAGACGAGAATGCCCGTTAACATAGCCGCGCACAGCGTCGGCGCCAAATTGGCGCGCCATAGATATCGCGACGTTCTTGCCGCCAATTTATAGGGAATCGGAGCCTTCATTGAAACCTCCTCCGAAATGCGTCCAGTTTTTCGCCTTCGTCCGGCTTGGGTTCCGATTTCGGCTGCGACGGCTCAACGTCCTGAATATATTCGTCTTCGTCCAGACTCAGCGCCGGCGCCGGTTCAGAGGAGTTCCGGATATTGAGAACCGAATCGTTTTCGTCAACCCCGTATTTACGACGTCCGGAAATCGTCCATCTGGTTTTATCCAGCTTCGCCGTTCGGTCGAATTTCTCTTTGAAGTCTGGAGAGTCCGTAACCATCACGAGCATGGAACCGCAAGACTTTTGCGCCGCCAGGAAGTCGTCGATAAACGGCTCTGCCGAACGCGCGTCCAGACGTCCTGTCGGTTCGTCCGCCAGAATAAGCGACGGTCGTTTGATCATTGCTCTGACCGCGGCGGCTCTTTGACGCTGTTCCGGGCTGATCGATTCCGGATGGGCGTTCTGGCAATTGTCGATTTTCATCTGCTCTAAAAGCTGCTTCGCAAACGCAACATCCGCCTTGAGCGGCAGCCCGGTTGCCAGGCACGGAATAAGCGCGTTTTCCAGAATCGTCAGCTGCGGCAGCAGGTACGCCTCGGAAAAAATGAACCCGAGATAATCGCGGCGGAATTTGGAAATCTTGCTGCGGCCAAAGGTCAGCGGGTCAGTTTCGCCGATTAAATACGTGCCGATGGAGGGCGTTTCCAGACACCCAAGAATATTGATTAACGTCGATTTACCCGAACCGGTTGACCCCACGACAAGCAGGTTTTCCCCCCTGTCGAGCTCAAGACTCACGCCGGTAAAAACCGTCTGATTGTTGACGCCTTCTTTATACGTCTTGCTTAAATTGCGCGCAATTAAAGACATTGTAAATTCGTAATGCGTAATTCGTAATGCATAATTATTGTCAGGACGCAAGGGGTTGAAAGTATATCTTCCCCTGCTAACTAAT
>JAZMZV010000077.1:0-4557 GCA_045586185.1 Thermoguttaceae bacterium | reverse complement strand
TGGTTGTTTGTGGCTCTCAGCGTTAATAATTAAAGTTTGAATCTAAAATTACAAAGCTAATAGCTAGAAGCTAGGAGCTTAATCTTCCTACTCCCTCCGTGGGTTAAAACCCACGGCTACTAATATTGAACTGCTACGCAGTTCTAGCGGATGCGCTTCGCGCCTATTTCCTATTCCCTACTGCCTACTACGCGTAGACAACCGTTTTATCGATTTCTGCCCGGTTATGCATTGGGGTCGGGGCGGCGTCTGCGGCGGGATATCCCATCGGCAGCAAGGCAACCGGTACGACGTTGTCCGGCAGGGCGAATTCCGCTTTGACCTTTGCCGGGTCGAAGTACGCCACCCACGTTGTTCCGAGTCCCTGTTCCGCCGCCTCGAGCATGTAATGCGTGCAGACGATTGTGGCGTCGATTTCTCCGATGTTCTTGCCGTCAAACGGACGCGTCCAGCTGGAAGCCGTGTCGGCGCAAACCAGCAGTACGACCGGGGCGTTGAAATGGCACGTTGTACAGTTGCGAATTTTCGCCAGCCCTTCTTCGGACTGAATAACCCAGACGCGCTGCGGCTGTTTGTTGCAGCCTGTCGGGGCGAGGTTGCCAGCTTCCAGAACGGCGTTGAGAGCGGATTCTTCTACGGGTTTGTTCTGAAATGAACGAACTGAAAAGCGATTCTTCGCTAAAGTCAAAAAGTCTTGCATGAATGAAACTCCTATAAGTGTTAAGTTATAAGTGGTAAGTGGTAAGGGCGCAAGCGTTGCTCATACTAACCACTTACCACTAACCACTAATCACTAAAGGCTAAGCGCTAAAAACTACGCACTAGCGCTACGGTTTAACCCCGGGGATTCCGCAGGCGCGCCCGAGCTGATTTGCCAACGCGGCGTAATCGAGGTTATAGTATTTTATGAGCGTCTGTTCAACGTCCGCGCCGTCTTTGACGTCGTCAATCAGGTGGACGAACGCGCCCGGATTTCGTTTCAGCAGCAGGTTGACAGTCATGGCGGCAGCGCCGTACTGCCAGGGGTCTAAATGGTCTGTCGCCTGAAACATCCCGCCCAGCGAACGCGTTTTCTGCATGGCGGCAACCGCCTGTTTTTGCTTGGTTGGACAGGTTGTCGCCTGTGGAACGATGGTTCTGGCGGTCCAGTCGGAAACGCCTTCGTTGAGCCACAGCGGCAGCGGGTAAGCTATGCGGTGCATGAACGAAAACCCGTGCGTAGTTTCGTGAACCAGACTGCTGTACAGGTTGAACTTGTCGCCTGCGAATCGACATGTAATTGTAACGTTCCCGTCCATCATTTGATGGCACAGCCCCCTTGTTCCAGCAGACGGCTTTTGATTGAAAAACCGCATTTCGAACTGGTTGTAGTCCGATTCGTTCATAAAAACAACGACGACGCATTTCGCCTGCCAGATGTTCTTTCGGACGGGTTTGCTTTTGGATGCTTTTCTTTTTTCACCGTTTGCTGCGCCTGTTTGTTCCTGCGACGGGTCAACGAGAGGAACGTTAAACTTCTCGCATAAGACGCCGTACATTCTGTCCAAAAGAGCTTGAATCTCCTGATGCATTTGCGGGGGAGCGTCTGACGCGAAAAGGAAATACCGCGTTTCGGAACAGCGCAGTTTTGGGAACGCCGCCTGATAGCGCTTGACGGTCGATTTTTGTTCGTAAAGCCGCTGGTTCCATTCCTTTGACGTCATGGGCGTCCACGGGAGACGACCGGTAATTTCTCTGACTTTGAGCGCAGCTGCAAGCCGCTGTTCATACGGAATGGACATGTCCTCTATCTGCTGACGCATTTCGGTCAAGTCTGAGCTGTCTTGAGCGTCTGCAAAGCCTCCGAACTGGGCGTACGCCGGGCAGACAACCTCGGTCAAGAGCAAGACTGCGGCAAAAACGGCGCTTTCGATTTGGCTTGTTATTCGTTTCATAATTCAAAATATACCAGAAGTTGAACCGGATTGCAATCGGGGGCGAGAATAAAAAACGGTTTGAGGAAATGAAGGAGTCTTTCCTCAAACCGCCAAACGAATTCCGTTCGTTTATGTGCAATTACTCTGATTTGGCTTTACGCCAAAAGAGAATCATTGATCGTCTTCCGGATCGTGATGTTTAATCAGTTCCCAATATTTATCCGGGTCGAAGTTGGGGCTGTTGTCCAGATCGTGGCAATCGCCGCACATCTTTTCCTTGGCGTACTTCAAGTCAATGTGCATTTTTTCCCGCTGGGCTTTTTGATTTTCGACGCTGCTGGAAGATTCCGCCGCGATATGGGCTTCGCCCGGTCCGTGACAGGCTTCACAGGAGACGTTTTTCAGATGATCGTCTTCTCCGGGTTTAATGTATCCTTTTTGATACGGGAAGTAGAGATGACGATGCCATCCAACAACGTGACAGCAAACGCATTCGGGGTCGAAATCGCGCGCCGGTTTGGCGTCTTCAAGCGACTTGAACGCGTGAGCGTGCTTGGACTTCTTCCAGACGTCGTACTGGTATTCATGGCAGGTCTGACACTTTTTCGGTCCGACGTTGGCGCCGCGAGTCCGATCGGTTTGAGGCACCGGACGAATTCCCAGCCCGTCCAGCCAAAGATCCTTGAGCTGATCCTGATAGGACTGCATCATTTGACGGACGACGTCAGACTGTTCAAACCGGGAATCGTGAGGGACGCGCTGGTATTTCAAAACGCCCTTGTCAAAGAAGCCCAGAACGATGGAGCACATGCCCTTTTGTCCGACGGTAATTAAATATTGTCCGCTGGGCAGGATTTCAGGTTTGGATGGCGGTTCCGGATTCCCGCCGGCAGTTACGATGACCTGGAAGTCAGGGTAATCTTTGGCAATAGCGCGCGCTTCTTCTACCGTACCGTGAGAAAGCAAAATGCGAATGTCGCTTTTCTCTTTGAGAATCGGCATGACAATATTGAGCGATTCCTTGGTTGGAGAAAGGAGAATTTCGTCGTTTGGGCTGAAATTCTGAGCGGATTTGCATAATACGGATGTAATCCCGAATTTCAGTCCGTTTGCCTGAAGGATTTTATACGTGGGCGGCATTCCCTGATTGCGTTCAAAGACGCTTACGTTGGCGGAAACAAACATGCCGGGCGTTCCGTCGGCGTTGACGATTTCCGACAAAATGTCAGCCGCCGGGAATCCGAGTTCCGCTTTACCCAACGCGATGGCGTTGTATCCCATCGCTCGCAGAGCAGACGCCGTTGTATGGAACTTCAATTCCGCCTGTTTGCCGAAGCTGTTGCACATGCCTCCGACGTCCAGACCGATAACGGGCCAGCCTTTATCTCGAAGTCCTTTAATAAAGCTGTATCGACGCGACAATCCGCCTTTCATTCTGTCCAATCCGGCGCAGCCGCACGGTTCCAAATAACCGTTTTGCTGACCGGTAATAACCAGAGCCACTCTCGGAACGTCCCAACCAACAAAAATCGGACCGTTTTCTTTAATCGGATCAAAGGGCGGTTTGACGATTTCTTTTGGCGGATTTGCATCCGATTGGGGCGCCGCCGCAGCGGTGTTGTTGGATTGACCGTTATCCTTTTGAGGAATGTCTTCCAGCAGCGGGTTGTTTGGTTTATCCGCAGGATTATCAGACGCTTGAGCTGTTTGAGAAGGAAGCGTTCCCGGTTCGTTTGCCGCGGTTCTGTTAGGCGGCGGTGGAATAACGCGAGATTCCGTCGTATCGGCGGGTTCAACCAGGTTCAAATCAAGGGAATCGTCCAGTTTTTGCATCTCGGACTGAACGAGGTTTGCTGCGTCTTGTTTGAGGGAGTTTGGTTCAGTTGTCGATTTGTTCTTTGATTCCCATTTGGGTTCATTATTCGTATCCGCGACAGCAGCGTTTGCTTCGGCAGCTGGCGTTGTATCCGTCTTTTGCGATAATTCCGGTTTGGCTGTCGTTTCCGGTGTATCGGGAATTGCAGGAGCGACTTGATCCGGCTCTGCTTGAGCAGTTTTAACTTGAGTTGGTTTCGGACCGATGGTTTCCGGCTGAACGCCTGCCGTCTTGTCCGGCTGGGATTGTGGTTCTGCTTTTTGCGTCTCTGTTGCGGAATCAGGAAGTTCTGCTAACCCCATGTCTTCCGTCTGGAGAACTTCTGGAACGGCAGGCGTTTCCGGAGCGGCTTCTGCCGTTTCGGGAATGGCAGGAGGAGTAATTTCCGGGGTTTCCGGAGCAGCTTCTGTCGTTTCCGGGAGAGCAGGAGGAGTAATTTCCGGTGTTTCCGGAGCGGCTTCTGCCGTTTCGGGAATGGCAGGAGGAGTAATTTCCGGCGTTTCCGGAGCTGCTTCTGTCGTTTCCGGGAGAGCAGGAGGAGTAATTTCCGGGGTTTCCGGCGCGGCTTCTGTCGTTTCTGGGAGAGCAGGAGGAGTAATTTCCGGGGTTTCCGGCGCAGCTTCTGTCGTTTCCGGGAGAGCAGGGGGAGTCAACTCTGGGGTTTCCGAAGCGGCTTCCGGTTCAGCTTCCGGGAGAGCAGGAGGAGTCAGCTCAGGGGTGTCCGAAGCGGCTTCCGGTTCAGCTTCCGGGAGAGCAGGGGGAGTC
>JAZMZV010000076.1:0-1737 GCA_045586185.1 Thermoguttaceae bacterium | reverse complement strand
GACCAAGCCCCACTACGACGACCTCGACCCGATTTACACGCCGGACGGTCACATCGTCTTCTGCTCGTCTCGACAAGGCAGCTACGTTCGCTGCATGCCCATGACGCACGCGTTCGCGGTGACCCGCTGCGACGGCGACGGAAAGAACATCTACGTCATTTCCGCCAACGGCGAACCGGAATACATGACCAACATGCTTCCTGACGGCCGCGTTATCTACACCCGTTGGGAATACACCGATAAAGCTCTGTGGCGCGTTCAGTCCCTCTGGACAATGAACCCGGACGGAACCAACACGCAAACCCTCTGGGGCAACCAGTCCACCTGGCCGGACGTCTTGACCGAAGCCCGCGCCATTCCGGACTCCAAAAAGATCGTCTTCACCGCTGTCGGGCATCACGCCTGGTTTAACGGCTCGATTGGATACGTTGACCCGACTCGCGGTTTGAACTATCCGGATGGTCTGGAACGCATTACTCGAGAAGTCGCCTGGCCGGAAGTCGGCAACGGTCCGCAAGACCCGGCTCCGTCTTACGATTACCATCAGGCGGGCAAGTACTTCGCGTACAAGTCCCCGTTCCCTCTATCTGAAGAATACATGCTCGTTTCCGCTCGTTACGGCGGACACCTTTACAACGGCCCGCACAACGGCTGGTTCTTCATGGTTTATCTGCAGGACGTCTACGGAAACAAGGAACTGATTCACAAGTCCGAAAACGCCAACGCCTGGTACGCCATGCCTCTCAAACCGCGTCCGGTTCCGACTGTCGTTCCAGACAAAGTCGACTGGCCGAAAATCGGTTCTGGCGAACAGCCCAAACCGGGATACCTGTACTCCAACAACGTCTTTGACAACGCGCCGGAAATCCTGAGAGAAAAAGGCAAGGCGATTCGCGTTGTTCAGATGGACCCGAAAAACTACACGACCTGGGTTAAAACCGTTCAGCACGACGGCCCCGCCGTTTCCGTTTTCCAGGCTGAAGGCGTCAAACGAATCCTCGGCACCGTTCCGATTGAACCGGATGGAAGCATTTACTTTGAACTGCCCGCCGGCAAGTCCGTCTACTTTGAAATGTTGGACGAAAACGGCATGGCGATTCACGTTATGCGAACCTTCACCAACGTCATGCCGGGCGAAACCCGCGGATGCTTTGGCTGTCACGAATCCAAACTCAATACAAAGAGCAACCCGCAAGCCAAAAACATGAACATGGCGATGAAGAAAGGTCCGCAGAAGCTCACGCCGCCCAGCTGGGGAACTGAAGAATCCATTTCCTACATGCGATTCGTTCAGCCCGTTCTGGACAAGTACTGCGGCAAGTGCCATCAAGACCCGGAAAACGACGCGTACAAAAAGCTCAACATGGTTTGCCGTCCGTCGACTCACGGCTGGTGGGGCAACGTCATGTCACGTCCAAACGATACCAGCCCGTTCTGCGAACCGTACTACACGATGGTTACCGGCGCCTGCCCGTGGGGCGGTCCGAAAAAGCGCGACGAACACAACGTTCCCGCCAACATCGCTGGTCTGTTTATCGTAGAAGGCTACGGCACGAACGACCCGGCTAACCTCGCGACTCTGCCGCCGTACTCTGCGTTCAGCCCCGTCAGCAAGCTCATTCACAACGCCTGCTCCGGAGAACACCACGGCGTTAAGGTTGAAGGCGTCGATCGCGAACGGCTCATCGCCTGGGTAGACTGCAACGGTCCGTATCTGGGAGACGAAGAAATTCGTCA
>JAZMZV010000075.1:0-4139 GCA_045586185.1 Thermoguttaceae bacterium | reverse complement strand
TTAAAACCGTTTCTCTGGCGGCGTTGGCAATTTCAATGCCGATTAACGTATTTGCGGCGGATAATTGCACTGTCAAAACTCGTTACGGAACTTTTAACGGCTTTGTCGACGAAAAAGGCGTAAAAACTTGGCTCGGTATCCCATTTGCTCAACCGCCCGTCGGAAAATTGCGCTGGCAAGCTCCTCAACCGCTTAAGCCGACCAACAAGACTTTCGACGCTAAAAAATTCGGCTTCAGGGCTATGCAAATTGATGACGGAGAAGAAGGCTCATCTACCGTTCCGCAAAGCGAAGACTGCTTGACGCTGAACATCTGGACGCGCGGCGGCGGCAAAAACAAGCCCGTCATGGTCTGGATTCACGGCGGAGCTTTTTCGTTTGAAAGCACAAGTGACTCGATTTATTACGGCAGCAACTTCGCGGCGGCAAATGATGTCGTTCTCGTCACGATTGAATATCGATTGAACATTTTCGGCTTTATGAACTTCGGCGCGATTGATTCTTCGTTTGAGGACAGCAGTTATCTCGGTTTGAAAGACCACGTGGCGGCGTTGCAGTGGGTTAAGGAAAATATCGCGGCATTCGGCGGCAACCCCGACAACGTGACGGTTTTTGGCGAAAGTGCCGGATCAACCGCGATCATGTTATTGTTGGTCGCTCCTGCCGCCAAAGGTTTGTTCCAAAAAGCAATTCCGCAGTCCGGACCTATTTTTCTTTACAGTGAGCCGCAACAATCCGTCCGAATTGCCGAAGAGTTCATGGAAATGAATGGCGCGAAAAATATGCGCGACATGATGAAAAAATCCACCGACGAACTCCAAAATGCTTACATTCAGTTTACAAATGCGCGCGGTCGCCGTCTTAACGATTACATTCCGACTTGCGACGGAAAATATTTGCCGCTTGACCCCGGAAAAGCATTGAAAGACGGCGCGGCTCGCGGAATCAAAATGCTGACGGGCACCACAGCCGACGAATGGCGTTATTTCCTGATGATGGCAGAAAATTTGTTTGAAATTCTTCGCGAAGAGCCGAAAAAACATTCTCCGCTTCTTGCAAGGTACAAAGCACACACGCCGCAAGAAATTTATCGCGCGTGGCTCAACGGGCGTCCCGACAACGACGACACTTACGGCGAATTTGTGAATCAGTTGGATTGGCGCGTCGGTCAAGAGCTGGCGGCGGAATATCAATCGAATTTCGGCGACACGTACTATTATCTGTTCAGTGAATGGTCGACGATTGAAAAATTGCGTTCGTGCCACGCCGTCGACTTGCCGTATACTTTCAACGTCGGCGACCACATTGTCCCGAATCCGAAGCCCAATCTCGTCAAGCAGGTGCAAACGACGTGGGCGGCGTTCGCGGCGACGGGCGACCCCAACAACGAATTCATTCCGCATTGGGAAAAATATTCCGCCGGCAATCGTCAAACCATGGAGCTGAACTCGAAAGGCTGCGTCTGCCACAAAGATTTGAACACTCAAAACTTGAATGCCCTGCGCTACGTCTACGAAAGTTGAAATGAAGAGAGAAGAATTTAAATGACATTTCGGAAAAAATTTTTAAGTCTGCTGTTGGTCAGCGTGATGATGTTGCTCGTCGGTTGCGGCGGGAGTGACAGCGGACAAAAAGCCGTTGACGAAAAAGCCACCGCAGAGAAGTACGGCGAGTAAAAAAAATTGGCAAGCCAGCTCTGCGAAGTGACTTACGACGAATACCAAAGCGATTACGATTATGTGAAGGTGTACGAAAAAGGTTACAAAAATGCATCTGTTCCCGGAGCATGTTCGGCCGTCACAACGGGTGGTTATTTGGGTCGCAACTTTGATTTCATTGCGGGTGACGCGGCTGAAATCATAGTCAGAACCACGAGCAAAGAAGGGCGTTACGCTACCGTCGGAATGTTCGGAGGCATGTTGTGGCTCAACAGCGACATGTTGGAGGCGGGCTTGACCGACGAAGACGTAAAAGAGTTTATCCCGCATTTCATGCTTGACGGCATGAATGAAAAAGGCGTTGCCATGGAAAGTAACGTCGTCAACACACTCGACACGGGCGGCTTTACGTTGCACACCAACCCCGGTCAAAAAGAAGTTCCGCAATACTGCCTTATCAGATATGTGCTGGACAGGGCGGCGAGCGCGGACGAAGCTGTTGAGATAATGAAAAGCATCGATATCATTGACACTCTTCCCGACATTTACGGACTTCAAAAATCTAATTACGAACTTCATTTTTTAATCACCGATAAGGATAAAAGTTATGTCGTGGAATTCGACAACACCAAACCCGACGGCGAAAAAATGATTGTCATGCCGAACGAAAAAATCTCGACGAATTTTTATCTGCACCTTGCCGATATTCCAAACAACGTTTATGCAGATTATTCCGAGGGCATAGAACGTTATCGCAAGCTGAAAGACAATATGGGCTCGGTTAATTCCGTGGACACGATGAAAAAGCTCATGCAGTCCGTCCGTTACACCAACACAAACAGACTTGACGGCGAATATGCTCCCGGCGAAAATTTTGATAATCCTTACACCGGTTTCTCCGACCATTTCTCCACCGGCGAAAATCCAATTAACTACAGCAACTACAGAGAGCATATTCCGGAAATAATTGCAGAAATGAAAAGGGACGAAGCAGAGATTACGGAAATTCTGAAAGACCCGAAAATGAACAACCCGAATCATCTTTGGGTGACCTCGCACAGCGTGGTTTACGACCTGGAAAAGAAAACCATGAGCGTTGCAGTTTATGAGCGTTTCGATAAATATTTCGATTACTCTTTGTAAACGCGGCGCACGGTCTAAATAAAAAGTGTATTGGGAGGGAAACTCATGAAAAAATTTGTTGCTGTCGTGCTGAGCCTGTTCGTTATGACGTTCGCGACGGTTTGCTTCGCCGAGACTTACGAAATGGTCTACGAGGCGCCGAACTTCACCGAGGGTTTGAAAAACGACCAGGCTTTGTCGGAAACTTTCACCACGCCTTACGGAATGCTCAAAATTCAGGCGCGCAAACTCTGGCAAGCGAAAAGCGAAAACCAGCTGCATTTCATCGTTTGGCTTGACGACAAGAGAATTGACGACGCACACTTTCCGAAAGTAGACAACGGTTACACATTGCGCATATTTAAGAATACTTCCAACAGCGATTTGTTTTATTCGCTTGAAAGCATTGACCGCGCCATGCTTTACGGCTATTCGCCCGTCAATCAGAAACTGGAAATCTACATCGACAGCCTGAACTACGGGCACGAGGCGGGAGCCTATCCCTACATCGTGGCGTTGAAGAACGGCGATTTGATTTTGGCGTTTGAAAAGTCGGGCAAGAGCAAGCGTTATCGTTTCAACTGGGACGCCAAAAAGAATTGGTTCGGCTATTCCGACCTCGGAGCGGGTTGGCAGTCGATAAACAGAGACAAGCAGTAAGGTTTCGCGCCTTTTGACGGAGCGGGCTCGGCAAATATTGTCGAGTCCGTTTTTTCTAAAGTTTTGGAGGGATTTTCATGCGGAAGAAATTTACCCAACTGATTTTGTTCGCGCTGGTCTTGCTGACGGCCGGCAGTGCATTTGCGAAAGAATCGCCCGACCGGTTGCGCGCGAAGTTAAACGACATGAGCGGACAAGTTTTGACGCGCATGTACGAAAAATATCCGTCGTCGAAGTCGGCGATTCAAAACGTCTACGCCTACTGCACGATAAGCGCGTCCAGCGTCAAGTGGGGCTTTTGGGGCGACGACCGCGGGCGCGGCGTGGCGGTAAACAACAATACGGGCGAAAGAATTTACGTGAAGATGAAAGAGTTGAGCCTCGGCGTGAATTTCGGCGCGAAGGAATACGACTTGCTGTTTTTGATAACGAACAAGACGGCTTGGGACAATTTTGTTTCGGGCAAAATCAAATTCGGCAGTGAGGTATCGGCGCAGGCAAGCGACGGCGTGAGCGGCGGAAGTTTTGCAGAAGCCTCAATTGTTGCCGACGGCGTGTGGGTCTATCAGCTCGACAAAAAAGGCTTGGCGTTTGAATTGTCGTTGAAGGGCGCGCAGATTTCGCCGTACAAGAACTTGAATTGAAATGAGCTCGTCGAATAGCGAACAAAAAACCGCCTCCGGACTTCATGGAGGCATT
>JAZMZV010000074.1:0-28306 GCA_045586185.1 Thermoguttaceae bacterium | reverse complement strand
TTCCGTTTTTTTTCATCAAAATATCCTTTTTTTGAAAACAAACAAAATTAAAAAATTCAGTATAATTAAATTATAAAATTTGTCATCGGGCGGGGACTTTTCGCTTGCACTTAAGTGGGGACTTTCCGCTTGCACTTGACCGCTAGCAGCTTAAATTTGACGCCATAATTCTATCTTGAACCTTATTTCAAGCCCCAGATTTTTTCTATCATTTCAAACCCGACAGGGTCGTGGCGGCGGAACTCGGTTTTGACAAACGGATAAAAGTCGTTCTCTCCAAAATAACATTCCGTCAGCTCAGCGAAGTATTCCATCGGGTTGGTTGACGCGTAAGCTTTTTCTTCATGTTGGTAGTAGTTCAAAACGCGGTCGTAGAGTTTATTTTCCATCGCGTTTTTGTAGGCGTGAAGAATAACCTCGTTATTGTACCCGTTTTCGACTGTTTTGAAGTGATAGCCATGCGCCAATTCGTGTAGCAGCGCCATGGGCTGACGATCATATTCATTTAGAAAGTATTGGGCGTTGGGGATGTCAATTCCGTTGGTTTTATCCGGATTGACGCCGTGAGTCTCAAGCCACTCTCTGCTGACGTGAAAGCACATATTTGTGTACGTCGGGTCTTTTTCCTGAATCCAGATGGGAGTTTTCTGAAGCTCTTTAAGCGCTTTTTCCGGAAGAAGAACCTGAATCTGAGTCAGCTGAAGAGAAATTAGTCTCATGGACTTTTTATCTAACTCCGGATTGGCTCTCAAGTCAGCTGCGACGTAAACCGTCCAGCCGCAAATGTCGCGGGCTTCATAATCAGACGTCGGAACGTACGGCGGATAGATTTTTCTCTCTTCGCTGCGAACCGATGCCGTCAACGCCAAAAGCGTCAGACAAAACAATTCCAATAAAAGAGCAAAGCGTGTCATAGTTTGTGCATTTTGTTTAAATTAAAGGCTTTCAACGCGGCGAAGCAAAATTTCGAAACTGCTCTTTACATCGTTGAGGTATTTTGCTATTATTACACACCTTTGTTTTTTGGCAAGAGGGCGGAGAAGCCTTCTTTTAGAATTTAACGTATTAAAATCGGAGTGCAACAATGAATTTTAACTTCTTTAACTGGATTCGCCAAGGCGTTAAACAGTCGGTATTGATGGGCGTTCACGACGCAGTAGAGTGCATTGGGACTCCGGTCGAAACGGATCAGGTTCGAGAAACGCTTTTGCAGTTTGCTGGAAGCGATGAAAACGCAATTACAACCGTTGACGTTCGCCGGGTGTCAAACTCCTCGCCGCGCACTGCTGGAAAACTTGGACGACGTCTGAGCGACACGCTTAAAAAATCGGATGAAACCAAATCGGAACAGTAAATATATGGTTTTTTACCGGTTATTAAGCTATAAACGTGTAACAGTTGTAACATTTAGTGGTTAGGATGAATGCATTCATCTTGATTGACCATTATTGGTTGACATGGGGACGTTCTCTGAGCGTCCGGCTTGAAGGTCTTGTTCCAACGCCGTCAATTTTTCCTAACCACTGGTCCATACAGACCCTTTCAAGCGAGAAAAATCCAAACACTTTTAAAAAATTTTTTTGCTTATCATTTAATCGTTTGACTATATAATATAAGCGCCGTCTTATTTTAGCGCTTGATTTCAAAAAAACTTAGGGTTAAATTTAAAAAAATCTCGTCCCCCTCTTGATTTAAAATTTTTTGGTTTTATAATTTGGGCAATTATGGTTTGGGAACTAAACTTTAATCGGTTTGTTTATTAAACTGTAATCTCCATCATGCAATTGTACCTGGTTTGATTTTTCAAACCTTTATAGTGTACTTTACAAACCAATTTATCGCGAATTACCACCCGGGGCTTACCGGTTTTTTAGAGATTGGTTTGGCAGGAGCCATCGCATTATTTTTTTAATTTATGCGTTGCTCCTGCTTGCTATTCTAATCCTTGTGATAGGGACGCGATATTAGCAGCAGGTCAACGCTTCTTTCAGAAGGCTCCGTTTGAATTCTGTTGCTCTTACAAGAAATAAAAATGCTATTTGTCTGACTTGTTTTGAATAGAGGCATGACAATGAAGCATTTGTGCCATCAACATATATTTGTTTCCCTGTTGACTTGTTAAATTACTAAATAGTACGATCGTTTGACGTCAAAAACTCAAAAGGTTAAGCCTGTCTATTATACACGCAAGGCTAAGAACCACCCCGATGGGAACTTGGACGTTTAGTTTATGTTTCAACCTGTTCTTTTTTTGAGAAAGGATTAACCATGAGTTTACACTCAAAAACCAGATTGTTTGCCGTATTGGCAACAGCGCTTGCTTTCTTTGCAAGTTTTTCGGGAACGCTGAGTGCGGCTTGGGAAAAAGTCCAAGATTGTCCGACGGTTTATCGCGACACCAGAACCAATCTGGAGTGGACTGTTACGCTCGGTTCTGTTTGCAGCAACGCTCAGGCTCAGAGTTTAGTTCAGAAGTACGGTTTTCGTCTGCCTACTCCCAGTGAACTTCAAAACGTCATCAATTGCAACTGCGGAGCATGCCAATTGTGCTTGTATGACGGACGTCACAACGCATACGAAACCAGTAATCCGTGCGCGCAAATTAGTATTCGCCGCTGTTGCGCTGTAGTTACGTCAAAGCGCGGCTGCCAACGCACATGGGTTGTCGGCGTTCGCGAAATGGAGCCTGAACCCATTAATATTGTTTGGGAATCTGAACCAGACCCGGATCCAGAGCCTGAAAAAACTATCTCTCAACGCAGAATCTTCATTCTCAACATTTGGGGAACAAGTGAAACTGGCGTTCTTGGAGAAAACTTGAAGGTTTTGGAAAGACGCTTTGAAGATGAAATGTCCTGGAATGGATTGACCAAAAATTTTGATGATGTTGCAGAATATATCACGCTTGGTGGAAAAGGACAAAAAGCTTCTAAAGAAAACGTTCTTGCTCAATGCCGCAAGATTGGTCAAAATGCAGGAAAAGACGACGCGATTTTTGTCTATATTGCATGTCACGGCAGTACCAAAGAAATCAATGGAAAGCGCGAACATGTGTTATATCCTGGCATTAAAATTAAAGATGAAAACATCTTTGAGACCTATGGCGTTCTTCGATCTGACATTATCAATGCATTGAATGTTGATAACCATCGTTTGGTTGTTCTTATTACGGATGCATGCTCAGTTAAGGAAAACGTTTCTGGTGAGGTGCTTGATTTCGCATTACCTACTTCAGCAGCAGCCTTATACAAGTATGAAGCTCAGGCATATGATGCGGATACTACCGATAATGACGTTCCGATTTCATTTTTCAAATTGTTCCTTCAAAAGGCTGAAGGTTTTGTAAACTGGAATTCATGTTCTCCTGTTGGAGGAAACAAACGTGAAGGTGAAGAATCTTGGTCGATTCCTGTTAAAGGCGGTGTCTTTAGCCCCTTCTTCGAAGCTTTTATTGAAACAGTTGATAAACCTGTTAGCAAAAATAGAATTATTAAAGTTCAGAACTACTTTAATGTTTTGAAGAACGACCTGAAAGTCAATTTTAACACATTAAGAAATGGCGGTAAATATGGTCGCGATCAGCGAGTAATGATTTCTAATGCAAAATACATTACTCAGACTACGCAAACGCTGTACGATTTCAAACGTTCTGGCGTTGTAGAGGAATATGTCGACGATGAACCTGAAGAAGAAACGACTCCAGATGAACCAAAAATAGATGACAATCCTGCTGATTCTGGAACAGACGATGTTGAAGAAATTGTTGAAGGCGATGACGATATAGCTGCCGCTGACAAGAAAGCTGCCGCTGACAAGAAAGCTGCCGCTGACAAGAAAGCTGCCGCTGACGAGAAGGCCGACGCTGACAAGAAAGCTGCCGCTGACGAGAAGGCCGACGCTGACAAGAAAGCTGCCGCTGACGAGAAGGCCGACGCTGGCAAGAAAAGCCTTCTTACTGAAAAAGATATTCAAGAGGATTCTTCCGTTGCATACGGAGGTGATAATCAAGAAAATCTTCCAGAAGAACAAAAGACCGCTGAGCCTGTACAGGAACCCGAAGTTGTTGTTCCAACAGATGAAACGTCATACTAATAGCATATTACAGAATGGCATTTCTGTTTGAAGCGCTATTCTGTTGTTCATCAAATAATTGTTACTATATGTTAGTTTTATTATTATGATGAAAAAATCGCAGGTTACACTCGATTATGTTAGTATATTGTTCGTTGTCCCCAATGATTAAGTTGGATTTGAGGAGGCTCTTTTGGTTTACAAAAGTTTTTCCGATTGAACTAAGTTGAAGCGTTTTGGCGTCAGGGTCGTTACATGAACGTTTCCTGTTTAGGCAGCGATTCTGATGTCAAAAATCGTTCTAATTTATTTCCAACTGGGATTCAATTTTTATTAGCGGTCTGTATGTCCGAATTATTATTGAAGAATTAGAGTCGTAAGTTTAACTTTAATGACATTATTGCAATTAGCTCAAAGTATTTGATATTTTGATCTGACAGTTGATAAGTCATTTAGCAGATTTACGCTTCGCTCCCTAATTTTTCTGTTAGACAGCAGTTCAAAATTATTTTTGAAAGGAATCAACATGGAAACGAATGCAAAGAAGTTTCGCTTTTTCCTGATTATTGGATTGTTTTTAGGAATTACGCTGTGGGGTATGTTAGAACCGGTCATGGCGCGCGATCCTAAAATTCACGTCCTGTTTGTTTGGGGTACAAAAGCGACAGACACTCGAGCCAATGTTAATATTACAAAACGCAAGTTCGAGAGTGAGATGGCAAAAATCGGCATTTGTGAAGGTGGACCGCGCATTGCTTCATTCGCAAGTTACGAAGGCGAAAACGCTCATCCAAAAAGAATCCTTGAGCGATGCAGATGGATGGCGCAGCAAGCTGGTCCAGACGATGCGTTATTTGTTTACATTCTTTGTCACGGGGCATCGATTGATTTGGATAGAGAAACTAATAAAACTGTTGACAATCGAATTCATGCGTTGTCTCCCTACGCATCAGACAGAGATCATTTGGAGTTTAGAACGATTGGCATCAAACGTTCTTCGATCTTAAAAGCTATGCGTAGTTCTCAACATCGTTTGGATGTATTGATTACTGATTCTTGTTCTGCTTATAATGAGAATCCCGCGATTCCGGTCCCTTCAAATATCGATAATGCGCGATTGAGACTTGTATTGCTCAATACAATGGGAACAATCAATTGGAATTCAACCAATCCTTTAGGCGGTTATAAACGTCAAGGCGAAGTTGCAATTGGAACTGAAGAAGGAACAATTTTCTCTGAAGCGTTTTTATTTGTTGCTTGTTCACAATGGCGTGAAAGCACTGCCTATTACACACAGGAAAGATTTTTTAGTGAAGTTGGGTCTGCTCTTGTTGATGTATTTAATGATGCAAAAAAATTAGCAATGAAAAACGGCGATCAGAATATTTCGAACACCTTCTTTAGAGAAGAAAAACAGACTTTAACCGAATTTAATGATCTCGGTCGCGTTTCCCGAACGTGGGAAGAAAAAAATAGAGTTAGCTATAGTAATTGAATCAGTAATTGCTATAACGCTTAATAGCAATCATTGATTTCGATATTGCTTAGTTGAGAACCTTTGATAGTTTAAAATTTGTAACGCGATGTTACGTATAATCTGACATTATTATGCAAATATCGCATTTTTCGTTTCATTACACCCTTGTTTTAAGGAGAAGAATTATGAAAAAAGCAACAATCATTGCAAGTGTTGCAGCAGCAGTTGTCTGCTCATGCTTGATTTCAAGCGTTGCATTTGCAGACTGTGGTAAAATGATGATTTACCCGTATCGCGGCTGGCGTACGCCGCGGCCTCAGCCCAAGCCCCCTACCATTGTCGCCGGACGCGATGTTAACATCAATGTTAATGTTACCATCAATAATTATGCTCCTCCGAAGCTTGGCAATACTTGCCCTCAGAATTATAAGCCATTCGAATGCCAAGAAACGGTCCAACCGCAAATCTCGGCAGAGCAAATGCAGATTCTTACGGCTTCGGGTTGGAATCAGCAGATCCAAAATCAACCGATCAATTCAAACCAGCCGATCAACTCAATTCAGCCGATTCAATCGCCTTCTGGCGTTGCGAATTCAAACGCTACCGACAATGATGGCAGCGTAAATATTATTCATAACGCTGAAGATAACGATCCATCAACGTACTATGGAACTTTTGAAGAAGCGAATCAGCGTGCGGTTATCGCGTGGAACGGTTATGAAGATGAACGTGGTGAAGAAACCCTCATTCTTACCACCGAAGAACAGTCCGTAAACGGCGAACCTACTCCTATGTTGAGCGTCTTGCCGCTGCCGGGCAAAGCCCTGGAAATCAAGGAAGCTGATACTGAAGTCTTCAACAATACGCAAAAACTGCTTTACAAAAAGCTGAAGGCAGCTGGCGCCAGCGTTGGTTTCGGCGGAGTTGATTTGGAACGCAAAATCGGATGCCATAACATTTTCGTATGGAAATTGGATAGCCTTTCCAGTTTTAAAAACGAAGTTACAGCTTACATCCGAATGAAGTATAACGATCAGGCTGCTGCTCTGATTGACGCCAGAACTGAACAAATTGTTGGCGAATACTTTAAGAGAGGTTATCGTTACTTTGCTTTTGACTTGACTGAAGTTAATGATAAAGCAGCCAACAAGGTCGCGATTTCTTATCGTTTCAAGTCCAGATTCGTTTATTTCCCACTGCAGATCAGCGGCGTTGGCGGAACTCCCACTCATACCATTGTTGACTTGATTGTCATTACCCCTGGCCTGATTCAACTCAGCGGCGTTGTCAAAGTTGATGTTGGCGATAATCCTGCGGTAATCAGCGGAAGACAATCGGTAGTCTTTTCCAAGACTGAAGTTGCAAACCTCAATCAAGAACTGGCAGCAGTTTTTGACAGAACTGAAATGCGCGTTCGAGAATATATCTTCGAAGGCACACTCAATGGTTTCAAGGGAGATTTTACAGCCAGACCTCTTCCCGCTCGTTTTGGTAGAAATTAAGGTTGCTGTTGATAATTTGTAGTGCGTTGCATTCCGGATATTTCCTAAATCTGTTGCAGCGCATTACGAATTGGAAATGACTTTGGTTTAAAGATGGAAATGTGCAATGCATATTTCTGTTGGAAGTCAGTTTAATTTGAATATGGAGGTGCATCGTTTGCAACTGCAGAGTTGCGCCTTTTTGCAGGATTGAGGAGCAAAGAATAGTTGAATTGTTTTTTTGATTGTTATTAGCAATTTTAGAATTTTCTTCATATCTTTACTTCTCAAGCCTGTAAACTTTTGCGTCCTTATAGATGTCGTACATCGCATTTTGATTCTTCACAAATTCTTCATACTACTTTAGATACTGAAACGAAATATGAACAAATCAAATTATTATGCCATTTTGTCAAAATTGGCGTTTCTCATTGCAATTACGATTTTTCCTTTAACAATCCAATCAGAGGTTAATGCCTCTGGTAAAATCGTAATTCGAAAAACGCCCGGGGCAGGCGTGAAAGTTCAGACCCCGGACAGTCCGGGATTCGATGCCAAATGGACTTTTCCTACAGAGCTAAAAAAACCTGTTCGTGTAAATATTTCATCTTCGCAAATTCGACAGAGCGCTAATAAAGACGTTCCCGAAAATCCTGTTGAAGTTGAAACGCCGGCCAATAATGATCCTCATTTTACTGGATATTATCAACTTTCTGATGACGCTCTTTTAATTAATGTTAGCCCAAAGACAAAGAGCGAAGGGAGAGTCATGCTTCCCATACCTGCAAATTATGATTTAAACTATTATCCAACAGAAGTTTTTCTCAATGGAGAAGCTCGCCGCATTGTGGTATGGAATGGAAAAGATGATGACTCTGGCGAACAACTTCTGATTTGTAGTGACGATTTGCGTTCTGCAACCGGTCAATCGGAGGCTGTTTTAAGCGTTATGCCATTGCCGGGAAAACCAATTGAGATCTATCGAGCAAAAGATTGTTTTGATGCTTTACACGATTCTCTGACTCAAAAAATTAATTTTCCAAAGGATCCATATAATCCTGATCCCGTAGTTTGGAATGGTCGTATTACGCCCTATTGTTTACAGTCGTTTGAATTTAAAAATGTCGACGAATTCTTTGCTGCTGCTAACGCTATGGTTTATACGCTATATGGCGACAGCGCTCAAATGCAAGTTCGTAAAAAGCAGTTCCAGGCAATCCAATATTTGTTTGAGAAGAAGTATTCATGGTATGCCTTCGATGTTTCTCTTTTACGAAATTGGGGAACTGTAACAGAACCGATTGCCTATCGAACAAAGGCTAAATCTATATGCGTTCCTCTGCTTGATGGGAGAATCGGCGGCGCTGATGAAGGGACTGTTATGAAGGTTATTGCCATAACGCCTGATAAAGCTGAAATATTTGATGGCTTGACCTATGATAAAGATGTCCTGCATGTTGGGAAGAAAACGGCTATATTTACAATAGCAGAATTAAATGAGTTGTGTCCGGATGTTGCGGAATTCTGTAAACAGCACAAGATGGAGAAAGTGCTTGTTCGAGAGTTCATTGCTCAGAATAGAATTGCTCAGTATCCTGGTGACTTTAAGATGCGCAAAGCGATGCCTAAGCCTAAGAATGAAGTTACGCCCGTAGTTGTTGATCCTAATCAACCCGGTCAGCCTGGAGCAAATCAACCCGGTCAGCGTGGGGCAAATCAACCCGGTCAGCCTGGAGCAAATCAGCCTGGTCAGCGTGGAGCAAATCAGCCTGGTCAGCGTGGGGCTAATCAACCCGGTCAGCGTGGCGTTAAACAACCTGGTCAACCTGGAGCTAATCAACCTGGTCAACCTGGAGCTAATCAACCCGGTCAACCTGGAGCTAATCAACCCGGGACTAATCAACCCAGTTCCAGACGACAACCTGCCAATTCGTATCCTAACAGATATAACGGAAGATGGTTTTGAAAGTTGTCTTCTTGAATTTATCTTGTTAATTATTGAAGAACAAGATTAATCAACGCCCCGGGAATGTAAATTCCCGGGGGTGTTGTTTAAATGGCTTTAATATTAAGTAATATGTCCAAAAGCGGTCTGCTTTAGCGGGTTCTCAACTTTGCCGAACTATTATCGCTTTTGGCAAGGCGGATTGTCGTTCGTTTTATGTTTGTCGTTTATTGTAGTTCATTCTAAACGTAGATTGAGATTATTAAAGAAAGGTACCTGACATGAAAACAATTCAGAGATTTCTGACCGTTGGTTTGTTTATGGCGATTGCGCTTTTGACTTTACTCGAACCCGCGATGGCTCGCGATCCCAAAATCCACGTGTTGCTTGTTTGGGGAACAAAAGCAACGGATACGCGGGACGTTGTTAACGAGTCTCGAAAGCTGTTTGAAGGAGTAATGGAAGAAATTGACATTTGCCAAGGTGGTCAATACATAGCCTCTTTTACCAGTCTTAGCGGCTATGACGCTCACCCTGCAAATATTTTGAAACATTGTAACAGAATGGCTCAAGCAGCCGGTCCAGACGATGCTCTGTTTGTTTATATTCTATGTCATAACGTTTCTATTCCTGATAAGGAAACGGATAAAAATCCCCAACAATGGGTTCATGTTTTGTCGCCAATAGCGGAGGATATGGATCATTTGGAATTGAGAACAATTGGCATTAAACGCTCGTCGATCTTAAAAGCCATGAAAAGCACAAATCATCGTTTGAACGTTTTGATTACAGATAGTGGTTATGAATATACAAGCGAAATAGTGCATCCTAAATGCCTATGTGCAGGCTGGCCCTCTTTCCTTTATCTGTTATTAAAAGAATCAGGAACTATTAATTGGGGTTCAACAAATCCGATTGGGGGGGATGACGGCTCTGGAGAGGTTTCAATTGGAACGCATGAGGGAACGCTTTTTATGAGCGTTTTTTGTTCTTGTGATATTCAACATAAAGTTATGAAGAAAAATCGAATAATTACGCCTAACGATTTTTTTAATGAATTGGGATCAGCTTTGGCAAACGAGTATAAAGAAATAAGACGACGTGCAAGAGAAACCGGTAATTATTATAATTATTTATTGCGCCAGGAACAGCAAACGCTAACCGAATTTGACGATGACGGTCATGTTATACGAACGTGGCCTAATGAAAAGGAACGCGTTGAGAACAAATCCGCCGAACCTATTGAGCAAATCGTTCAGCAGCGAGCGGTTATTGCCTGGAATGGTTATGAAGACGAACGCGGTGAGGAAACGCTCATTCTTACAACGGAAGAAATATCCGCTACAGGTCAGGAAATGGCTATGTTAAGCGTTTTGCCGCTGCCTGGCAAACCCCTTGACATTATGGAAGCCAATCCTGAAGTATTCAATAATGCTCAAGCTCTTTTGCACGATAAACAGTCTCCAAATGCAATTGCTAAAACGGGAGAAGTTGTTCTTGAACGTAAAGTAGGCGGCGCTCATAATATTTTTGTTTGGAAACTGGATAACGTCAACTCATTCAAGAAGGATAATACCGCATATATTGCGAATAAATACGGCAATCAAGCCGCCGCTTTGATTGATAAGAATACAGAGAAAATCATAAGAAAATATTACAAACGCGGATTCCGTTACTTTGCATTTGATTTAACGAAGGTTAAGGACAAACCTGTTGCCAAATCTGCAATTGCCTATCGATTCAAGTCGGAGCAGGTTTATTTCCCTTTGCAAATCAGTCAAATCGGCGGATCAAATACTAAAACCAAAGTTGATTTGATTATCATTGCTCCGGAGGTTGTTCAACCCACAGGCGTTGTTAAAGTTGGCAAAGGCAAGAATGCCGCCAGGATGATTGATAATAAGACAGCTGAGTTTACACGAAATGAAGTTGAGAACCATGATAATGCGTTATTAGCGATATTTAAGAATGATGAATCAACATTGAAAGTTTGTGAATTTGTCTTTGAAGGCTCTTTCAACGGCTTCAACGGCGATTTTGTTGCCAGAGCGTTTAAAGAACAGAAATCAACTGAAGAACCGAAAACGGATTCTTCCAGGAATCAATGAGTTTATCAAGATATTGATTTGAATGTCGCTGACAAAGCGTCAGTTGCCGAAAAAACTGTTGCGGCATATTAATTCTGTTTTCTCGTCCGTGCGTTGTTGGGACAGGAAAATGATTCAACCCTTTTATGGAGAAATACTGATGAAACGATTCACCGTTATTGCAGCCCTTGTTGCTGCGTTTATCTGTTCCGTTCTGGTTTCCCGCGTTGCATTGGCGGACGGGAAAATGATGATCTATCCGTACAAATGGCGCAGCCGTCCACAATCAGCTTGTCAACCCCTTATTAACATTAAGGTCAATAATAGGGATTGGAATCTGGGTCATGTGATTAACAAACCTGAAATTTGTCCAGCGTTGCCCAAGAATTGGGACGCTCAACCAGCGCCTGAAACATCAGAAACTGACTTGGTTGAAATTCCTCCTGTTCCTCAAATGGTTCAAAATAACTTCATGGATAATTTTGACATTCTTTCTGGAACCTTTAAAGAAAGCAGCCAGCGAGCCATAATTGCCTGGAATGGTTATGAAGACGAACGAGGCGAGGAGACGCTCATTCTGACGACAAATGAGATGTCGAGAGTAGGGGAAGACATTCCCATGTTGAGCGTTATGCCGTTGCCGGGTGAACCAATTGATATACAGGTTGTGAATCCAGATATTAATTTAAAGACGCGCCAGCTTTTGTATAGTAAACTTCCACCTTCTGAAGCGGCGACTTATTCCTATTACGAATATCAACGCGTTATTTCTCCCCACAGTATTTTTGTATTGAAACTGGATAACCTTGATTCTTTCAAAAAAGAGGTTACAGCATACGTTGCAGCGAAATACAATTATCAGGCAGCTGCTTTGATTGACCAGAATACAGAAAAAATCATTAAAGCGTATTTTGATCGCGGGTTCCGTTACTTTGCTTTTGACTTGACTGAGGTTAGAGAGAATTCTTCTGATAAAGCGGCGATTATTTATCGTTTTAAGTCCAGGTTTGTTTACTTCCCGCTGCAGATTAGCGGCGTAGGCGGAACAGATTCTCGCACCTATGTTGATTTGATTATTATGACCCCTGGCTTAATTCAAAATACTGGAGTTGTTAAAATTGGCAAGGATAGGAATGATGCGGCGGTTATCGGCAACCAATCTGTCCCGTTTACAATGAAAGAAGTTGCCGGACTCAATCCCGAATTGGCTAAAGTGTTTAAGAGTCAGAACAACGTCTGTGTTCGCGGAGTTTTTTTTGACGGCAAGCTCAACGGCTATGATGGCGATTTTACCGCTAAAAATTTTGATTAGAAGCAATGACGTATTGCGTTGAAGCGCCCTCGATTCTGTCAAAGGGCGCTTTGTGCGAATCAGGGGTCAATGGGGTCTTCTCAATCCCGGGACAATATCGAGGGACAGATCGGCGAAGCGGTTGGCGCGGAACATTTCCCAGGCGACCGCTCCCATGACGGCGTTGTCTGTACAGAGCTTTAACGGCGGAATATAGAGTTTGAACCGTCTGTTTTTGGATTCCTTTTCCAGACGCTCTCGCAGCGCTTTGTTCGCTGCCACGCCGCCGCCGATGCAAAGGGTTTTATAGCCCGTCTTTTTCATAGCCAAAACCGCTTTACCCGCCAAACAGTCTACGACAGCCGCCTGGAACGACGCTGCCAGGTCGGCTCGACGCTGAGGCTGGTCGGACAGATCGGGGAAGTCGCGTTCGCCCGGTCCGACAAGTTCGTATCGAACCGCTGTTTTCAGACCGCTGAAGCTGAAATCCAGACGAGACGGGTCGTTGAGCAGCGATCTTGTAAAATTGTACGCTTTGGGATTCCCGTCTACCGCGGCTTTTTGGATGCTCGGACCGCCAGGGTAGGGCAAGCCGAGCATGGCGGCGACTTTGTCGAACGCTTCACCCGCCGCGTCGTCGATGGTTGAGCCGAGAGTAACGAAGTCAATGGGCGATTTGCACTCGTAGATTGTGGAATGTCCGCCAGAAACGATCAGTCCGACGCAGGGAAAGACGCTCGTTGGTTCTAATCCCGCTTCTCTTGCCTGAGAGTTGGCGTAGAGCTGGGCTGCGTACAGGTGCGCCTGAAGATGGTCAACGGCAATGAGCGGTTTATCGAAAACGACCGCCAGAGTTTTTGCCGCCGTCAGACCGACCAGCAGCGACCCCGCCAGCCCCGGGGCGTTGGCAACGGCGATGGCGGAAAGCTGATTAAACGTAAATCCGGGAATTCGCTCCTGCGCTTTTTTGAGCGTCAAGTCCAGAATCGGGTTGATGCGCTGACAATGCGCTCTGGACGCCAGTTCCGGAACGACGCCGCCGTAAAGCGCGTGCAGCTTTTCCTGCGTTGCCAGCGCGTCCGCATAGACAACGCCGTCGTCGCCGATAACCGCCGCCGCGGTCTCGTCGCAGGAACTCTCGATAGTAAGAATATAATTAGGCATTAGGCAATAGGCAGTAGGCAGTAGTTTACGCTTTGCGTAATTCCGTATTTCAAATTTTCTTTCATTTTACTCTTTTTATTTTTTGGTAAAAGTCCCCCTTTAGGAAGAAATTCCCCTTTGAGAAGAAAGAGAAATTGGTTATAATAATTAGCAAAGAGCATTATTTATTATTGAGGCGCTTTGCGTCAATTACGAATTATCCATGAATCTGCCAACCATAAACGAAATCCTTGAAGTCCCGCTGGTAAAGGGATTGATAACCAAACTCAATCGCGGGGAAGTAGTGTCGACCGCTCTTTTGGTTTTGGGCGAGCTGGCTCTCCAGACGAAAGAGTCCGCTCTGGATATGTCTTTGCCGACAGTAACGGAAGTTGCGGATCGGATTGCGGACAAACTGCTGCAAAACGAACCGGCGCGTCTTGTTCCAACGATAAACGCGACAGGACGTCTGTTTCCTCCGGAGTTGGGCGCCGCCCCGCTGGCAAGTCAGGCGATTAACGTCATGACGGATTTGGCGAAAGATTACGCTGCGATGGGGCGTCCGGTTGGAAAATGGGACAACGCTCAGCTGCTCAGAAGCGTAGAATCTCTGATTAATAAGCTTGCCGGCGCGGAAAGCGTCATGCCGGTCAATACGGCGACAGCCGGCTGGTTTTTGATTCTTCACGCGTTGAATAAACGTTCGGGTCAAAATCCGGAATTTCCTGTCGCGATAAGCCGAGGACATTTGTTCGAACTCCCCTCTGGCAGCCGAATTACGGATATTCTTCAGGAGTCGGGCTGTACAATACTGGAAGTGGGAAGCGTCAATCAAACGACGGCAGACGATTTCAACACTCTTCCAGACAACGTTCGAGCTTTCTTGTATATTTGCAGCGCTGATGACAAGGAATCAGGGCGCGTTCAGCCGTCAATCGCAGACTTGTCCAAAATCGCCAAGCTTCGGAAGATTCCGCTGATTGTCGACATCGGTTTGTATGGTCTGATTGGCGGAAAGAATTCTGTCAGTGCAGCGTCTGTTTTGGCGGACGGGGCAGACGTCGTTATTATGCGAAGCGGGGCGTTGTTTGGCGGTCCTGCCTGCGGCGTGATTTTGGGGCGAAAAACGATTATTGACCAATGCCGGACGGACTTGTTGGCAAAAGCGATACTTTGCAGTCCATATACGCTGGCAGCCCTGGAGCAGACGTTATTGCTGTACTCTCAGCCGGATCGCGGCGCCAATTCAATTCCCGTTGAACAGATTCTTCATTTTTCCGAGGCGAATCTTGCCAATCGGGCGCAGCGAATTCAAAAACAAATTGCCGTTTCCGACTGGGTTAACGAAGCTAAAACGGAAATCGTTGAGCAGTCAACGGCGGCGAATCAGTGGCTTTCGATCAAAATGCCGACGTGTCGGATTGTTATTCAACCCAAAGGCATGACGCCTGCGGAATTAAGCAAACGATTGACTCAAGGTTCGCCTGCCGTTTTGGGAACCGCGGCGGAAGACGTCCTGACTTTGGATTTGAGAACGGTTCTTCCCAGTCAGGACATAGCGTTAGTAGAGGCGTTTATACGATGAAAATATTCTTTTCTGTAGGAGAACCCAGCGGGGACGTTCATGGCGCCAACCTGATTCGCGCGTTAAAAAGCATGTACGGCGACGACCTGCAATGCGTCGGATTCGGCGGTCCCAAAATGAAAGAGGCTGGGGCGGAAATTTTGTTCGACCTGACGTCGCTGGCGGTGATGTGGCTGGGGCGCGTTTTGTGGAATATCAAAACGTTTTTCAATCTGGCTGCGCAGGCGCAGGACTATTTTGAAATCGAAAAGCCGGACGCTGTCGTTCTCATTGACTATCCAGGTTTCAACTGGCATATTGCCAAACGCGCTCATAACGCCGGCATTCCGGTATATTATTACTCTCCGCCTCAGATTTGGGGTTGGGCGCAATGGCGAGTCAGAAAAATGCGTAAATGGGTGGACTGCGTTCTGTCCGGTCTGCCGTTTGAGACGCAATGGTTTCAGGATCAACGCTGCAGATGCGTCTATGTCGGTCATCCGTTTTTTGATGAAACGGAGAAGTTTGAGCTAAAAGGCAGTAGGCAAGAGGCAGTAGGCAGTAGTGAAGATACAAATCCTCTCGCAACTCGCAACTCGCAACTCGCAACTAAAAAAGCTATCCAAATCGGAATTCTGCCCGGCTCTCGCACCCAGGAAGTCGAGCAGAATATAACAACATTTCTCAAAGCGGCGCGAATAATTCAGGAACGCTTTGCTCAGGTTTCTGCCACGCCGATTCAGTTTCGAGTTGCGGCGTTTAAAGACGAGCATTGGGGAATCATAGCGCCTAAAGCCGCGAAAGCCCGATTGGACGACATCGTAATTGAAGTGGGAGCGGCGTCAAAGATTATGGCGTCGTCAGACGCCGTTATGGCGGTTTCCGGTTCCGTTTCTTTGGAATTGCTGTACTATACAATTCCGTCTGTAATCCTGTACAGGACCTGCTGGCTGGGCATGTTCCTGCAAAGCATTTTCCGAAAAGTGAAATATATAACGCTGGTCAACCTGTTGGAATACGGCGCTGTTCCCGCTAACGCGCCGGACTTGCCGATCGCTCCCAATCCTCACGAAGCGCTCTTTCCGGAATTTCTGACGGCTCGAGACAAGTCTGAAGCAATTGCAGAGAAAATCCTCGCCTGGATTTCCGACTCGGAAGAATACGAGCGTAAAAAAGATAAACTGTCAGAACTCAAAAGTCACGTTTGCCGTCCCGGAGCCGCTCTAAAAGCTGCTGAAATTATTCTGACGGAAATTGGGGATAACTAAGGGAACATGACCTGAAAAGCCCTTCATGCAGGAGTTGTTATTGATAAACTGTAACGAGATATCGACGTAAGCGCAGCTGCGATTGTAGAAATGCTTCTGTCGAGAGCGAACGCATTTTTTGTTTGAAGGATTAAATATCATGTTACACAACTCGAAAACGCCCGCGTTCCAGATGTCGCCTTCGGATTGCATACACTTTCATCTTGCCTATCTTCTCAAGAAAATTTTGAAAGTATCCCTTCCCCCCCTATTGATATTTTTCATAAAAAAGTAATAATATTTATAGATTTGTTAGATTGTCAAGTTTATTAAATTATCCCGCCTGTTTTTCCGATACCTGTGATAGACTGTATTATTTAATTTTTGTCAGAATAACGTCGTGAACGAATAATTGTCTTGACGTTTTGCTGACTGTGCAACATTGTTAAAATACCGCCAATAGCCATGATTCGACTCCGTATTCTATCGACGTCGTTATTATTGATCATGGCGTTATTGTTGCTTTTAGGCAAGCTCCAGGCGCAAATTGAGTCTGACGCAGACGTCCCATTTACGGAAGAATCCGATTCGGATTTTGCCGTTCCCCAAGATACGCCTTCCCAACCGGACGCTCCAGATATTGAGCTTGTACCCGCTTCGACCGTCCGCGATTTGAATCTTCCTTCGCCACGATTACGTTTTTTCCAGCATCGTCAAAACGAGCTTCATCGAAAGGCTAAACAAGGAAAGAATAATTCGTTGGCGGAACCGCCTGCTTTTATACGAGACGTTTCGATCCGTTCCGATCTCAATACAGTAGCTCCCGAGGATTATATTTATCAAATCGCCTCCTCGCATCCATGGGGGCGGTTTCCAGAAGGTTCATGGAAACGAATCCGCGTCATTCGTTCGGACGAAACGTCTGAAAAAACTCCCAGAATTAATGCTCGCCATTCGGCGGCTGAATATACCATTACGCTTTCTCAGATTCTTCCTGACAAGTTTACTCTGACGTGGGAATCCGCTCTGAGCGGTGCGGGCAGAAAATGGAACGCTCCGCCCAAAATAACCGGATCAAATTACTGGGACGAAAGCTCCGACATGAAACCGGTTAGTTTCAAAACCAAAGGAGACCTGGTTCTGGAAATTGAAGGCGCGTCCTATCCCTGTTTTTGGGAACAGATTGTTTTTGAAAACGAGAGTAAACGAGTAGAAATTAAAACGTGGCGCAGCGACGCCAGCGCTCATTTACCCCAGATTTTGCGTCAGGAACGCAAAGTTTACCTGAAAAAGGAGGGAGAAGAAAATCGTCTGTCGGTCAGTACGCTTTATCAACTCTCGCCAACGTCGTTTCCTTATTCTGTAATGGGAAAAGTCCATTATGTTTGGAAATGCGAACAAACGGACGAAACCTCTCAGGGAAAAACCGTTACGACTTCCTTAATCAGTTTATCAGTTCCTGGGGAAACCATCTCTTTCGATACGCGACAGTATTCGCCACAGGGAGAACTTACGGGTCAGTCAACCGGCTATCTGGTTGATTACGGTTTCAGCTGCTCTAAAAACAGATATGAACCGGTTCGAACCATGTTTAACAACATTCGTTCATGGCGCAGACCTCCTCTGCTGCCCAAATAACTCTTGTTTTTTTGTTTTGCCTGTCCTGAAGTCAGGGCGAATTCGGATGTCAACGGGGCTTGATATTTCTTTCAGTTCTGGTACAATTACATCTAAATATATAGAATTTAACGCATCGCGCTGAGATCTGTTAACGATGTCGAATTCTGTTCTCGTTGACAGCTTGCGTATATTCTTTATTCCTTATACCAGGACAATAACACCATGCCTCGCCGATACTTGCGAAAAATTACCCACCGTCTCGACTTTGAGAAGTATCTTATAAACGGCCGCGAACTGGACGAAAACTGGCGCGCCGAGTCCGTTTTTCCAGTTCAACAGCCGCTGGAAGTAGAAATCGGTTCAGGAAAGGGGCTTTTTATGGCTCACGAATCCGTAAAAACTCCAAACCACAACTTTCTGGGAATCGAAGTTGCCAATAATTACGCCGCTTACTGCGCTTTACAACTGGCGAAAACCAACAATGAACAAGGCGTATCAAACGCCATGATGGTTTCCGGCGACGCTACGCCCATTTTTACGACCAACCTTCAGGACGATTCCGTTGAAGCGGTTCATATTTACTTTCCCGACCCGTGGTGGAAGAAAAAGCACCGCAAACGACGCATTATCAATCCGATTATTGTCAGTAATATATATAGGGTTCTTCGCGTCGGCGGGAAATTTCATTTCTGGACGGACGTTGAAGAATACTATCAAACGGCGTTGGAGTTGATTAAAGAAATCTCCCAGTTTAAAGGACCGTTCCCGGTTGACGAAACCCCGGCTAACGACCCGATGGACTACAGAACCCATTTTGAAAAGCGAACTCGCGAAAACGGACAGCCCGTCTATCGCTGCTATTTCGAGAAATAATCCATAACCGGTCAACCTCGGGCAAACGCTGATATCGGGCTTCGTTTTAAGCGTTAAGCGGTCAGAGCGCAAAGCAGACTGTTTGCCGATGTCCGCTCACGCTTAAAGCGTGATTTTTCCCTGTTACTATTTTTCTTCGATTTCGTTTAATCAAGATAAGAACAATTATTATATTCAACGGAGAACAATCATGCAGTACAATTACGACTACTTTATCAGTTACGCCCACAAAGACAATCAATCCGAAAACGGCAAACCGGGGTTCGTTGACGAGTTTGTAGAGAAACTCAAGAATTCAACAGATCATAAACAGATGTTCGACAGGGAAATTGAAGTCTTTTTCGACAAGACTAAAATTCATTCCATGTCGGACTGGGACAATCGCATTCGATCCAGCCTTGCCAGTTCGCGATTTTTCGTCGTGCTTTTGTCGCCAAATTATTTCAAGAGCGAATACTGCGCTCGAGAGTTCGAATGGTGGATGCAGCACGAAATGCACCGGCGGGTTTTAGGAGAGGGAACAGCCCCCATGCTGATCGTCTCTGTCAACGACCTGTACAACTTTAACGTTGATCCGCTTCCCGAAATCCCGAAGGATATTCAGGGCAAGTTCCCCGACTGGGTCAAGCAGATTCGACAAATCCAGTCTGGACCCGACTTCGACATGCACGACTTGGAACGTGCAAAAATTGATGAAATACTTCGAGCCTTATGCAAAAATACAAAAGACAAGTATTTCAAACAGGTAATTGCCGAGGAATCGCCTATCAACGCCGGGTACCCGAAATACAACGAAAACTTCGTTGGGAGACGTGAAAACCTTCGTTCTCTGCGTCAAACGCTTAGTACATCATGTACTACAGCTATCTCTGCGGTCAACGGGTTGGGCGGAATCGGCAAAACGGAGTTGGCGCTGACCTACGGGCACGCCTTTGCGTGGGATTACGAGCTGGGACGCGTTTTTGCGACCTGCGAAAATGCGGACTCCCTCGAAGACGTAATTCTTTCCTCCAGTATTGCCGAAATGCACGGCTTGAAACTGGAAGGAACAAACCAACAGCAGCTCACAACGTTGTATAATGCGCTGAAATCGAAGATTAAACTAATTGAGGAACGCAACAAAAACGAAAACGTCGACAACACCCTTGGGGCGCATGTCCTGCTTATTCTGGACAATGTAAACCGGCTTGAATTAATCTCTCCAGACAGTCTGGATAAACTACCCGACTTTTTCCATGTAATTATCACGACCCGGGAATCCGCCAACGAATTTCCTCACATTCACACGGAATCAGTAGACAAGCTGAGCGAAGACGAGTCGGCTGAATTGCTAGGCAACCTTCGAGCGTTCGGAGACGATCCGCAGGAAGCTGTGGCAGCTCGTGAAATCGCGAAGCTGCTGGACGGTTTTACATTAGCCGTCGAACTGACGGGCGCTTATCTGAAAAAATCTCCTCGTATTACGTATCAAAAGCAGTACGACCGTCTGAAAGCGAACGTCTCAGACGCGATGGGAACGATGGCAGACAAAACGCAAAAACTCCGGCGTCATCAGGCTGAATGTATCTCGGCGGTGTTGGGTTCAACGCTTTTAGCGCTTTCTGACAACGCACGCAAAGCGCTGGAATTTGCGGCTCTTATGCCCCCCGATGCGGTTGGTTTGGGCTGGCTTCCCGAACTGATTGGTCTTGACGAAGACGAAGGCTGGGAAGTTCTCGACGAGCTGACCGGATACAGCCTTTTGACGCATTTGGAAAGCGAACGAAATATCGCTCGTATTCATCGGCTTGTTGCGGAAACGGTTAAGCAGGAAATCCCGGAAGACGTCCAGAAAGAAATGATCGCTAAAATTCGGGAAAAATGCAACGAATTACTCCATAAAGACAAGACGTTCTGGTGTACGCCTGAAAATTCGTGGAATATCACGCCGGTTTCTGAATTCTGCCTGGCGCTGGCAGAACAGTGGACGGTAGAGGCTTCTGAGGAGGAAATCGACTGGAACCTTACGTGGATGCTTGGTACTGCCGGGGATATGCTCAATTCGCTTGGGAAGATGAATGAGGCAAAAAAGGCTTACCAGCGATTGTTTGAAATATGCAAAGAACGAGCCGATGCATTCCCTTCGTACGCTAAAGCCCAGTGGGATTTGAGCGTTTTATACGAGCGCCTTGGCGATTTGGAGCGCGCCGCCGGAAACGCTGCTGCCGCGCGGGAATGGTACGAGAAGGCTCTGGAAATCCGCAAGCGGCTTGCAGAACAGATGAAGGACGACGTTCAAGCCCAGCGGAATTTGAGCGTTTCGTACAACAACCTTGGCGATTTGGAGCAAGCCGCCGGAAACGCTGCCGCCGCGAGGGAGTGGTACGAGAAGGCTATGGAAATTGATAAACAGTTGGCAGAGAAGGCGCCGGAGAACGTTCAGTACCAGCGGGATTTGAGCGTTTCGTACAACAAGCTTGGCAATTTGGAGTTTGACGCCGGAAACGCTGCCGCCGCGAGGGAATGGTACGAGAAGCTTCTGACAATCAGCAAGCAGTTGGCTCAGAAGGCTCCGGAGAACGTTCAGTACCAGCGGGGGTTGAGCGTTTCGTACAACAAGCTTGGCAATTTGGAGAAAGCCGCCGGAAACGCTGCCGCCGCAAGGGAGTGGTACGAGAAGGCTATGGAAATTGCTAAACAGTTGGCAAAAATGTCGCCGAATGACTTCGTCACACAGCGGGATTTGAGTGAATACTATTATGATCTTGGCGATTTGGAAATCATTGCCAATAATACTGCGGCTGCGAAAGAGTTGAGTAATAAAGCTCTGCAAATTCTGGAACCGCTGATACACAAGAATCCAAATGATTTTTATTCTCAACAGCTGCTGAGTAAGATTTATCGCTGTCTGGGCGATTGTGAAAAAGCCGATGGGAATATTCCAACTGCCGGGGAGCGGTATAATAAAGCGCTGGAAATCCTTCAGAAGCTTGCTGAAAAGCAACCCAATAACGCCGAGATAAAAAAAGATTTACAGCAGGTTCGGGACAGAATCAATTCTCTTGAATCTACCCCGCAGCCGTCTTCCGAGTCAGACGAAACGCCGGAACCGCAAACGCCGGAAAACGCTCAGGCGCAAAAAGAATTAGCCCAGACGCAGGCGAAACTCGCTCAGGCGCAAAAAGAATTAGCTGAAATGCAAGAGAAACTCGCTCAGGCGAAGAATCAGTCGTGGATTGCCAGATTGTTTAACAAACTGTTCGGAAGAGATTAAACGAAGGCAGACATTGTCAGGCGCGCTCTCGATTTCTGGCAATTCCGGCTCGGGCGCGCTTTGCGTTCGAGCCCTAACCACTTACATATAAGTGGTTAGTTTTAAGTAGTAAGTGGTAAGGACGCAAAGCGCTATTCATACTTACCACTAACTACTTACCACTAACTACTAACCACTAACTACTAACCCCCCATGTCCAAAAAAGATAAGATTCCTGAAACGCTCGCTTTGCGCGTTCTGAAAAAATGCGATATTCCGTTTGAGGTTTTCGAGTACAAGTACGAGCCGCGCGGCGGAACGCGGGTATCGTCTCGAGAGCTGGGCATTGACGAGCACGTTTGCATCAAGACGATTATTCTGGAAACGGACGCCAAAGAGCCGTTTATCGTCCTCATGCACGGCGATCTGGAAATCTCCACGAAGAACATGGCGCGGATCCTGGGCGTGAAATCGGTCAAGCCGTGCGAGCCCGCCGTCGCCGACAAACATTCCGGATACCAGGTCGGCGGCACAAGCCCCTTCGGAACGAAACGGAGAATGCGCGTTTTCGTCGAATCGACCATTCTCGACGAGCCGTTTATTTACATCAACGCCGGACACCGCGGCTTGCTGGTCAAAATCAATCCCAAAGACATCTCCAAAGCCCTGCCCATAGAACCCGTTCAAGTGGGAGTTAAAGAATAGCGGCTACGGCGAGGCGCTGGTCACAGGTTATGTGCGGGTCAGTCCGTTCACGGATTTTGGCGAGCCGGGGTGCGTAAGCCCCCGGGAAAATACGGATTTTCACCGATTGGTTAACTGGCATAAAAGATTATCCGGCAATTTGACATCTGTTATTAGAGAATCCGTTTTAAGCATGTGTTTCTGTATTATGAGGTAAATCACAATACAGAAACGCACGCTAACCTGAATACCAATTGACATATTCAGCAGTTCTGTTTACAGGGAAATGGAAAATCCAAAACCTGGAGTACTGTAGTAAAGACCCGTTCCGGGATAGTAATATCCGGGATAATAGTTGGGATAGTAATAGCTGCGGTAGTAATAGTTGGGATAGTACCGGGGCGGCGGAGGCGGGGGAGCGGGACGATAATAATGCGGGGGAGGAGGCGCGGGACGATAATATCCCGGACCGCCGTGATGAACAGGACCAGGTCCGCCATGGAATCCCGGACCGCCGCCGTGATGCGCTGGACCAGGTCCGCCGCGATGGGGACCTTGCGCCATTGCCGAGCTGCAAAGAGCAAGGCTCAAGCAAGCAATAATCATTGCAACAAGAAACTTCTTCATAACTGATTGTCTCCCTGATTTTTGTGGTAAAGCCAAACAATCAACTAAAACAATTTTACGCTTTGAAAGATTGATCGGAACCGAGAGCGTAACTGATCATTCATTCTATTGATCCATACGTTTTAATTGATATTTTTGTTCAAAAAATTAACAGTTGTTTTTTTAAATTGTTAAAGCGCATAAACTTTCTTCCTAATAACGCTCACCGTCAGACGTCTATTATTTCAGGAAGGCTATTAAAATTAATATCTTTTTGAACAGACGTCGAGCAATGTTGAACAGGAATCAAAGGCGAACCGAAAACGATACAACCCTTTTGAATTATTTCGTCAAAACGATTGGAATTCAAATTGGGGTTGTTTTTGCTGTCATCGCGCTGTTGTTTATAGTCTTTTTGTCTTATCAGAGCGTTTTTTCCAGGCAGGAACAGAACGCGCCCGCCGACATCGAGGACGCGGCGTCCAACGACGAGAATACAACGCCAGTCGACGTCAACGTTCCCGATACGCTTGATACCGTTCGTTCTCAATACTCATTCAACGAACTTTATCTTGGTAACGCCCACCCGGACGTTTGGTATGACGATTACACCTTATGGTCGAATGCGAAAAAGCGCGCGATCGCGAAATACGGAGGGTCAGAGGAAACAGAACGCGCCGTTCATCTTGCGCTGCGTTGGCTGAACAGTCGTCAATCGGCAGACGGGGCATGGGCTATGGATTCAGATAACGCCAAGCCGTCATTGAACGTCAACGGCGCGACCGGGTTGGCGTTACTGCCGTTTCTGGCTGCGGGTTGTCTTGATTCAACAAGCGGATACAAAGACGCAGTCGAGAACGGTCTAAACTATTTGATTCAGCACGGCAAAATCGGCGAGGATTTTAACGGCGTCCGCTATTGCGAACCCGGCGAGCCGTTTTACAATCACGCCCTGACGACGCTGGCTCTGGGCGAAGCCGCTGTCAAGACCGGAAAATCAGAGTATTACAAAGCCGCTAAAGGAGCGATGGAATATCTTGCGTACTGTCAAAACCCGGACTCGGGCGTTTGGGACAGCGCATTATCGGGGCAATACGATAACCTTTTCAATACAGCGTGGAGCGTAGAGGCGATGAGGGGCGCCTATAGAACGTCCTGTGACTCTGCTTTTGATGCAGCGAATAAGGTCCGGTTTTTTCTGGATTCCGCCCAGAACGCGACCAATGACGACAATTCAACGTCAAATTCCCCTTCGCCCAAAGCCGCGCAAGAAATCCTTTTGCGAATGTATTTCTATCAGTTCGACTCAATTCCTGACCTGGAATGCAGCGTAGAACGTCTTTGTAAAACCGGACCGACTAACGACAGTTACTATAACTACATCGTAACTCAAATCGTGTACAATCACGGCGGCGCACCGTGGAAAGAATGGAACGCCGCCCTGCGCGAGAAACTCATTAACGCTCAGATACAAACTGGATCGGAAGCCGGGTCGTGGGATTATTCTAACGAAGATCTCAGCCCAATAGCGGGATTCTCATCCTCGCCTTTAATCAATACGGCGTTGTCCGCGTTGACGCTGGAAGTCTATTATCGATACAAGCCCCTTTACCTCAAAAGAGAATACGGGAAAGGATTTCCAATAGAATAAACTATTACATTATCTAAATTTGGATTCATTAATTATTATACTCAGCAGCACGGGTCATTCCCCAAAAAGTCATTTTACCCTAACTTATCTGTTGTAATTCAAGTAAAAAGAAAATATTTTTTGAAAAATTATTTTTTTCCCGTTGATTTTTCTAAAGAATCGCTATAATAAACGTTATATGAGTAAAAGGAAGTTCAAATTAGATTCAGTTTTTATAGAACTTCCACTGGAACCATTAAATAATATTTCAGGAGAGATTCATGTCATTCGAAAGACAAGTTGACGAAAACAACGCCGCTGTCGAAGACGGGGAAGAATATGAGGAAGAGTATACATCAGGGGGAGGCACCTTTGCTGATACTATAGCTCGTATTCCCAGCTGGGCAGTTAGTACGGTCGTTCATCTTTGTTTGTTGGTAACTTTGGCTCTTATCAATTTTGACACAACGCCAAAGTCAACGCCTACGGAAATTGTATCCAACCCGGTTGAAGAAGTGGAAGAAATCGAGGAAGAACTCGAAGAACCGCCAGAGGAAATCAACCTCGATCCAGATGCAGAAATCAGCGACGAAGTTGAAGCGACAACCGACGTTTCCGTTTCTGAAACAGACGTCAACATTTCTCCGGCAGACGACATGACCGCTGCTGCGGTTTCCGTCAACCTGGTAGACATCAGCAACACCGTCGCGCCTCGTAACGCGTTGGGCAACGTTGTTGGCGCCTATTCGGGCGACGCATTCTCCGGTCGTGGTTCTGGCAAGGCGCGCGCTCTGGCTATGGGCGGCGGTACGACCGAAAGCGAACGCGCTGTTGCGTTAGGTCTGCAGTGGATTTCCAACCATCAGCTTCCTAACGGAGCATGGAGTTTCAATCATCAATTAGCTCCTGGCTGCCGCGGCGCGTGCAAAAACCCCGGCAAGTTGGACAAGGCTTTTAACGGCGCTACCGGCATGGCTCTTCTGCCGTTCCTCGGCGCAGGCGTAACCCATAAAGAAGGAAAATACAAGAACAACGTCTATAGGGGAATCAACTTCCTTTGCCAAAACGGCAAACAGACCAAAGACGGCTGCGTTAGCTTCCTCGAAAACGGCGGTACGATTTACTCTCACGGTATTGTTGCTATTTGCCTTAGCGAAGCGTACGCCATGACCAAAGACAAGCGAATTCTTCCCGCGGCTCAAGGCGGTTTGAACTACATCTGCTTCCATCAGGATCCCGCCGGCGGCGGATGGCGATATCAGCCCCATCAGGCTGGCGACACGTCGGCTGTAGGTTGGCAGTTGATGGCTCTTAAATCCGGCTACATGGCTGGCTTGAGAGTTCCAAACCAAACGATCAGCAAGGCAACCCGCTTCCTCGATTCCGTTCAGACAGACTCCGGAGCCAAATACGGCTATACAGATCCCGGCGCTGGCCCGTCAACCACGTCCGTTGGTTTGCTGGCTCGTATGTACCTCGGCTGGAAGCACGACAACCCGGCTCTTCAGCGCGGCGCGGAATGGCTCTCCAAGATTGGTCCCAGCAAGAGCGACAGCTACTACAACTACTACGCAACCCAGGTTATGCGCCAGTACGACGGTCCGCTTTGGAAGAAATGGAACGCTGTCATGCGCGACCAGATGGTCAACTCTCAGAATCAGCAAGGTCACGAAAAAGGCTCCTGGTATCACGCCGGTTCCTGGAGCGAACGAGGCGGCCGCGTTTACGACACCGCTCTGTCAACCATGGTCTTGGAAGTCTACTACCGACACATGCCCATTTACAAGGCGGCTGCTGCGGCTGACGGATTCCCGCTGGACTAATTTGACCTATGAATCATCGTAAACTCCTGTAAATTTAAGACGGCGCAACTTCGCGCCGTCTTTTTTTGTTAGCGAGAGGGGGTATCCCGCTTATCGGGTGCGAGAAATTTGGGGTTGCGAAGTTAGATAAGATTAACAATTGAACATAGTCAACGCCTTTAGGCGTTCACTCCCCACAGCTTTAGCTGTGGGTTTAATAAAACATAATAGAGATTCAAAACGGCATAAATAGCAATATAACGCGCGAATTCCCCTCCCTTCCCCGCTCCGAGTGGAGCGGGGAAGAGAGGGGAAGGGAAGCATTTGGGGGAGGAGCGCTTGTTTAGCCCCCCAGATAAATCTGGGGGCTACGATTTTGGAATTGTTTTTATTTCCCACGTCTAAAGACGTGGGGATAAGAACAGATTAATTTGGGGGCGGCGAAAAGAATAAAGTTTTTTTCTATGTTCTGTCTGTTCCGCCAATTTGTATTCCCTCTAACCCGTCTTGACAAATTTTAAAATAATGTAATAATAGCGTGCAATTCAACTCAACGCATGGATGAATGGCCGAGTGGTCGAAGGCGACGGTCTTGAAAACCGTTGTAGGTTTCTCCTACCGGGGGTTCGAGTCCCTCTTCATCCGTTTTGACAGATCGTCAATACGAGCAAACAGGAGAGTCGAGAGCAAATCTCAACTCTCTTTTTTTATTAGAAGTATCTTGAGATGAGCGCGAGCGTTTCTCTCGCAACTCGCAACTAATTTGACTTCAGCGCTTTTTTGAGCATTGCCAGCAGATAGGCGGCGTTCTTGTCGCGGTCTTCCAGTTTCATAAATCCAAAGTTATCGTCGGTTACTCTAATCGGACGTCCCGCCTGTTCTACAACGCGGTTGAACTTTCTTCGAGAAGCGAATTCAAAAATAATATCGACGCCGTCTGTATAGATTTTGTTGATTGCCAACTGATGCGCCATGATTCTCAGCCGGGCGATTTCAATCAGGTTGATCGTTTCGTCCGGCGGGGCGTTGAATCGGTCTCGCAGTTCCGCGTCCAGAGCGTCTACGTCTTCCAGAGTTGAAACGCGGCTCAGACGCCGATAGAAGTCCATTTTCTGACGGAGGTCGGCGATGTAAAAGTCTGGAATGTATGCCGACATCGGCAGGACGACAGAAACGTCGATTTGCGTTTTGGGCGGAAGTTTGTTCTGCTTTCGGACAGCGGCTTCCAGAAGCTGGCAGTACAGTTCGTAGCCGATCGCGGCAATGTGTCCGGACTGTTCTTTTCCCAGGATGTTCCCTGCTCCGCGAATTTCCAAATCGCGCATGGCAAGCGTAAACCCGGACCCCAGCTGATTGTATTCCTCGATGGATTTGAGCCGTTTGAGAGCAATCGGCGTGATTATTTTGTGAGCGTCGACGAGCAAATAGCAATACGCCCGGTTTTTATATCGACCGACGCGCCCGCGGAGCTGGTGCAGGTTCGCCAGCCCGTACTGATCCGCCTGATCAATAAACATCGTATTGGCGTTGGGAATGTCCAGCCCGCTTTCGAC
>JAZMZV010000073.1:0-1740 GCA_045586185.1 Thermoguttaceae bacterium | reverse complement strand
TCGCCGTTTACGACCTGCTCGCGTTCGGCGCGTCCGTCGACTTTACCCCCGCTTACGACGTCGAAATCTGGCTCGCACTCCCGGAAATGGGCGTGTTAGGCTGGGCGACGCTAACCGACGTCGACGAAAACGTCGCGATTCAGCCCGGCCCCGGTAACGTCGTAACCGGAACGTTCGCGCACGTTTCCGACGCGGTAATCGACCTGCAAATCGAAGGCCAACCCAAGCCGATCGGTTGCACGACAACGCACCCGTTCTGGTCCGTCGACCGTCAAGACTTCGTCGAAGCCGGACGCCTCCAACAAGGCGAACGCGTCCAACTCTACAACGGCGAAACCAAACGCGTCGTCCAAAAGCTCCCGCGCCCCGGCCCCGTAAACGTCTACAACCTAGAAGTTTACGCCGAACACGTATACTCCGTCACCCCCGACGGCGTCTTGACGCATAACAATGGATGTTCTTCTGACGCCGGCTCCGATCTACTTAAAGCTAACCATCAAAAAGGAATGAGGTTTGAAGCGGAAGTTAGAGAATATTATAGAAAAATAGAAAATCTCGATGAGCTCCCCAAACAAAATATCAACATATTAGAAGATAGTTCCCGCAAACGATACCCTGACATTGTTTTTGAAAAAGAAATTGATAAAAAGATGGTATTACACGTTATTGAGGTCAAAAATGTTAAACGTTTAAACTTAACAGCTCAAATCGAGGATTTTATAAATGCAACCAGAAAAAAAGGAGGTATATTTACCATCGTTGTTAAAGATCGCCAAGATTTAAAAATATCAAAACATTTACAAAAAACGATGGATGAATATAACTTTCCAATCATATTCCGAGAATAAAAAATTTTACTTCAGAGAAATATGAGGCTACGATGATAAAAATCTATTCCAACTTAACTTACGACGAGATCTACGAAGCGGCGTTAAAAGACTGGCGCTTTACTACCCGCGGGATAATTTACAGTGAAGAGACCGAGCGGCGCCTCCTGGAGACCATCGCTCGGCTTTGGACGGATTTCGCGACCGAGCGCGTTTCGGTCGAGGAGTTCTGCGACGGCTTTTACACTTGGCTTGACTCGTTTTACGAGGCAACCCTTCGGGCGACGCGCTATTTCCGCGAGGAAGATATTCCGAGTTGGGCGAGGAAGGTTCGCGACTTCTGGTGGCGCGCTAAATTCTCTTTTACGGAGGAAGAAAAGAAGGAAATTCTAATCGAGTTAACTCCGACGCAAGATTGGCTAAGTCTGAATTTTATTAACGCGGCGAAGGTTCTTGAGACATATGCGCGAAAAGCGCCAAAATTGGCGAAATCTCCGGCGTTTGCTCGTCTTGTTCGTCAAATTATTTTGACCGAGCGTTTCGACGTCGGGCGTCGCGGATTTATTGAATTTCTCCTTCCGGTTACTAAGTTTGTCGAAGGAATCGACTTGCGTTCCTTCGCGCTCGACCCGGAGTTTGCGGCATACGCGTTCTACGCGCTGTCGAAATTGAAGGACGGGCGTTTCGTCGCCGAAGCGGAAACCGTTTTACGCGAAAACCCGAAGTGGTCCGGGCTTTACCGAAAGCGTTTGGAGCGTTATATTAAACGTTATAAGCCGGCGGAATGACAGCGTTGAAATTATTATAGCGAGTAAGAAAAATCCCCAACAATGTCCAGCTCGAAAACGCTCGCGCCCCCGGACGACGCGCTCCTGACCAAGTCGGAGGCCAAGCGGTCTTAGGAAGACAACTT
>JAZMZV010000072.1:0-24425 GCA_045586185.1 Thermoguttaceae bacterium | reverse complement strand
CCCTTATTGTACGACCGCCTTAATATAAGACAATTATTACAAGCAATAATTACTTCCTCTTAAGTTGATACCTATGGGGGTTTACCCCACGGCATGCTTTTTTCTAATATGCTTCAGGCGTTTGATTTCCTTCTGGCATATCACATGAATTTATTCTGTCGCGCCATTCTCTTTAAGAAAATCTATCATGTTCTGAAGATTCATTATCCGAGCGCGATGAAGCGGAGTAATCCCCTCAATTGCTTCATTAACGTCAACTCCGTTAGAAATCGCCCACTTTACCGTTTCTAAATCATCGGCTACAACTGCCTTATGAAGAATCTGCAGTAAAACGTCTTTGGACGCGGTATCAGTATAGGACAATTTTAAAACCTTCAAATCCACTCGTTGAAATTCCTGAAACGCTTTCTTGTATAACTCTTTGGAATGCTGTTGAAGCGCTTTATGAAAACTATTGCAGTATGCAATTCTATCTTGAGTAATTGTTTTGAGAAAATCAATTGAAGGATTGTCGTTTTCTTTTGATGTTTCTAATATACTCAACGCTTCTTTCCATGCGGGAATATGGGTGTTAACAAGCCAATCGTCAAATTGTTCGTCAGTCATTTTTTGATCGTTAAACTGACCAAAAATAGAACTCCAATCATTAAGAGCCTTCGTTTCTTTAGCGTCATAATCATTTAAAATCTGTTGGTATGTTATATTACTGACAGCATTATTTTTCATATTTGGAATAACAGCGCTAATGTATCCAATCAAACCAAAAGCTGAAAAAACAACCAAAGCAATAAAGAAATTGGAATAGGTTGAATTTTTAGAGTTTTCTTTTTTTAACTTGTTAATATCAATTTTAGTCCGCAAAACCTTATTCAGTTTTTCAATGTACGACAAGTACATTATCCCGCCAATTAGACAAAGCAAACTCCCTAAACTCGTTAACCCTGACGCTGAATTAGCTTCTTTAGAAAGCGGCGCTGAATTTAGGTTTTCGGGATGGGAACCGGCGTTTAATACGCTAAAAACTGATATCACATAATAAATCATTATTAAAACGATAGCTGCTGTACAACCATTTTTTTTCGGCAGACAGAATTTTCCGATAGAGCTTATAAAACTCATAAACAGATACGCGCTAACGCCAAACATTATACAGGAGATAACGTTTAAAACAGGGGATTCCTGGTCGTTTGCATTCGAGCCGTTTAGAATCATCATGACAAAAGCAATAATCCAGAGCGTCCATGAAATAATAACAGTGGATTTAGCGCTGCGATAAATTATAGACGGCGTCCTGCAAAAGCATGACATGGATTTAACCAAAAAAGGAGATACTATTACCATAATAAGCAATGTGAACCATCCAACAAGCGTCGTATAATTTTCTTCCTGAATTGGGGAGCTATTAAAAACAGCGCCAGCAATAATAACATAAATAATAACAAGCGCCAAACCAACCAAAAACGTCAAGATTGCTGTCTTAATCGCGCTATAATAGTAACTCACGCCTAGCGCCACGTCGTCTAATGGAACTGTCGGCTTTTTAGATTTCTCCTCATTAAAAGCATTGACAGTTTGAGACTCAGCTTGCAGATCGAATTCAGGATTGTTTTGCTGCTGGGGGTTGTAATCAAAACTCATAATATCTCCTTGTAACAGAAATTGTTTTGCGTTCAACAGAACGTTACGTTAAAAAGACTATATGTAGTATAATATACTTGACAGACATGTCAAGCGCTGACAATATGCGTTTTTATAAAAATGGTCGTGAATTGTCATTTCTTGTTTAACATTATGTTGCCGCACAGATAGACGTGCGCTGATTAGACGAGAGTGTCTGAATACGCGCCGATTGATCGTTACAAAGAATTAGCCAAAATGGTTTTATTTCGTTTTCTTCGGCGGACAGGATATCCGCGCATGTGGAGTGCGACAGCTTGCCGTCGCACTCCATGTTGGTTCGCCTACGGCGAACTGCGTAATTCCGTTCGCCGTTGGCGAACTCCATTACCGCCTTTCATTAATTTGCGCTCCGATAAAAAATAAACCGAATCGCTTGGATTCGGTTTATTCTATTTCTATAGTTTACAAACGCCGCTATTTGCGGGGAGCCAGACGAAGTTTGGCGCGCGCCTGTTTGACTTTGCGTTCTTTGGTCGCAAAGACGTCGTCTGTGGTAGCGACAACCGCCAAAGCCTCTTCCAGCTGCTTCGCCGCTTCGTCGGCGTTGAGTTCAGTAGTCGGAATGGCATTTCCGGTCATGATGGAAATGTTGTTGTCCAGCACTTCTACAAAACCGCCGTCGACATAGTAGCGTTCCGTTCCAGACTCGGTTTTAATGCGTAATTCGCCAAAACCAACTCTGCCAATAAGCGGCGAGCGGTTGTTTTCAATCCCGATTTCACCGTCGTACAACGGCAAAACGCAGGATACGCATTCCATATCCAGAACTTTCTTTTCCGGGGTTACTACGCTGATTTTCATAGTATTAAAGCTCTTTTAAAAGTTGCGAGTTGCGAGTTGCGAGTTGCGAGAAGAACTCAACGCGTATTTTAACCGTAAAGTTCAACTCGCAGCAGCTATAACAGCTTTATTTGGCAGCCGCCGCCATTTGTTCCGCCTGTTCAGCAGCCTGTTCAATGCCGCCGACGTACATGAACGCCTGTTCAGGCAGATGATCCCATTTGCCGTCGCAAATTTCGTTGAACGAACGAATCGTGTCCGCCAACGGGGTAATCTGACCTTTCTTGCCGGTAAACGCTTCGGCAACGAGGAACGGCTGTGACAGGAATCGTTCAATTCTACGAGCGCGATGGACGACCATCTTGTCGTCTTCGGACAGTTCGTCGACGCCCATAATGGCGATAATATCCTGAAGTTCTCGGTATCGCTGAAGCATCGTCTGGACGCGTCGAGCGCAGGCGTAATGTTCGTCGCCAACGTACTGCGGGTCCAAAACGCGGGAGTTGGACGCCAACGGGTCAACGGCGGGATAAATGCCTTTTCCGGAAATGGCTCGTTCCAGATAAATGAACGCGTCCAACTGTCCAAACGCCGTAGCCGGAGCCGGGTCAGTCGGGTCGTCAGCAGGGACGTAAACCGCCTGGACGGACGTAATAGCGCCGCGGTCGGTTGACGTAATTCGTTCCTGAAGCGCGCCCATTTCAGACGCCAGCGTTGGCTGATAACCTACAGCAGACGGCATACGTCCCAACAGAGCGGAAACTTCTGAACCCGCCTGAGAGAAACGGAAGATGTTGTCGATGAACAACAGAACGTCCGTTCCGGTTGCGTCGCGGAAGTATTCTGCCATTGTCAGCGCGGACAACGCAACTCGAAGACGGCTTCCCGGCGGTTCGTTCATCTGACCGAAGACCATGGTCGTCTGGTCAATAACGCTGCGGCCGGTGTCGCCGATCTTGGCTTCCTGCATTTCCAGCCAAAGGTCGTTTCCTTCACGAGTTCGTTCTCCAACGCCGGCAAAAACGGAGAATCCGCCGTGAGCCGACGCGATACGAGCGATAAGTTCCTGAAGAATAACCGTCTTTCCCAAACCGGCGCCGCCGAACAAACCAGCTTTACCGCCTCGGACGAACGGGGTAAGAAGGTCAATAACCTTAATACCAGTTTCAAAAATTTCCGTCTTGGTGGAAATGTTAGACAAAGCGGGAGCATCGCGGTGAATCGGACGGTATTCCTTTGCTTTGACCGGACCGCGCTTGTCTACCGGTTCTCCCAGCAGGTTGAAGACGCGTCCCAGAGTTTCTTTTCCAACCGGGACAGAGACCGGAGCGCCGGTGTCGACGCATTTCATACCGCGCTGCAGACCGTCGGTTGTACCGAGGGCAACGCAGCGAACGCGGCCGCCGCCAAGGTGCTGCTGAACTTCGCCGGTCAGGTTGATTTCAACGCCGCGTTCGTTCGAATTGATTTTAATGGCGTTGTAAATCGCCGGCAGTTTATCTTCCGGGAATTCTACGTCAAACGTAGACCCGATTACCTGCGTTATGAGACCAATATTTTCTGCGGACATATTAAGGTAATTGGTGTAAAACAGTGTTAAAATTTTATGTTATGCCAGCGCGAAAGTCTGAATGTGCAACACTCTCATTTCGCCGCTCAGCCCGGTATGTTTTTTCTATTTGAGCGCTTCGACGCCGCCGATCAGTTCGGTAAGCTCGCCGGTAATCTGACCCTGTCGCGCGCGGTTGTACGCCTGTGACAGCGTTTTGATCATCTGGTCTGCGTTTTCCGTTGCGGATTTCATGGCGACCATTCGAGCTATCTGCTCGCTGACTGCGGAGTCCAGGAAGCACTTGAACAGCTTCATCTTGAACGACGCGGGAACGACTTCTTCCAAAATGCTTTTTGCCGAGGGCAAAAATTCGTAGTCGTGAGCAGTGGACGTTTCCGTTTCGCCGCTGGCAAGTTCCGTCAGCGGAAGAAGCGTTTCTACAACTGCCGTCTGCTTGGAAACGGTTACAAATTTTGTATAAACAACGTCCAGACGATCCAGCTTGCCTGCCTGATACAAGTCCAAATACTTGTCAGCAATCTTTTCGACCTCTATATAAGCGGGCTTGTCTTCAAAGTTCAAAAACGATTCCGCAACGGGAATTTGACGGAATTTGAAACCGGAAACGCCTCGCTTGCCAGAGCAGTCTACCGTGATATTGAGACCAGCTTGAGTCAGTTCCTTGTATCGAGCGGCGGCTAAACGCAAAACAGCTCCGTTGAATCCGCCGCACATGCCGCGGTTGGAAGTCAACGTCAAAATAACGACGTTTTCAGTATTCTCGTGCTTTTGCAGCAGCGGATGCTGAACTTCCAAACCAGCGCGAGCCAGCTGACCAACCATGGCGGTGAGTCGATTTGTATACGCCGTCGCGGAGACTGCGCGCTCCATGGCTTTGCGGTACGTCGCCGTCGAGATTAACTCCATCGTATGGGTAATCTTGCGCGTACTCTGAATGGACTTGCGCCGTCTGTCTAATGCTCTTGCTTTTGCCATATTAAATTACGTGATAGTTATATTGCCTGTCGGACGCTGTCAGCCGTGTGACGTTTTAAGTCCATCCCAAAGCTGACAGCCAAACAAACTCTTTATTCGTACTGCTTGACGAACGCGTCGATAATCGCCTGAAGAGCGGTTTCCGTGTCGGAATCCATCTTCTTGTTGACGGTTAAGCCGTCCCAGAAATCCTGATGATACGTGTGGACGAACGCGAGCAGTTTTTCTTCAAAGTCGTGAACCTTGCTCACCGGCAGCTTGTCGACGTAACCGCGGGTAACAGCGTAAATACTGATAACCTGATCTGTTACATGCATCGGATGGCAAAGCCCCTGTTTGAGCAGTTCGTTGATTCGATAACCTCTGTCCAGACGCTGCTGAGTCGCCGGGTCAAGGTCAGTTCCCAACTGGGCGAACGCTTCCAGTTCGGCGAACGCCGCCAAGTCCAAACGCATACCGCCGGCTACCTTTTTCATACAGGGAACCTGAGCGTTGCCGCCGACTCGAGAAACCGAAATACCAGGGTTCATAGCGGGTCGCTGACCGCGGAAGAACAAGTCCGGCTGAAGGTAAATCTGACCGTCGGTAATGGAAATGACGTTGGTCGGAATGTACGCGGAAACTTCGCCTTCCAGAGTTTCGATGATCGGCAGAGCCGTCAAAGAACCGCCGCCGAGGTCGTTGGACAGTTTAGCGGATCGTTCCAGCAAACGGCTGTGACAGTAGAAGACGTCGCCCGGGTAAGCTTCTCGTCCTGGCGGACGGCGCATAAGCAAAGACAGCTGACGATATGCAACCGCCTGTTTGCTCAAGTCGTCGTAAACGCACAAGGTGTGTTCACCCTTGTACATGAAGTACTCAGCCATGGCGCAGCCGGCGTACGGAGCAATGTACTGCAGAGGAGCCGGAGACGACGCGCCGGCAACGACGACCGTCGTGTATTCCATCGCGCCTTCACGAGTAAGTGTGTCAATAAGGTTGGCGACTGTTGAGTCTTTCTGACCGATGGCAACGTAGAAGCACTTGACGCCCGTCGATTTCTGATTGATGATTGTGTCAATGCAGATGGCGGTTTTACCGGTTTTACGGTCGCCAATGATCAATTCACGCTGACCGCGTCCGATCGGGGTCATGGCGTCAATCGCTTTAATACCGGTCTGGAGAGGTTCCTTAACCGGCTGACGGTCTGCAATGCCCGGCGCGGTTGTTTCAACCGGCCGTCGTTCCGTCGTTGCGATTGGACCTTTTCCGTCCAGAGGATTTCCCAACGGGTCAATAACGCGCCCTAAAATTGCATCGCCAACCGGCACGGAAAGCAGACGTCCCGTCGTGCGGACTTCGTCGCCTTCGTTGATTTTCAGGTAGTCGCCCAGAATAATAACGCCGACGCTGTTTTCTTCCAGGTTAAACGCCAATCCGGTTACGCCGCAGTCAAACTCCAGCATTTCGCCCGCCATTACGTCGGACAAGCCGTAGACCTGAGCAATACCATCGCCTACTTCCAGCACCCGACCGACTTGGCGAACGTCGATTCGGCTTTCAAATTGCTTGATTTCCTGCTGAATTACTGAAGCGATTTCGTCCGCTTTAAATTTCATATCAGCTCCAAAAAATGTCTAGTAAAATTAAACGTTATAATAAACAGACTGAATGCGTTCAATCCGCCTAAAATTTACCTGTGATTCGTTCCCGCAATTTCTTCAGCTGCGTGGCGACGGAACCATCGTAAACCGTATCGCCCACGCAAACGACAACGCCGCCAATCAAAGACGGGTCTACCTTGCGCTGAATAATCGGGTTTCCGCCAATCTGCGCGATGAGCGACTGACCAATCTTTTCCGCTTCCTGGTCTGTAATCTCAACCGCCGTTGTAATCGTAATCGGAAGACGCTGAATCATCTTTTCGTACTGAAGGTACATTTGACGGTAAATTGCGCGAAGGCAATCCATGCGTTCATGTTTGGCGACAACTTTAAGGAAGTTGACAAACATTGGGGAACCGCTTGTAACAGTGCGATTGATAATGTCGAGTTTGTCTTCGGTGGAAACCAGTCTGCTGGACAGGATTTCCTCGAATTTAGGATTGGCGTCAAAATACGCCGTCAGGAAGGAATCGAACTCCTCGACCGCCTGACCGACCAATTCGGGATTAGAGTCCAACGCGCCGATGTACGACTGCGCGTAGACCTGTCCGATTTGATCAGCGGATACGTCCGGATTGGAATCCGCAGCGTATCGGGCGTCAATGGCTTGAGTATCTAACATGGTTGATTTCTCCCGTTAGAGCGTTTGTTTTTGAAAATTCTCTACTGCTTTGTTGATCAACTTGGCGTGAGCCGCCTTGTCCAAATCTTTCTGACAGATTTTGCCAGCCAGAACGAGAGCCAAATCGGCAGCGTTGTCTGCCAGTTCCTGCATGGCTTCCTTTTTAGCCAGTTCGATTTCCGTCTTGGCGCGTTTGCTTTCCGCTTCTGCATCTGCCTTTGCTTTTTCAAGCATAAGCTGACGGGTCTTCTCAGCAGACTGCTTCGCGCTGTCGATCATAGCGGCAACTTGAGTTTTGGCGTCTGCCAGCTGAGCTTTGTATTCTGCCAGAGTTTTCTGAGCGTCCTCGTTCATCTCTTTCGCCTGAGCGATTTGGTCTGCAATGCCCTGTTCGCGTTTGTCCAATCCTTCAACAATCGGCTTCCAGGCGAACTTGCCTAAAACCAAAAGCGTGATAATGAACACGACAGCCGTCCAGAAAGCAATGTCTTTCGAAAGAGCCAAGGGGTTGACTGATCCGCCTTCTTCCGCCATACAAATAGCGTCGGTCAGTAAAACTGAACCGGAAGCGACAGCCAAGCTCAATATGGTTCGAAACTTCATAATTACACCGAATAGGGGCAGGGTTAATGAAATACCGTAATTTTGTTGGTCGAACGGCGGGCGGTTAGAATTTCAGGACCCTAACCGCCAACCATTTGTTTTATCTTAGGCGTTGAGGCCGAGGAAGCAAACGATCAAAGCGAAGAACGTAACGCCTTCGATAAGAGCGGCGGAAATAATCATCTGAGTCATGATGGATCCACCAGCTTCCGGCTGACGGGAGGTGCCTTCGACAGCTTTGGAACCGATAGTTCCAATGCCCCAGCCAGCGCCGAGAATGATAATGCCAGCGCCGATAGCGCAGCCAACAATCTGAAGACCTTTATTAGCAGCCGGAGCGGCAACAGCGGTTTCTTCAGTGGCGGTAGCAGCGGCAGTGTCAGCAGCCGGAGCGGCTTCCTGAGCAAACGCCGGAGCGCAAATGGCGAAAACAACCAGTAACAACGCAAAAAGTTTTGCAAAATTGGACACGATAAAATCTCCTGTGTTCTTTTAAGCTGGAATACCGAACTTGACGACAGTCAAACGAATATTCCAACTAACGGATAATGTAAATTATAAATTCGATTCGTGGCGACGGCTGTTAGATGAGCAAGGCAAGTTTTCTCTGCGGGAGCCGAATCAATCGGCGGCTCATGCGGCGCTCTTAAAATCGATACTACTCAAAATGGTTTAGTGTCCCTTCATCGCCGAGCCGATAAACAGGGCGGAAAGGAACGTGAAAATGTACGCCTGCAAAAACGCGACGAAAAGTTCAAGCAGGTTAAGGCAAACGCAGCCCAAAACGCTGGCGGGCATAACGCCGTACCACATCGCGCTTCCAGCCGTCATGAAAATAAATCCTAATATAACCGCCAGGACAAGGTGTCCGGCGAACATGTTCGCCAAAAGACGAACGCTCAATACGAAGTGTTTAATCAGCAAGCTGATGAATTCAAGCAGCCAAAGCATCGGGACGAGGACGATTTTCAAAGTCCAGTGAATGTCCATGTGCGGGCAAAGACCGACCCAGTATTTGATAATGCCTTTTTGTTTCATACCGGCGAAGTTGACAACAATAAACGTGGAAATCGCCAGAATGATGGTGGTAGCCCACGCGCCTGTCGCGCTGCCCAGCCACGGAACAAGACCCAGCAGGTTGCAGAACAGAATGAAGAAGAAAATCGTGAGCAAGAACGGCAAGTATTCTTTTGTGTGTTCTTTGCCAATGTTGGGAAGGGCGATGTTGTCACGGACGAACAAGACCATCGCTTCCATAAGATTGGCGAATCGTCCTTTAACAGGCTCTCCAGTGCGAATCTTGCGCGCCAGAGGAATAAAGATCAAACAGCAAAGAAGAAATGCGACTACTTCGAGCCACATGTACTTGGTTCCAAAGTGAATGCTTGTTCCCAATACAGACTGCAGGCAATCCGGAACCGGGATGTCGAAGGATGGCAAGTGAATTTCCGTACCGAACGGGAGTTCCAGTACCGATGAGTCTTGAACGTGTTCTGTTGCGTTATACTCAGCGCTCATTTTTTGTATCCGTTGTGTTATTTGAATGTATCTCGCGCAGAACCAAGGTCTTTTCCAAAATAAGACAAACAGGGAAAAACGCGAGGAAGTATTTCATTATTATAACCAAATCTTTAGAATTTTCCAGTAGGTTTGGCGAAAATTTTGCGTAAATTAACAAAATAAGTGGAATAAACAGCTCGACAGCCAGTCCGCCCATGATCCAGGGGTAGGCTTTTATGGGTTCCAAACCGACTGCGCGCAGCCCCATAATCAAAGCCGCCGCTGAGGTCAAAACAATCGTCAGCGACCCCATTAAAAAGGGACGGCTAAAGCTCATCTTGTCGACAGCGCATAATATTATCGTCCAAAAAACGACAACGACTACGGCAAATACGGTTACGGATTTTCCCATTTTTATTGGAAGGCGGTAATGGAGTGAGCGTTAGCGAACGAAATTACGCATTCGCCGTTAGGCGAACTTGACAATGGGTTCTATCATTTTGGTTCGCCTTCGGCGAACTGCGTAACTCCGCTCCCGTTGGTCGCTTCGTTACCGCCTTTCATCCTCTTTGGACTCATGCTCCTCCCCTGCTTCCTTTGCAATTTGCAGGATTCGATGGAACATGGCAAACATGCCGATTGCACCGAAAACGAGCAGCAGCCAGGGGTTTGTGGAAAAGTATTTGTCCAGGTAATACCCAATCACAAGAAAAATAACGAATTCCAACGTCGCGGAAATGATGTTGTGCGACCAGTACAAACCGGTTGAAAGCGCGGAGCTGATTGACTCGTCTTCGTTCTTTTCCTGTTTTGAGTTCATGACTTATCCTCTATTAAGTATTAATTTATCCAATTATTTTATTCTGTCAATAGGAGAAGGAGAAAAAAATTCATTTTTTGCTCTAAAGGGGATTTGACTAATTAATTATATACTGTATAATGAAAACGATTTGTATGGGCAAGGAAGCAGAGAATTGACAATTCGTCTCAAAGCGGATTTTTGCTTCGCGTGTTTTACTTCAAACCGTTATCCGTATTAATTATTTATGGAACTGCAAGACATTTTTACAGCAATTGTCGAAGGCGAAGACGACGACGCGGAAGAACTGGTTCAGGAAGCGATCGACGAGGGCGTTGCACCCGGGGAGATTATCAATAAATATATGATCCCCGCGATGGACGAAGTCGGGCGTCTGTTTGAGGAAGAAGAGTACTTCGTTCCGGAACTGCTCATGTCCGCCAACGCGATGAAAGCGGCGCTGTCTATCGTTCAGCCGCTGCTGAAACAGTCTGGCGGCGAGCCGGTCGGGTACGTTGTAATCGGAACCGTCAAGGGCGACCTTCACGACATCGGCAAAAATCTGGTCGCGTCTTTGATGGAAGGCGGCGGGTTTGAAGTCAACGACTTGGGCGTCGACGTCGCCCCGGAACGCTTTGTCGAAGAAGCCAAAAAGCACGACAAAACCGTCGTCTGTCTGTCGGCTCTATTAACGACAACCATGCCCCAGATGAAAGCGACTATAGAAGCTCTCAAAGAAGCGGGACTTCGAGAAAAAACAATCGTCATGGTTGGCGGCGCACCCGTCACCCAACAATTCGCAGACGAAATCGGCGCCGACGCCTATACGCTCAACGCATCCTCCGCCGTCCAAAAAGCTAAAGAATTGGTGGCAAAATAGGCGTGAAACATAACAACGCGATTTTTTTAAACACGAAATACACGAAAAGAACGAAACAAACGAAAGGATTATGGGATTTGTTCTCACTGCTTTAGCTGTGAGAACATCTTAAAATTAAAAAATCGTAGCCCACGCCTTTAGGCGTGGGATCAAAAACGACATAAATAATATAACGTACAACTTTCCCTGCCTTCCCCGCTCCATTCGGAGCGGGGAAGGCAGGGAAAGGGAAGCGTTTTGGGGAGGAGCGTTTGTATAGTCCCCCAGATAAATCTGGGGGCTACGATATCTAAATAGTTTTTATCCCCCACGTCTAAAGACGTGGGAACAGGAACAGGCGAATCTGGTAACTACACTCATTCTCCCCCCCGTTTTTTTCTATTTCAATCGCCTCTTTACAAAATTCCCTAATTATGCTATAATAATATAATTGAAAAAATTATCCCCAAATATCATCGAACCTAACCCCGATTCACAATACATGGAAAAATCCCGAAATTACTGGCAGGAAACGTGGCATCGGTTTGCCAAAAACCGCGTCAATTTGTTTGCTCTTGGCTTTATAGTCTTTTTGTCGTTTATCGCGCTGTTCTCTCCCATGCTGGCGGGAACGAAGCCGATTGTTTGCAAATACAAAGGCAAAATCTATTTCCCGATGATGGGGTATTTCTACGCCAACTGGGAAAACCCGATTTTTATGCACGACGGTTTCGGCGGCGTCTATCCGCAAAATCTGAAAAAGAACGACCCAAACTCGTGGGCGGTCTGGCCGCTGATTTATAACGACCCGTATCGCCGCGTTCAGGACAACGAGTGGCCCGGCAGACCAGGCAACCATTTCGGGAAGAACAGCGCGCCATGCTGGCAGCACCCCATGGGAACGACGTCTCAAGGGTACGACGTCTTAACCGTTATGATTCACGGGACGAAAATCGCCTTGTTGGTCGGGTTCGTTTCGACGGGTATTGCCGCTCTTATCGGGATTGTCGTCGGCGCGATTGCCGGGTATTTCGGCGGTTGGACGGACATCGTTATCAGCCGAGCCATCGAAATTGTCATGTGCATACCGTCTTTGATTTTGATATTGGCATTGATATCCATTGTCGAGAAGCCAACGATTTGGCACATTATGGCGATTTTGGGCGTAACAGGCTGGACGGGAATCGCTCGTCTGACGCGCGCGGAGTTCCTCAAGCTCAAGCAGAGCGAATACGTCGCCGCCGCCAAAGCGCTGGGCGCCAGTCAGATCCGAATCATTTTCCGTCACATCCTTCCCAACTCGCTGGCTCCGGTTTTGGTGCCTATTACCTTTCATATTGCAGGAGCGATTCTGGTTGAAAGCGGTTTGAGCTTCCTTGGGTTCGGCGCGCCTGCTCCCAACCCGTCATGGGGCATGCTGCTCAACGCCGGCAGAAGCAACCTGTCGTACTGGTGGCTGAGCTTCTTCCCCGGCTTGGCGATCTTCTTAACCGTTTTGACGTACAACCTTGTTGGCGAAGGCGTACAGGAAGCGACCGACCCCAGACTGAGGAGCTAAACGTGACACGCTCGCAGCGTTCCGGAAATGCGCCCTGGATCGCGCTGGGCGTACTGCTGACAGTTCTGACGACAGCGTTTTACTCGCTGGCGGCGACTGCTGCCGACCTGACCGCGTCAGACGTTCAGCGCGCAATCGACGGCGGAGTTGAGTTCCTTCGCCGTCAGCAGCTTCGCAACGGTTCCTGGGGAGATTACTCTGCCTACACCGGCGGGAAGACGGCTCTGTGCGCGTTGGCGATGCTCTCTTGCGGCGTCCCGAAAGACGACCCTCAGCTGGCTCTGGCGATTGAATATCTCAGAAAAATCCCGCCGCAGTACACGTACGTCGTTTCCTTGCAGACGATGGTTTTCTGCGCCGCCGACCCCGAACGCGATAAGGAGCTTATTATCCGAAACGTCCATTGGCTGGAACGAATGCAAAATCAGGGACCGCCGCGGCCGGGAACGTGGTCTTACTTTGAAGCGACTCGCGCCTACGGCGACAACTCCAACACTCAATTCGCGATTCTGGCTCTCAACGAGGCGTCAAACGCGGGCTTCAAGGTCAATCCCGTCGTTTGGGAAAAGGCGATCAAACATTGGCGACAAGGGCAGACTGCCAACGGCGGCTGGCGATATTATTCCATAGACCGTCTTCCAGAAACCGGCAGTATGACGTGCGCCGGGCTGGCGTCGATGATTATTCTGTCCGATAAAATCAATGCTCAAAACGGCGTTTTCAGAGACAACGAGTTCTTCTGCTGTCAAAATTTGGAAGTCAATGACAATCAGCGTCGAATCCGCGCCGGCTTGCAGTGGCTGGCGTCACACTTTAGCGTTACGCGAAACCCCGGCGACAACCGCGTTCTGTACTATCTGTACGCATTAGAACGCGTCGGGCGAATGTCCGGACAGCGCTTTATCGGCTCGCACGACTGGTATCGGGAAGGCTCCGATTACCTCATTCGCCTTAAAGGCGCCAGAGTCAACAGCGCTCAGACGCTGGAATACTGGGTCGGGGAAGACGCCGAAGAACGCGACCCGATTATCGCGACGTGTTACGCGCTTCTGTTTTTATCCAAAGGGCGCCGCGCCGTGCTGATTTCCAAGCTGGAATACGGCTTGACGGAGAACTGGAACGTCCATCACAGCGACATCAAACATTTAACCGCGTACGTCGAACAGCGCTGGCACAAGGAAATGACCTGGCAAAACGTCGACCTCAACGCCGCCACGGCAGACGACCTGCAGCTGTCGCCGATTTTGTACCTCGGAGGCGTCAACAGCCCCGTTCCAACCAACGAAGCGCAGGCGAAAAAGCTCGCTCAAAAGCTGCGCGACTATTTAGACCGCGGCGGGTTTATCGTTGCAGAAAGCGTCTGTTCCGGAGCCGCATTTGATTCCGGGTTCAAACGACTTGTCGCGTTGATGTTCCCCGGAGAATCGGATTTGCTTCAGCCCTTGCCGCCGGAACATCCGATTTGGCGGGCGGAAGTCCCAATCAAGCCGACTCAGCTTCGCCCGATTTACGGCGTCAGTTTTGGATGCCGAACGAGCATCGTCTATTTGCCGTCACAGACAGGCGTTCCGTCGCTGTCGTGCCTGTGGGAAGCCGCGCCAGCTCTGAAAAACGACCCGACTATTCTCCCGGAAAATCAGGAGAAAATCGAGGGCGGACTGAACTTGGGATTGAATATCGCGTCGTACGCCACCAATCGGGAACTGAAAACCAAAGACCTGGTTTTGGCGTCTCAAAACGACTCGTCCAGCTACGAAAAGACCGTTCGCGGACGTCTGTATGTCGCTAACGTGCGGCATCCGGGCGGATGCCAGTCCGCGCCGCGCGCGCTGCAGAATCTGCTCAATTCGGCGGCGAAAGAGCTGGGGTTGAGAACCGGCGTTGAAGAACGGAAAATCGCCCTGTCTGACGCGAAGCTGTACGAGTTTCCGATTTTGTTTATGCACGGCAGAACGGCGTTCAATCTGACGGAAACGGAACGCGCCAATTTAAAAGCGTATCTGGATCGCGGCGGGGTTCTATTCGTCAACTCGATTTGCGGCTCAGACGCGTTTACCAACTCGTTCCGCCGCCAAGTGGAACTGATGTATCCCGACGAAAAGCTCAAACCGATTCCCGGCTCCGATCCCGTCTGGACAAACCAGTTCGGCGGCTTCGACTTGAAAGAGGTGGAAATCCGCCTCAAAAGCTCCGGCGCCGCAGATAAAACGCCTGTCGTCAAAAAGCCGGTTCAAATGGAAGCGTTAAGCGTCAACGGACGCTACGCGATCTTCTTCTCACCCATCGACCTGTCCTGCGCTCTGGAACAGTACTCGTCCGCCTCCTGCCCGGGCTACAGCGTCCAGGACGCCGCCAAAATTGGCTTGAACGTAATTCTGTATGCGGTAGAAAAATAGCGGCGCTATTCGGACTTAAACAACTCTACAACGTTATGAAAGAACTCGCGGCTCCAGACGTCCATGCAATTCTCATCGGAAACAAACGGATAAACGTCCTGTTTCAGTTTATCAATGTCAATCTTTTCAATTGCGTTATGGAGTAGTTCTTTTAACCGTTTAAGCGTCAAACTCCCCTTGAATTGATAATCTCCCGATTGCCGAATTCGCTGTTCAAGATGTAACAAATTGACAACTGGATGTCTGGAAGCGTACCAGACCATATCGTACCAGTCGCGCCCTTTAACCCGGTTTCCCCACTTCCGATACAGAATCGCGTGAAGCTTTCCTGCTAACAAGTCCGGTAAAACGTACGTTTTAACCGTATGAGGAACAGGGAAAAGCAAGGTTTTATTTTCAGTTTGAAAACCCGGCGGCGGATCCAAGTCAATTTCCAATTTGATCTTTATGACGTTATTTGAACAAACTTGCTGCAGCTTGTCAGGCGTCAATCCAATCGAGATTAATTCCGTCAGAGTGTTTCCCTTTAAGAATGCGGAATCAATCGCCGACTCGTGAGTTTTCTTTTTCTCGGAAAACTCAACGGGGAAACCGTAACTTTCCAACTCCTGCTTTAACGCGGCGGAATAGGAACTCATACGGAAATTCATATCAGTACTCAAAAGAGAAAAATCCATATCTTCTGAGCTGCGGTCTAAACCGTAAAGAATCCGCAGAGCAGTCCCGCCGTAAAATGCGGCGTGGTCAAAAAAGCCGGCTCGCCACAGCCCTTGCAGAGCCAGTTCCTGCATAATCTCTCTTATAGCCGCAATGTATTCGTTTACATTCTGACAACGATATTTTTTTAACGCTTGTTCAATGCTTGGATTCATCGGTTTATATCCAATAAAAAAGAGGTTAGTTTCTTCATTCGTCCTCGGGCAGCGGCGTGCAATTCTTCAAGCTGTGGGACGTTTAAGCGTTCCAAATCTGATCGGTCGATTCGTAAATCGTCTTCCAGATATTCTTCTATTCCCGTTCCGTCAAACCGGGAGTCCAAAGCCGCCTTGTCGTAAATCGCCTTTTCCGGCGTCGCGATTAAATACCCATACGGACCGGAAAATGCGCTGGTAAATCCAACGCAATAATCAGCGCTCAAACGCGAACGATAGTCAAAGCGTCCCAACGGCGTCGAGAACGTCCGAGAACGTCCCGTTGTAACAGACGTTATTACTTTGACCGTCTCTGGAATAAGTCCGTATCGAGCAAGAGCGAAATCCGCGCTGACGTAACTGGGACCGTAAATCATGTTTGCCAAAACGCAGACGTCCAGCATGTCGCGGCGCAAATACTCTGGGAATACGTATATCCCTTTCTTAACGCGAATAATTTCCCCGTTTGCCAGCAACCGGTTTATCTTCCCGCGTACAGAACCGTACGACGACAACGCCTCTTCTAAAATGAGGTGGTCGAACACTTCAGTTTCGATTATTTTGCGCAGGTTGTTTTTCATTACTCGCCAAATAGTTCTGTTTTTCGGAACTTTTTATACAGTAATTATTATAATCAATTATTTCGGATTTGTCAAGTAGAGAGGAAGAAGGACACGTTGAACGTAGCCCACACCTTTAGGTGTGGGAGGACAGAAACATAAAAAATAGTATTATTTCGCACGAATTCCGACCAGCATGTCTTCCCATCTTCCTTTAGGAAGATGGGAAGACATGCTGATCGAAGGGGGAGCGCTTTGGAGAGGAACATTTATCAAGTCCCCCAGATAAATCTGGGGGCTACGTTTTTTGAATTGTTTTAGCAAAACCCCGTTTTCCCCCTCTCGTCAAGCCGTTTTTTGGTTATAAATCCGATTCTTTATCATTTTTATTTAAAAGATACGTCTAAATCCCGCCGGGGTGGTATTCAAAACCGTTTGAATGTGTTATACTCTATATAATATCTGTTGACGGATTATAGAGAACAAATATACCTATACGCAATTTCTTCTCAGTCGACAGAAAACGTTAAAAGACTTTTTTTCCTCGTTTTGAACATGAAGTACAACCTTGCACAACTCGATCCGGACAGCGACGCGTTCAGCTCGTATCCGGAATCCGTCCGAGACGGTTTGAAGTTTCTCAAGCAGGCGGATTTCTCCGCTCTTTCCAACGGCGTAACCAAAATCGAAACCGACGATGCTGGAGACAGGCTCTATATCAACGTGTTGGAATACGAGTCCCATTCTCCGCGAGAAGCGGTTATCGAAAAGCACGAAAAGTACGTTGACATCCATTGCGTCGTAATCGGTCGGGAATACATGGGCGCGGTGAAATACGCCCCCGATCTGGCGGTAAAAACGCCATTCGACGCTGCCGGCGACTGCACGCTGTTCCAACTGGAAACGATGCCGTTTTTCGCCCAAGACGTCGATTCCCCCAACAAAATGATTGTCAACGCCGGAGAACTGGCGATTTTCGCTCCCGACGACCTGCATGCCTCTATGATTTACGTTGACAAACCGGAGCACGTCCGGAAGGTTATCGTTAAGTGCAGGATATAGTTTAGGCAGTAGGCAGTAGGCAGTAGGCAATAGGAGTTTTTTATGGAAAGCTATAGAGACTTGATTGTTTGGCAAAGGTCGATGGATTTGGTTGTAGAAATCTATCGACTTATCCGACTGCTTCCGAGAGAAGAATTATATGGATTGTCAGATCAAATGCGTCGTGCTGCCACATCCATCGCCTCCAACATTTCAGAAGGCTATGGTAGAAATACAACAGGAGATTACATCCATTTCCTCAAGATATCTCGTGGTTCAAAACATGAACTTGAAACGCAGCTTCTAATTTGTGTTAGAATTGGATATCTGCATGAAAACCAAATTGCGTTAGCAATGAATTATTGTGATGAGGTCGGGAAAATGCTAAACGCTCTGATCACAAAACTGAGTTCGAAATCTTAATCCCCTACTGCCTACTGCCTACTGCCTACTGCCTACTGCCTACTGCCTTTTATTCCCCTTAACCCTTTTACTACTTTTGAACAACTATGGACTTACTACTATCAAACTGCCCGTTTAACTGCGACTTCGTCAAAGGTTTGTCGGAAAAGCTCAATTGGCTCGACTGGACTTTGATTGCAGCGTTTATCGGTCTGATTATGACCATTACGTTCATCTCGATGCGTAAAGCGAGCAAAAACACTCAGGAATTCTTCCTTTCCGGACGCTCAATGCCGTGGTGGCTTTTGGGCTTTTCTCTGGTAGCGACGACGTTCGCCGCCGACACCCCCAACCTGGTAACGCAGCTTGTTCGTGAACAGGGCGTTAGCGGGAACTGGTGCTGGTGGGCGTTCCTTCCCGCCGGTTTGACAACCGTATTCATTTACGCTGCTTTGTGGCGGCGTCTGGGCGTTATGACCGACCTGGAATTCTACGAAAAGCGTTACAGCGGAGCAAGCGCCGCGTTCGTCCGCGGATTCCGAACCGTCTATCTCGGCATGCTGGTCAACATTCTCATTATGGGAAACGTTACGCTGGCTGTTCTCAAGATTTTTGGCGTTACGCTCGGCGTTCCAGACTGGGTAACCGCTATTGTCGCCGGTACGATTACCGTTATTTTCTCTGCGACCGGCGGATTCGGCGCGGTTTTGTGGGCGGACTTCGTTCTGTTTATTATCTCCATGACCGGCGCGGTTGCGGCAGCTGTCGTTGCCGTCCAGCACGTTGGAGGTCTTCAGCCTCTGTTTACTCACCCTGCCGTTGCGGATAAACTCTCCGTTTTGCCGGACATGTCAGACCCGTCCATCGTAATTACCGTCTTGCTCATTCCGTTGCTGGTACAGTGGTGGGGCGCGTGGTATCCTGGAGCTGAACCCGGCGGTGGAAGCTACACCGCTCAGCACATGCTTTCCGCGAAGGACGAAAACAACGCTATCGGCGCGACGTTCTTCTTCAATATTTGCCATTACGCCGTTCGACCCTGGCCGTGGATTCTGGTTGCTTTGGCGTCTTTGATTGTCTTCCCAACGGTTGCCGACATTCAAGCCACGCTCAGTTCCGGCACGCTTTCTCCTGAACTGATTAAAAACGATATGGCGTATCCCGCCATGATTACCCTGCTTCCGCACGGTATTTTCGGTTTGGTTGTTGCGTCTCTGTTTGCCGCGTACATGTCAACCGTTGCGACGCACCTTAACCTCGGTTCTTCGTACATGGTCAACGACTTCTACAAGCGATTCATCAACAAAGGCGCTTCTGAAAAGAACATGGTTTTGGTTGGACGAATCTGGATTGTGATTCAAATTGTCCTCGCCAGCTTCGTCGCTTTGAACCTGAAATCGGCTCTGACCGCATTCGAAATTATCGTTATGATCGGCGCTGGTACGGGAGCCATCTTCCTGCTGCGCTGGTTCTGGTGGCGAATCAACGCCTGGTCAGAAATTGCCGCTATGAGCATCGCGTTCCCGGTTGCCGTTTACTTCAAGATATTCCATCTTCCGCTGTGCCAGAAATTCTTCCCGCTGTTGGACGAAGCCGGCAACGTTGTTGTGAAAGACGGCGTTACTCAGATTCTGCCGTCGCTGCAATTCTCACTCGTACCTGGATATCAGCTGGTTATGAGCGTTGTCATCGTAACGATCGGCTGGATTACTGTTACGCTTTTGACCAAACCCTGCGATCAGGAAACGCTGCGCGCATTCGCCGAAAAATCTCAGGCGGGCGGCCCCGGCTGGAAGCGCGTTTACGAAGTTGCTGAAAAAGAAGGCAAACCGATTCCGACCACCGGAGAGAAATGGCCTGTCCCGATGGGCTTGCTCTGCTCGCTGCTTGGCTGCGTTGCTATTTACGCGACTCTGTTTGCCGCTGGATACTGGCTGTACTGGAAGGTAACGCCGGCTATCGTTTTGACGGTTATCGCTGTTATTGGCGGATTTGCCCTTTTGAAGGCGTGGCAGCACATGCCGAAGAATCCTTCTGCGTTCCAGCAGGTTCAACCTAACGTCGAATCAACAGATGCAGAATAACGTCTGTTTAAGACAACGCAAATAAAAGTCCCTGACAGCTTTCGCTGCCAGGGACTCGGAAACCAAACCAAACAGAATGTTCTCTTTCTAATCGGTTTTATCAGGAGCGCTCAACTCTTCAGAGCGCTCTTTTTTATTTTGTCTTTTACGGGATGAGGAAGACCAGAGCGGTAGCAACGCCTCCTTCAACCACAGCGGCGCGAACGCTGAAGGGAATCGGGTCGAGAACGTACGGAGCGCATTCACCCGGTCTGTAGTATCCTAACACGTACTGGCATTCGTTTGGCGGGTCGATAGCCATCAACCACGGCAAGGCGGGAACGGTCAGGACAAAGTGTCCGGCGGAGATGACGGGCTGAAGGATCGGGCAGAAGGAATGTCCATATCGTTCCAGAGCCGGTTCTTCAAAGTACAGCGGGTTGATTGCCAATCCGGGGGCTGCCCAAGAGTAACAAATCGGCTGGAAGTTGCGTCCGGTGAACGGTTCGTCTCCGAGCGTACATTCATTCGGGAACTCGCCTTCCGGGGCGGCAATGTCGTTGGTAATTTGTGAAATCGGCTTGAGGCTGCTTACCGGCGGGCAGTTTTCTCTCATACGATTGCGAGGATCTTCGCCAGCGCTGATAAACGGAGCGTCAATATCGCGCGGTTTGACTGACGGCAAAGCCGGTGCAAAGCTGGAATTGTCAATCGTACGGCGAGGAACGGCGGGCGTGGACGGCTTTGTCGGTGTCGCGGGAGCCGAATCTAAAGTCGGAACTTCCGGCGTTACGTCTTCCAGAACCGGAGCGGTTGGAACAGATTCTTCAAATTCCTGAGTTATCGGAACGTCAGAGTCCAACACTGTATCCGGAGCAGCGGAGGGAGGAGTCGGAGGAACGGATTCCAGTTCCGGCATTGTGGCGCCGTCAGGCAAACCAACGTCTGGCAAATCGTTGTCAAAACCGGGAACGGACTCCAATTCTACTGGCGGATTCCCAGCGGGAGCGGTGCGACCGGTTCTGTCTCCAAACGGATCGCTGTACGGGCTGGCGCTTTGAGCAACCGTATTGGCAGAAGGCGCAGGAGCTCCAGGCGTTCGGCGAACGGTTTGACGAATCGTTTTAACGCCGATGTTTTGAGGCGGCTGAGCCGGCGTTGCCCACTGAAGATTATCGCTATTGGCAGTATAGGCAACCAGATGAACTTTTTCTTTAGAAGCGTTCTGTTTTACAGGAGCCGCTTGAGGAACTGACGCCGCCGGATTTACAACGGGCGTCGAATAAGCGTGTCTGCCTTGCCATCCATCGGCGAAGGCGGGAGCGGTCAGGCTCGTCAAAACGAGGCCTGACGCTGCAAGGGCGGTCAAGACCGACAATCCATTGTCGGCGACCGAAACAATCTTAGAAAACGTCCTCCGAAGAGTAGTTCGGAGCTTCTTGTGTAATGGTGATGTCATGGGGGTGGTTCTCCCGCACACTGGCAGGCGAAACTTGTACGAATTTCGCTTCCGTGCGCAATTCTTGAATGGTTTTGGTTCCGCAATAACCCATACCAGCTCTCAGTCCTCCAAGCAACTGGTATACGAACGGTCCCAGAGGTCCCTTGTAGGGGACGCGTCCTTCGACGCCTTCTGGAACGAGTTTTTCTACTTTGGTTGTCTTTCCCTGACGATAGCGTTCGCTTGACCCCTTGACCATGGCTCCCAAGGAACCCATTCCGCGGTACGTCTTGAACTGACGACCCTGGTAAATGATTTTGGTTCCCGGACTTTCTTCCAGCCCTGCCAGCAAGCCGCCCAACATAACGCAGGACGCGCCCGCTGCGATCGCCTTGGTAATGTCGCCGCTGAACCGAATTCCGCCGTCGGCGATAATCGGAACGCCCGCCTCGTCGGCGGCTTTGGCGCAGTGCATTACCGCGCTGATCTGGGGGACGCCAACGCCGGAGACTACGCGCGTCGTACAAATCGAACCAGGTCCGATTCCAACTTTAACGCAGTCCGCGCCAGCATTGATGAGATCTCGCGTCGCTTCTTCCGTAACTACGTTGCCGGCAATGACGTCGATATCCCATCGTTTCTTGATTTCAGCGACCGTTTTGAGGACGTTGCTGCTGTGCCCGTGAGCGCTGTCAACAACCAAAACGTCTACGCCTTTTTCAAGGAGGGCTTCAATTCGATCAAAATCGTTGACTCCAACGGCGGCTCCCACTCTCAATCTGCCCAGCGAATCCTTGCAGGCGTTGGGGTAGGAACGGGTCATGTCAATGTCTTTAATCGTAATAAGTCCCGTCAATTTATTCTTTTCGTCAATCAGAAGAAGTTTCTCCACCTTTTTTTTCATTAAAATTTTTTCAGCTTCCTCAAGGGTTACATTTCCCGTAACCGTTACCAGGTTATTTTTCGTCATAACCTGACTAACCGGAATATCTTTCTCTTCCAGGAAGCGGAGGTCTCGCTTGGTGATAATCCCCTTCAGACAGCCGTTTTCGTCTACAATCGGGATGCCGGAGACGTTGCTGGTTTCCATCATGGAGCGCGCCTGCTTGACCGTAGCGTCCTCGTGGAGCGTCGCCGGATTGACGATAATCCCGTTGGCAGAACGCTTTACCTTCTCCACCTCAGCGCACTGCGCCTTTATTGACAGATTTTTATGAATAATTCCGATCCCTCCTTCCCGAGCGAGGGCAACCGCCATGGCGGATTCCGTTACCGTGTCCATGGGCGAGCTGATGAACGGGATGTTGAGCTGGATTCGCTTGGTGAGATTGGTTTTTACGACAACGTCGGCTGGCACAATTTCACTGTAAGCCGGTTCCAGAAGAACGTCGTCGAACGTAATGCACTGATATCTGATTTTATCCATGTTGTAGAACCTCAGAGGTTGCGAGCGGCTTTGCAGTCGGGAAACAATCCGATTTTCCCATTGCAAACGCTCTGGCTGGGTGATTTTTCGGGGGTTATATGTATATAATTCCTCTTTTTAAGCTTAATTTTTATACATTATACATTAATAAGAATTCTTGACAAGGACGGGGAGAGGGAGATTTTCAGATTACTTGCTATTCGGAGATAGATTGAGTTAGAAGTGAGGAGTGAGGAATGATGAGTTGAAAGAATTAGCAATTATCAATGAGCAATTAGCAATTGACGCAAGCGATCCTCTCGGGTGAGCGCTTGCGCCGGGGGAGTGCGGCGGCTTGACGCCGCCTTGTCCAAAGTTTTGTCGAAAAACGTTGGAGGAATCGAAATCCCTCCTGTTGCCTACTGCCTATTGCCTATTGCCTAATATCAATCCGCCGCGTTCTTCTTTTCCTGGGCTTCGAGGTATTTTTCCGCCTGGTCGGCGTACTTGAACAGTTTCGAGTTTCCGCTTACCTGAGCGGCGGTTTTCGCCAGAGGAATAATCTGCTTGGCTTCGTCGAACCGGTTGGTTTCTCCGCACTCAAAGAGAAGCTTTCCAGCCGCGGCGGCGATGTCTCGGCACGCATCCGGGTCTGAGGGGTCAGCGTTGGCGTTAACAACAAGCTCATATCGCTGACGGAACGTTCTGGTCTTGAAAACCTTTTCTTTCTGATCTAAAACGTCGTATCGAGGCGAAATCTGAAGAATATCTTTAACCTGCTGTTCTGCAATTTTGAAGCACGCCATTTTCTGACCGGGGGTCATAGCCTTGTTTTTGGACGCCGTCTGAATAAGCTGATTTGACAGCTTGATTTTCGCCTGAGGCGTATCGGCGTTGTCGATAAACTTGCCGAATTTGTTGTTGACGAATTCCATGCCCTTGGCAACTTCATCGTCCGTCGGGATTGACAAGCGCTTGTCCGGTCCGCGCTGAATAATCGGCGGAACGCGAGGAACGTCCAGCTCTTCCATCATCTGAGAACTCATGCCTGCCGCCTTCCACAGTCTCTCTGCCAGCGCTCTGTCTCCTTTGGGATGGAACGCTTCAAAGGTTCCGAAAACCGCCTGATTGTCTTTGTTGGCGTTGTACGATTTCCCAACCAGAATCCGGACGAATTTCGGCGACAGCTGGTTGATCTGATACGTTTTGTTCATACCCTGAGCGCGAACGGTTACGTGATCCTTTTTCATTTCGACGATCTTAACGTACTCCGTATCCGACAGCTTGATTTCCTTATCATCAAGCGCGTTATTGGCGCAGAAATTGGACATCACGTTGAGATAATCCTCAATCAGATAGATGCACTCTTCCAGCCGGGCGATTTCGGTTTTTTGATATCGATCTGTCGCATGTTTCAGAGCGTCTTTCAGGGAAGCGCGCGCCAGTTCCGGGTTCATGCCTGCCAGATAGCCGCGAACGTCTTCGACAGCGTTGTTATACGCCTCAACGTTTGCAAACGCAGCGCCCATCCAGCAGAACGCTGTTGCTGCGACCAACATCGACAACAATTTATTGCACAAACGCATAATGTTTCCTTTCAAAAATATGTATTGT
>JAZMZV010000071.1:0-18165 GCA_045586185.1 Thermoguttaceae bacterium | reverse complement strand
GAATTTGCCGAACTTCTTCATAAAAGCGCGGCGGGATTCAATTTTGTCTTGAGACATAATTTCTCTCCTGTTGAAGTTTAGTAATAACCCAACGATAATATAATGACAATGAATGAATTGCGGAACGAAACTAATATGAACTTCCTCTGCATGAACCATCACAGGCTCCTACACATGTTCGATCGCAGCTTCCTGTACAATAAGTGTAGCAAGTTTCTTTACAGGTTCTGTAACAGCTATACAAACAATCGCTATCACATCCACCAACACATGTTACCATACATCCAGAGCTGCAGCCGAAACACGATGTAGGTGGATTATCTTCATCCGGTTTTGCAACAGAGTGATTTGCACCCGTAGTCATGAAGGTAACAGCGAACGCAGCTACGCCGGCGAACTTACCGAACTTCTTCATAAAAGCGCGGCGGGATTCTATTTTGTCTTGAAACATGATTTTAAAAATATCAACAATTTCTTATGTTTTGTCAGACAGATGTCTTAATGAAACTTTACCAGTTTTTCTTAAAACTGAATTCAGTATGTCTGCGACGCTAATCGCAGACATACCATCTGACATCAAGATTTTTTGAATCCCTCAACATCAGTCGTCTTTATCAGTTTCGCAAGAATTAACGAAATGCATTCGATCAATTATTTTGAAAAATAAATACAAATTCGTTCCGTTTTGCAATCGATCAACTGATGAACAAATCAGTCATATCTGGCAACGCCTCGGCAACCCGAGCAACCGCCTGCGCAATCGCCTTTGCAAGATCCCATGCAACCAACACAAGCTCCTTCACAACCGTAACAATACGTTCCGGGTTTATCTTCGCTCGGTTTAGCTTCTGCGTCTTTGGAACCAGTAGCCATGAACGCGGCAGCGACAGCGGCGGCGCCGGCGAGTTTACCGAACTTCTTCATAAAAGCGCGGCGGGATTCAATTTTGTCTTGAGACATAATTTTTCTCCTGAATAAAACGTTTCGCGAAAGATGTAATACGACATAACCCTGTTTCGCGCCTGGATTATGCGATACAAACAACTTTGGAGAAAGCGCGCCTAAAATATTCCAAGAAAAAGGAAAAGGAGCGCTGACCCGCTGTTCCATTGCCAAAACACCCTAACCACAGGGAAACCGGACAATAAAACAGGATCAGCGCTCCAAATCCTATACGCATAATTATATTATAACGTTTTAGACAGGAGTGCATCACCTGATAAATCAACTCCGGTATGAACCTGCTTTCGCAGGGTGGTTATCTGTTTTGGAATTAATTTATTTCAATGACTCTGACTAATTTTCATTAATCAAATTATCTTTTAATTTGAAATGGAGCCAAAACTCCATTTTCATTAGTATAACATACAATTTTAAAATTTGCAAGGGGGGATGCAGAAAAAATTATAAAATTTTGTATGCAAACAATTTTTCTTGCAATTGCACACTGGTGAGCCGGCTCGCGGCAGTCCCCTGCCGCATTGCTGCTGATATGACGGACAAACTCTTTCGCAGAAGAACCCCTCCGCCCCGCTGGATCGCGGCTGTCTCAGCCGCCGAAGAAAACTCACGCGGAGTTGCGGAGGCGCGGAGGATGTTCACAAAGTTTTAAATACGGACGCGAAGCGTTTCCACTAGAACTGCGTAGCAGTTCAATATATGTAGCCGTGGGTTTTAACCCACGGAAAAACGATTAAAAAGATTCTCTTTAATCGAGTCAACCTCTTTTCTCTCCCCTCGCGCCTAAAGGCGCGAGGGGAGAGAAAAGAGAATTTGTCGATGGTTTTATATGTGTTTCAGCTGCCCGTGGGTTTCACCCACGGCTAGAAACATTCAACCGCTAACGCGGTTGGATGCGGGCGACACGTCCGCGAACCAGCAGGGAAGAGTCGATTGGTTGTAAAGGAAGCGTAATTTCGCGTCCGTTGGACGCTCCATTACCGCCTCTCATTTTTCGTTCGCTGCGAACACACCCACGGGTTTACACCCGTGGCTCGCCTAAGCATAACTTCGCGTACTTTGCGGACTTCGCGTGAGATAATATTGCGGCAGGGGACTGCCGCGAGCCGGACTCATCTATGTACGTGCGCGGGAAGGTTCAGCTTTGGACCTTCTCGCGGCGTTTGGAATGAAGGCGTTTTGTTTTCTACGTACGGGAATCCGTTCTTATCCCAAAGAAGTTTATCCATGAACAGATGGCGAGTTCTGAACGCGTCTAAAGAAGTAAAGGCGTGATAATACAGCCACCAGTCGCCGTTGGCGTCTGCAAAGACGGAATTGTGCCCCGGTCCTACGACTCTTTTCGGAACGGACGCCGGCGCTTTGACAACCAGATTCCCGTACGTCTTGCCATATCCGGACTGGGTAATCGGCATGCCGTCTGAACCGCAGTACGGACCGCGAATGTCGTCCGCCCGGGCGACGTAAACCCGGTACGTGGATTTTACTCCTTCGCAGCACGTCCCGACGCTTCCGAAGTAGTAATAATAGCCGTCTTTTTTAACGATATAACTGCCTTCGTAGGTGGAGCCGTCCCACGGGCCGGGATAGCCGGCGATGAGCGTTTTCGTTTCTTTTTGATACGCGACGCCCCTAAGGCACCCCATGCCGTTGCGGGTCAATTCGATGAGATAGATCCCTCGGAACGACCCCATGACCATGAACACAGAACCGTCGTCTTCTACGATGACTTGCGGGTCGATGCAGTTTTCGATTCCGATTTCCTTGCAAGTAAACAGTTTCCCTTTGTCGACGTACGGACCGGCGACGTTGTCGGCAACGGCGTACCCGATTCCGCACGGCAACCCCCAGGCGGAAAGAGAATAGTAGTAAATCCACTTGTTTTGAACTTTTCGGACGTCTGGAGCCCAAACGCGGGCGTTGATTGGACGTCCGTAATAGTCGTCGCCCCAACTTGGGCTGGAAATAATGTTACGAGAATGAACCTGCCAATTGCAGCCGTCTTTACTTTTCAGAACAAGACGATTGGTGGAAAACGAGTACATCCAGCCGTCGTCGCCCTGAATTACCGTCGGGTCGGCAACGCCGATGTTAATCGGCATGCCGCGAAAGCCGCGAATCGTAACCGGATTGGAATACTGCGCCGCAAAGCTGAGCGTTGCACTCAAGACGTAAATCGTCAGAAACGCAAGAGCGGAAAACAAATGCTTCATGGCGTGCAACCCGGTATGGATTCTATTTCAATATAGAATTACAATCTATTTTTTCCCTCTTGAAAGCAACAGTTTCAGGATCGCCTTAATAATTTTAATGAGCAGAGGTTCTCCTGAATTCATTCTTCTTCTGGGATTGTGCTTTCGGAATTCCTTATAAACCGCCTCAGCGGCAGAACGAACGTTTTCGATTTCTTTTTCGGCGGTTTCAAGATCGTCGTGAACCGCTTTGTTGCGAATGGTTGCAATAAAACGGATCTTTTTCATGACTTCCGGAGTGAGCTGGTTTTCGACGCTGGAGGCCTTTTCGTGAAGCCCTTTTCCAGTTGCGCCGTAGTCCTCTTCCAGAACGGTTTCCATATTTTGAACGATCTTGATTAGTTCTTCGATTGGCGTCATGGGTAAAAACAGGGGTAAATGATTTTAAAAAAACAACGGAAAACGAATAAACAATCCGTTTTCCGCTGATGGTAATCGAATTAGTCGATAACGGTTTCTCGAATGACTTCGTCGATGGTTGTCATGCCGGAGAAAATCTTGGTTAAGCCGGATTCGCGCAGCGGACGCAAACCGGACTGCAGCGCGACGTCGCGAATCTTTTCCGTTGACGCGCCTTCGTTGATGACGTCTCGCAGACGGTCGTTCATCATCAACAATTCGTGAATGGCGGTACGTCCTTTCAAGCCGGAACCGTTGCACGTGTTACAGCCGCGGCCATGATAGAACTTTTTACCCAGGATTTCATCGGGACCCAAGTCCAGCGAAACAAGCTGTTCCTGGCTGGGCATGGTTTCTTCTTTGCAGTCTGTACAAATTCGTCGCACAAGTCGCTGCCCCAAGACTGCTTCCAGCGTAGCGGTCAGCAGGAACGGCGGAATGCCCATATCTCGCAGACGCGTAACCGTACTCGGGGCGTCGTTGGTGTGAAGCGTACTAAAGACAAGGTGCCCTGTAAGGGAGGACTGAACGGCAATTTCCGCCGTTTCGAGGTCTCGAATTTCCCCGACCAGAATCTTGTCCGGGTCTTGTCGCAAAATTGAACGCAGACAGCGGGCGAATGTGTTTCCAATTGAGGAGTCGACAGGAATCTGAATGATGCCGTCGATATCGTATTCGACCGGGTCTTCGGTCGTCATAAGCTTTTCCTCAATGACGTTCAATTCGTTCAAAGCGGCGTACAGAGTTGTCGTTTTCCCGGAACCCGTCGGACCGGTAACGAGGATAATGCCGTTAGGAATTCGAATCAGTTTGCGGAATTCGAGCAGAATGCCGGGATCCATACCGACGTTGTCCAGATCGAGCAAAATAACCGAACGGTCCAGAATTCGCAAAACCGCGCTTTCTCCGAACATGGTTGGCAGAATGCTGACACGCAAGTCGACCGGGTGCCCGCCGACGGAAAGTTCAATACGACCGTCCTGCGGCAAACGGCGCTCGGCGATGTCGAGGTTTGCCATAACCTTGATTCTCGTCGTCAGCGCCAACGCCAGATGCTTGGGCGGCGGAACCATTTCGTACAAAGCGCCGTCTGCGCGGACGCGGATTTTGAACTCGTTTTCAAACGGTTCAAAGTGAATGTCGGACGCTCGGTCTCGAATCGCCATCAGCAGAACCATGTTGAGCAGCTTGCGAACCGGCGCGGACTCTGCCATCGCTTGCGCGCCGGTCAGGTCAATCGTTTCGTCCATGGAGTTGGCGGCCTGGATCGCCTTGTTGAGTTCGGCGTCCTGCTCGATGTCGGCAAGAACCAATTCCATCGTGTCAGTCGTTGCCGCTTCGTAATACTTGGCGTACGCCTTGTTAATGTCCGCTTCCGACGCAACTGCCGGACGAATATCGTAACCCAACAGAGTTCGAAGTTCGTCAATTACCTGCAACTGCTGCGGCTGAGCCATGACGATAGTCAGAACGTTGCCTTCCAAACTGACAGGAATGATTTTATAAACATCCGCCATGGTTGGAGTGATAATTGCAATGACTTCGGCTTGGATGTCCGTTTCAGCCAGGTTATAGGCGGGAACGTTGAGGTGATCAGCCAGAACTTCAACCAGCTGTTCGTCAGAAATCAACCCCATGGAAATGGCAAGCTGACCAATGAGTTCATGACGATGCTCTTTCTGCTTTTCCAGAAGAATGTCGAGCTGTTCCGGGGTAATAAAGCCGTGGTCAATCATGACCTGGCCGATTCGTTTAATTGCCATGGTAGTTTATGAAAAAAGGATTTGTAAATTTCTGGTTATATAATTGAAATCAAAAGGATGGGAACTAACGTATAAACGCCGCGCGTTACTCGTCCGAGTCCGCCGCGTCCAAAAGCCCGCGTTCCATCTTGGCAATGCGTTCCACGACGTCTTCCGGACGGTTGGCTTTGAGGATGGCGTCTTCCTTTGCGATAATGCCGTCTTTCCACAGTTTGAACAGGTTGTCGTCAAGCAGCTGCATACCTTTTTTGGCTCCCGTCTGCATAGTAGACGTAATTCGGAAGAGCTTGTTTTCACGAATGAGGTTTGCCGTAGCGGGGTCGACAACGAGCATTTCGTAGGCGGCAACTCGACCGCCGCCGATTCTGGGCAGAAGCGTCTGGCAGAGGATGCCCAAAATAGCGGACGCCAACTGCGTTCGAATCTGATCCTGCTGGGTTGTCGGGAAAACGTCAATAATACGGCTGATCGTACTCGGCGCGCTGGACGTGTGCAGCGTACCGAAAACGATGTGCCCTGTTTCTGCCGCCGTAATAGCGGTTTCGATGGTTTCCAAGTCTCGCATTTCACCGACGAGGATGACGTCAGGGTCTTGACGCAAAGCGCGGCGAATGGCTTCCGCAAACGAGGGAACGTCGACGCCAATTTCACGCTGGTTGATTGTACTCTTGATGTGGTTGTGATAAAATTCGATAGGGTCTTCAACCGTAATAATGTGACGGTCAACCGTTTCGTTCAAATGCTTGACCATAGCGGCAAGAGTTGTCGTTTTACCGGAACCAGTAGGGCCTGTAACAAGAATCATGCCACGAGGACGCAAAATCAGTTCTGCAATAACCGGCGGGGTGTTGAGGTCTTTGAACGACATCAACTTGACGGGAATCTGTCGCAAAACCATTGCGACGCAGCCTCTTTGCTTGAATACGGAAACACGGAAACGCGCCTGGTCGCCGAAGGCGAAACCAAAGTCTGTACCGCCGACTTCCTGAAGTTCCTGCTGGCAGCGTTCCGGGGTAATGCTTTTCATCAAGGCGACGGTGTCGTCCGGCTCCAAAACTTTTGTTTCCAGACGCGTCAGCGTACCGTGCAAACGAATTACCGGCGGCTGACCAACGGTAATGTGCAAGTCGGACGCGCCCTTGTTGACTACTACTTGTAACAGTTTATCAATTTGAATAAAAGCCATGTTATTGGATTTTGGTTAATGGATAATTGAATATAAATGTGTGGGAATATGAAATGAAAACAAAACGTTTGTTGTCGATTTTACTCTTCCTGAAGCTTGGCGACGCGCATGACTTCGTCAATTGTCGTAACGCCCTTGAACGCTTTTTTGATTCCGTCCCAGTACAGGGTGCTCATGCCTTCCTGAATGGCAGCGGTTCGAATCGCGCCCGTAGTTGAGGCGGCAAAGGTAAGTTCTCGGATTTTACTCGACATACGCATCAGCTCGTAAATGCCCATTCGACCGCGAAAGCCCTTGCCCGCGCAGTTAGGGCATCCTTTGCCGTGCATAAACGTGGCGTTGACGACTTTCGGGTCGTTGATGTTAAGTCCCGCCGCTTCCATGGACGCCGGCGAAGGCGTGTACTGCGTTTTGCATTTGGGGCAAACGCGGCGTACAAGTCGCTGAGCCATAATCGCAATAACGGACGACGCGATGAGGTAGTACGGAACTTTCATATCCGCCAGACGGGTAATGGCAGACGGGGCGTCATTCGTATGAAGCGTGCTGAAGACAAGGTGCCCTGTCAGCGACGCCTGAATTCCCATCTGCGCCGTTTCGAGGTCTCGCATTTCTCCCACCAGAATGACGTTGGGCGCCTGACGAAGCATAGCTCTAATAACGCGGGCGAAGTCCAACCCGATTTCGTGTTTGATTTCGACCTGGTTGATTCCCGCCAGATAGTATTCGACCGGGTCTTCGGCAGTAATGATTTTTCTGTCCGGCGTGTTGAGTTCGTTTAACGCGGCGTACAGAGACGTCGTTTTGCCGGAACCCGTAGGACCGGTAACCAGAACAATCCCGTTCGGACGGCGAATAAGCGTTTGAAGGGTGTTGTAGTCTTCTTCGACGAACCCGAGCTGACGCAGACCGACTTTGATGGAGTCTTTATCCAAAATACGCATAACGACCGACTGACCGTGGTTGGTCGGAATAACGCTCACGCGGAGGTCGAGTTCTTTTTCTCCCAGGGTAACCTTAATTCGACCGTCCTGCGTTCGACGCCGTTCTGCAATGTCCAGCTTGGACAAAATCTTGATACGGGAAAGAATCGCGCCCAACATTCGACGAGGCGGCGAGTTGCGTTCGACCAAAACGCCGTCGATTCGATACCGGATTCTAACGCGGTCTTCAAACGGTTCAATATGAATATCGGACGCTCGAGACTGAACCGCTTCAGAAATGATAAGATGAACCAGCTTGACGACCGGCGAGTTGGGGTCGTCCGGAGAACCGGAGTCTTCCTCGTCTTCGTCAGTTTCGGTGAAGTCGATTTGCGTGTCGGTGAATTCCTGAAGCATCGCCTTGGCGTTGTCGCCTCCGGCTGACCCGTAATGGCGAGAAATTGCGTCAACAATCGCCTCTTTGGAAGCAACGACAAACTTGATGCGCCGGTTAAGAATAAACTGCAATTTGTCGCTCAGTTCAAAGTCGTCCGGCTTGGAAGTTACGATTGTCAAAGCGCTTTCGTCTGCTGAAAGAGGGATGATTGCATTCTCTCGCGCTACCGATTCCGGAACCATTTCAATAATGTTGGGCGGAATATTGAGGTCTTCCAGATAGATGTATTCGTACCCTTGAGAATCCGCAAGGGCTTTCATGACGTCTGCGCTCTTGGCGAATTTCAGTTTAATAATTGCGTCTTGAAGAGAAATGTGGTCTTCATTAGCGGCTTCTTGCGCTGCTGAAATTTGATTGGGGCTGACAATACCTTTTTGTACTAAAAGGTCTGTAAAACTTAATGAATGTTTAGCCATAATAAATTACGAATGGATGCTTCAACAGGAATATGGGACGAACAGGTCGACAACGCCTTTGATCCTCTTGACTATACTATAAATATTATAATTATTGTATCAAAATATCGTACCATTTGCAAGCGTTCGAACAGAAATTTTTCGAAATTTTAAAAAACTTGTACCGATGGTTATGATTATATCAGCAATTACTGTAAATATAAGCCAGAATGAAGTAAACGAGAGAAAAAGAGCAAGCAGGGAGAGAGCGTAAAACCGGATTCGTAAAAAAATTCTAAAATTGTGTTAAAACTGCTATTGGAAAAAGATGTAAAATCCGTATAATACGATTCATTCCAGATTATTTTTAACAGGAATTATTAAGCGATTGGCGCTTTGAGCGCTCGTCGATATCAACAAACCCAAATACATTTTTTCCCACAGGAGCAAAACATGTCATTGATAGTTCTCGGAACTGTAGCATACGATAGCGTTGAAACCCCCACCGATAAACGCGACCGCATTATGGGCGGTTCCGCTTCCTACTTTTCGATTGCCGCCAATTTCTTTACAGACGTCAGTCTGCTGGCGGTTGTCGGCGGAGACATGAAACAGAAATATCTTGACGAATTCGACAAGCGCAATATTGATTGCTCCGGTTTGGAAATTCGCAAAGACGAAAAGTCTTTCTTCTGGTCTGGAAAATACATGGTCAACATGAACGACCGCGAAACCAAAGAGACGCAGCTCAACGTTATTGCAAACTTCAATCCGACGCTTTCGGAAGACGCTCAAAAGACGCCGTATCTGTTTTTGGCAAACGGCCCCGTCGATTTGCAGCTCAACGTTCTCAAACAATGGCGCGGTTCCGGCTTGTGCGTTGCGGACACCATGAATCTTTGGATTGAAACGCAGCGTCCGCAGCTTGACGAACTTCTCAAACAGATTAACGGTCTGGTTCTCAACGACTCCGAAGCGATTCAGCTTACCGGCGAGTCAAATCTCGTCAAAGCGGGTCGAAAAGTCCTGGAACTGGGCCCGAAATTCGTCGTCCTGAAGAAGGGCGAACACGGCGTGATGTTCTTCTCGGAAAAAGAGACGTACGCTCTGCCGGCGTGGCCTTTGGAATCCGTTGTTGACCCGACTGGCGCAGGCGATTCTTTCGCCGGGGCGATGATGGGCTATTTGGCTTCACAAAACAATTTGGACTCTGATACGATAAAAATGGCGTTAGCCTACGCGACGGTTGTCGCGTCTTTCACCTGCGAAGACTTCAGCTGGAATCGTTTGCTGGATCTCGATTTGGACACAATCAACGACCGTTTGGAACAGTTCCGCAATATCGTGAACTTCTGACCGGTTAGAATTCATGGAAGAATTATTTATGATTTCTGTAGAATTGCCCCAATTGGTAAAAGGCATGGACGAAGCCGTTGTGGTTTCGAGATTGAAACATCTCGGCGATCCAGTCAAGAAGGGAGAGACTATTCTGGAGGTGGAAACGGAAAAGGCGATCGTTGCTATCGATTCGCCCTGCTCCGGCGTTGTAACTCAATTTGATTGTCAGGAAGACGACGTTGTTTGTGTCGGCAAGCCGCTGTGCTGGATTTGCGCGGAGAATTCATCCGAATCCGAAGCGATTGCCGGGAAATCAAATGAATCGGCAAAACCCTTTTCGCTTATGGACGCTCAGTCAACGCCGCAATCCATTCCCGTCGCTCTGGCAGCGGGAGCGGAAATGACGACGCTGCAAACCGTCTTTGGAAAAGCGGCTGTTTATTCCATTCCCTCTCAAACGCCGGCGGCAAGATCGCCTCGGCCTATCGGATTTAATCCTCAAAACGAAACCGCATCTGCTCAACCGGCTTTTAAGCCGCGCGTCGTTACAGACGTTGACCTCATGGACGCTCCAATTTGTGACAAAACAAACGAACGCTGTTCGCACGCTTCAACGGAATGCAGCTGCAATATAAAGCGTTCAGACGAAGTTATTGTATCGCCGCGAGTCGCCAAAACGGTTGCCATGACGTCAATCCGCCGGACAATTGCGCGACGAATGAACCAAAGCGTTCAAACGATCCCGTCGTCTACCATTTTCCGAAAAGCGGACGTTTCCGAACTGATTAAAATGCGTCTGAAAATCAACCGCTTTTCCAATGTGAAAGCGTCGTTAAACGACTATTTCATCAAGGCGGCGGTTATGGCGCTGGCTCTCATGCCGGAGCTGAATTCGTCTCTGGACGGCGATCAGATTATTCAATACGCCGACGTCAATATCGGAATGGCGGTCGACGCCAAGGGTTCGCTTTATGTGCCGGTGATTCATCAGGCGCAAAACATGGACATTCTCGCTATCGCCGCCCAAACCAAACGATTAATCGACAAGGCGGAACAGCACAAGTTAACGCTTGAGGAAATGGCGAACCCGACGTTTACCATTTCCAACATGGGCGCTATGGGCGTCGAGTACTTCACACCGATTATTCTCCCGCCGCAGTCGGGTATTTTGGGAATTGGCGCGACCTTTGACGAACCGGTCGAAAAAGACGGCAAATGGGAAGCTCACAAAAGAGTTGGATTGTCGTACGCATTTGACCACCGGATTATTGACGGCGGTCTGGCGTCGAAATTCCTCAAGAAAATTATCGAATTCCTTGAGGAGCCAATTCAGTTGATTTGGAAAGAGTAAATCTAAAAATGAACAAAACAGAATGGATAGACAATTGGCGTATTGACAGAACGTTGCGTCTGGCTCTTTGCGCTTCCATTCTGTTTTTTTGTTTTGCTGCCAACGCGTTTGCTCAAAACCCGCCATGGAATCCGCCTGTTTTTGAAACGCTCAGTTCAGGACGATGCTTGAAACTGTCGGTGGAATCCATCCCAATTGCATCTTCCGGGAACGCCGCCGCGTTGGGCGAAGCGCTTTCGGACAGGATTGCTTTTACATTCAAAAAGACGGAGCCGAAACTGATTCTCTTATCGGTTTCCGCTCCTATCACAACCAGAACGGACGCAGTCGTTCAAGCGGTTTCCGACCGGTTCTCCCGCGCCGTTGTAATCGGATTTTCCTCTGAGACGAATTTTACTCATCGTCTTGACAACGGTCAGCCGATCGTATCCGCGTGGGTTGTCGGCGGCGGAGACTTGAAAATATCCGCAGTCCTGGCAGACCCGGATTTGGAAACGTTTGATTCACCGCAGTCGTACGCGCAGTTCGTCCATGAAAATCTTTTGAGAACGACTCATGACAAAGCGCTGCTTCTGCTTTCTGCGTTTCCCGCTCAAAAGACGAACAGCGCCGTTCGCGAACTGTCGAAGCTGGAAGGCTCTCGCGTTCCGATAGCGGTTTTAGCGGCGTCAGGAAATCAGCCGACAATTTACTTCGCTGGGCACAGATGTCGAGGCTCTCTAGCCGCAGTAACCCTTTCCGGGGCAATTGCAGTGGACGTCGTTCCCGTTTCCGACATTCAGGCTGTTGCACTGGCTAAAAAGATAACGGATCTTGACGAAGCCTCAATGGCGTGCGAAGCGGCGATTGTCTGTCCGCCGAAGTCAAGCGACTGTAACGCATTCAAAAAAAATATACAAAAACATATTGGAAAACTCACCCCTGTTTTAGGAGCGTCCGCAAACGATTCCGGGCAGGCGATATTGTTTTCCGCGCCGAGATAAGTTGCGAGTAACGAGTTGCGAGTTGCGAGAAGTTCGCCGTTCCGGCGAATGCGTAATTCCGCTCGATTTTTCCGGGGGCTAACGCACCCCGGCTCGCCTAATTACCGCCTTTCATCCACTTACTATTCCCTACTCCCTACTCCCTATTCCCTTATCCGCCATGGGACAAATCCTTCCGCCGCGACCTGTTCTGCCGTTGTTTGCCGTGTTTTCCATCTATCCGGAGGCGATAGATTGGGCGAGGAATCGCATAGCTGACAAGTGGGGCGAAATTGGGCTAGCGTCCGTTCCGTTTAATTTTGACAACACGCATTACTACGACGAGTCGATGGGAGCGGGGCTGAAAAAGCAGTTTTTCGTTCTCAACGCCGGGGCTGATCCGTCTGACCTGATTGACTGGAAGATTCTATCCAACGACTGGGAAGAGGAATACGCTCAACTCGCCGGAAAGCCAGAATCGAGACCGCTCAACATCGACCCGGGATACATAGAGCTGGGCAAACTCGTCCTGGCAAGCACAAAAGACTATGCTCACCGCATTTATCTGGGCAGAGGCATCTATGCGGAAATAACGCTCAACTTCAAAGAAGGACAATGGGTCGCCCATCACTGGACGTTCCCCGACTATCAGCGCGACGATTACCACGAGTTCTTTAATCAGGCGCGAACCGTGTTAAAGGAAATCAGACGGAGAGGAGTTTAGCTGAGAACGGTAAGAAATGAAAGGCGGTAATGAAGTGAGCGAAGTGAACGAAATTACGCTTTAAAACATAAGTCCACCTATCGATGAAGCGTAACTACGCTCCTGAAAGTCGTTTCGTTACCGCCTTCCATTGCAACTATTTCTTCGTATAGACGATTCCTTCCATTTCGACCAGCAGTTCCGGACGACAGACGTCTGTTACAGTAAAGACCATCGGGACGCCGTCGCCGCAGCGTTTGCGGCAGACCTCGGCTATTTCTTCGTAATCTTCCGGACGCTTGATATAAACCCGCAAAAAGGCAAGCTGATTCAGTTCTGCGCCCAAGCGGTCAAAGCCGTGTTCCCGGCAGTTGGTTCTGTCGATTAAGACGGCAATGTTGTCTAACGTACACGACGCCTGCCGCGCCGGCTTGCCGATAAAGCGGCTTTCCGAATCGATAATGCTGGCGGTTCCCGAGATGAAAATCACGCCGCCGTCTTCGTACTCTACGCCCAGCGCGCGAGCGAATTTGGGGCTTTGCGGACTGTACGTTTTTTCATAATTGAAGGCGCTGGTTTGCTGAGGGTTTTCCAGCGGAACGGCAATGAGATTTGACGAGCTGGAATGAATCGACAGTCCGGCAAGAATCACGTTTTTCCCGTCTGAACCGATGCCAGTGCTGGCGGGATAGGCGTCAAAGTCGGACGAGTCCAGAGGGTATTTTCGGCAGAACTTCATGTCGCCAAAGAAATCCGTTCTGGCGCGGTTAAGTTCTTTATAGCGCTGCGTTTCGCCTTCCGGACCGACGATGTCGCCCAGATAAATCCAGATGCGAATTACGTCTTCAAAAGAGATGTCAAGCTGATTAAACTGCTTTTGGAGTTCTTCAAAGCAGGAATAAGACTTCGGATAAACCAGTTCGTCTGAAACCGTCGGGCGACAGTTGACGACGTGCGTCCAATCCAGACCGGAATAGGAAACCGTTGAAAGCTGATCCGACGTCCGTTTAACAGAAATCTCGTCTGAACTGGCTGCGGAAAGCCCCCACGCCTCGATGGCGTAAGCCGCGCCTGTTACAGGAGCCTGGGGAATTATCTCGAAAATCGGACAGTCGTCCCCGTAATGCTCTTTAAGAACTTCTATAAACTCGTCTTCCTGGGAAATATCCGCAAGAAACAACGAGATGCGATAGATAACGTGGTACTCTTCCCCCTCGTCAAGCTGGTCTTCAAAAGCGCGATCCAGCTCGTCCAGCGAATTGGCAAAAAGCGTGAAACAATCCCCCTCAAATACGGGACGTACAACGAAACTCCAATGACCAATTGCTCCTAATTGGACAAAGGAAGATTCAATAGCAGGCAGGTTATTTATTTTCGGGGTCATAACTACTTGGAGGGAATCGGCTTTCAATTATCTGTTGACGATTCTCTTTAGCATAATGAGCGAAACTATATTCCAAACAAGGCAAAAAGCCTTGTCTGACATATAATTAGTTTCCTGATTTGGAAACAACGCTCTTCATCTACTTATATTTTATATATCATACTGGAATACAATTTAAAATCAATCCTATTTAGAGGAAAAACAGAAAAAATCTTAAATTATTTCTAAATTTATAGGCAAGATAGGAAACTTGTCTTAAATAAACAAAATGGAGCAGAAAGATTTATAAAAATTTGAAAAGACATCTGGTCAAATCCTGAAAAATACGCTATTATTTTAAGGACTTCTAGTAATTCTGCTTCGAGGCAGGCATGGCAGACTTTTTTCTCTCTGTTTTCAATTCGAAAAATGCTTGACGTTAAAAGCAATTATTAGCGGTCCTCGCAACTTTTGGACGCTGCGAAAATTATCGATAAACCTCCTATGCAATAACATGTCTCAACAATCGTCTCCATCCCAACAGACTTCTGATCTCGATGAGAATCAGGAACGCCAGCAAAACGTTATCAACGAATCAGGCAACGATAATAACGAGTCGTCTCGAACGCGCTATTCTCTGCTTCATCCCGGAAGCATAGACTGGTTTGTTCTTAGACAGTTTCTTGTTCTGTTTTTGGGAACCATAATATTGATATCCATTATATTTATAATAATGGACTACCTCAATAGCGCAGACGTTTTTAATCAGAAGTGCCAGCAGCATAATATATCGATGCCGACTGCGTTATTCCAGTTTTACTCGCCGCGCCTTCTGGCTCTGTTTGACGCTTTGTTAACAGTATGCGTCATTCTTCCCAGTATAGTTTTGATAAACCAGATGGTTAAACACAACGAAACGCTTGCCTTGGCATGCATGGGAATTCGTCGAGTTCGAGCGGCGTACATGATTTTTGTTGCATCTATAGTCCTCATAGCGATTTTCGCATTATGCCGCGAATTTGTTTTGCCTGTTCAACGGTCTATCATTGGCTGCGACATCAATTCATTTTTCGAACGGGATAAAGCCCGCGTTGAACCCAAAACGGATCCCATGACTAATGTATATATAACAGGAGACGCCCTGGATCTTGATCATAAAGCCATTATTCAGCCGTCCTTCAGTATGCCGGTTATAACGCTGGATAAATATGGACAAACCATCTCCGCCGACATTGCCGTCTGGCAAAATGAGATACTCGGCGACGCGACAACGCCAAATCGTCCAGCAGGATTCCTGCTTAGAAACGTTGTGGCAGAAAAATGTCTGGACAATCAGCCTTCTCTGACTATAAACGATAAAACCATTCTTTACACCCCGGTAAATCATCAAGATTGGTTAAAAAAGGGAGAGTGCTTTTTAGTCAGCGGAATTGAATTTGACGACTTAACTCTCAACGCCGAGCTGCAAGAGTATTCGTCAATGTCGGAATTGCGGCGGATTATGGAACGCATGCCGGAAAATCACAGAAGAGACGCCGCCATTACTCTGCATAAACGCATAACAAGACCATTTATCGATTTTTGCATTATATTTGTCGGCTTGTCATTTATTTTGGCAAACGAAAATCGATTATTGCTCATCTTGCTTAAAGCTGCTATCTGGTGGGGAGGCAGCTGGATTGTCATCAATATGTTCAGCTCCCTGGCAGGCGACTCCGACAAGTTGATTTCGCCGGCAATGGCGGCGTGGATTCCTCTAATTTTATTCTCCGCCATGGCGGCGTACGTCTGGGACAAGGTGTATTACTAGAGAGCTTCCGGTAAGCCCGTTTCTCTTCACGGCAAGCGAGACGAGATAATTCATCCCGTGTCGCTTGCCGCATAAACGCTGTCTTTTCGCGCCGTTGTTGTCTACATAACATTCTGTCTAATAAGAGGTTAAGAACGTTTTTTGAGCTCTTTTTTGTATTCCAGAGGGAAAAAACGTAAATTGGAGAAAAATTTCTAATAAAGAAGTAATGAAATTGCCGATAGGAGTAAAGTAGACTGTAATAGGTTAATATTCGGTGGAGCCGTATATACATTACAGCCCTGGTTATCCTCTCACCCTTGAGGTAATTGGTATGAAATATTCGAGTTTATTCCCGAGAATTGTTATAATCGCCGTTTGTATTGCGTTGCAATCAAACTTTGTCAAGGCGCAATATAGCGTTCCCGTGCTGGATCCTATAGGGCAAAATGCTGCTGAACAGATCGATGGGGGCAGCGTCGCGGCGTCTAATGGCTTATTTGCCAATCAAATGCCTTCATATATTGTTCGCGATCGCGCTGACGGCTGGTATAAAACTATATGTCCAATGAATTGCGACCAGTTCTGGGGTCCCGGCGAATGGCGCTTCAAAGCGTGGGTCGATCAAGGCATTACATACGGCTCCGGTCGTAATGACGACACCTATGCGCCTCAAGCGTACAATGATATGTATAGTACATATCAGATGAATCAGGTCTACATGGCGTTGGAACGCAAAGTCGTAGAAGACGGCATGAGCTACAGCTTGGGCGGACGCGTTGACGTGTTCTTCGGTACTGATTACTATTACACGCAAGCATACGGTCTGGAAGCCAGCAACGTTGGATATTTGACGACAATTAACGGCGTGGAAGGCCGCGTCAATCACTGGAACGGAGACGGAAATCGACATCTGGCTCAAAACGTTTCTGAATACGGCGTTTCAATTCCTCAAGCATACATCGAAATGTACATGCCTGTCATGACGGGCGTTAAAATCAAAGCTGGTCATTACTACTCCGGCATGAGCATGGAAAGCCCGATGGCGGTTGAGAACTTCTTCTATTCTCACAACTATGCAAGCTATTATGGAATGCCAACAACGCTTACCGGCATGGAAGTAACCTTCGGCGGATGCAATGGTCTTTCCGTCTTCGGCGGCGTTGACCTGGGTTGGAACCGCATGTCGACCAAGTCTGGAGTCGCTTCTGGATACGGCGGCGTTCGCTGGATGGATTCCTGCCGTACGCTGGCGACTCAGTTCATGGTTCACTCAGGAAACGAAACCTGGACCTACAAACCAAATCGTTTCTCTGACGTTCAAAACGCGGAATTCAACGTTACCGTCCTGAGCTGGCTGACGGAATGGAGAATCAACTCCTGGTTGGCGACAAGCCTGGAATTCGTCTACGGCTGGGACGACAAAGGAGACTTCCCCAGAACAAACGTCAATTCCAGCACATGGACTGGTCTTACCAACAGCTGGTACGTCCGCTGCACAGATACGATTACAACCGGTTTAAGATTTGAATGGTTCCAGGACAACCCGCAGTGCGGACGAATCGTCTACTCCAAGGTGTTTGACGACACAACGTACAACGTCTACGACATCACCCTGGGCGTCAACTGGAAACCGACTTACTGGTGCACCATCCGACCAGAAGTTCGCTGGGACTGGTCAGACCTCAATGGACCGATCAAGTTCTTCGGCGAAAAGAACAGCCAGTTCACCTTCGGAATGGACATTTTGCTCAACTTCTAATTCCGTTTAATACGTACACACTCCTTGATTCGAACGACTCTGTATCGTCCATCCCGATACGGAGTCGTTTTTTTATATAGTTGCAAGCAACGAGTTGCGAGTAATGAGTAACGAGAGTCAATCTGAAATAACAAAGACGCGATGCGTTATCTAAAGAATTATTTAACAGAGTCTGTAAATCTGAGAGAAAACGGAGGACATGGGATTCGAACCCACAACCGGTTTCCCGGCAACTGATTTCGAGTCAGCCCGCTAGCCATTCGCTTATCCTCCAAATAACTTTCAAAGAATAAAATAAGTATATCATAAAGAGCGAATATTTCAAGTAGGGGCAAAGAGAATTCGTAATGCGCGGGTGCGTTCAAAAATTGAGGGACATGAAAAAAGGAAATGGGCTTGAAAACTTTTTGTAGCGTCCAGATTTATCTGTTCTTATCCCCACGTCTTTAGACGTGGGAGAAAAAAACATTCAAAATAATCGTAGCCCCCAGATTTATCTGGGGGACTAGGGCGAAAAACTTTCCTAAACGCTTCACCCCCTTACCCCTCCCGCGCCCCTTTG
>JAZMZV010000070.1:0-19880 GCA_045586185.1 Thermoguttaceae bacterium | reverse complement strand
TATTCCCTATTCCCTATTCCCTATTCCCTATTCCCTATTCCCTACTGCCTACTGCCTACTGCCTACTCTTTCCCGATGTTCTTCAGGAAGTCGTTTAATTTAGGCGCGCGCGGCTTGAGCAGGTACATGCAGGTCAACGCGATTCCGAGAGCGTCGGCGACGTCTGGCGGTTTGGGGATTTCCGTCAGGTTGAATTCGCGCATGACAGCTCGCTGCATTTGCGCTTTGCTTGCCTGTCCGTTTCCTGTAACAACTTTTTTAATTCGCGTTGCGGTATAGGAATAGACAGGAATCCCGGCGTTTGCGGCGGCGAGCATGATGGCTCCTCTGGCGTGTCCCATTAAAATCGCGGTGCGAGGACGCTTGTAAAAACTGTACAGATCTTCCAGCCCCATAGCGTCGGGCTTGAACTGGCTGACGATCTCTTCCAGTCCGACGTAGATTTCATGAATCCGTTCCGGGAGCGTCTTTTTTGATTTCCCTCGAATCACGCCCGCTTCGAGCAGTCGAATCTTTCCGTCGCTGTTTTCGATAACGGCGTATCCGGTGATTCCCAGCCCGGGGTCGATTCCTAAAATTTTCATCTTTGACAGCGCTGCGATAACAAAGAATGAACAATCGAATTCCAGTCGCCCGAATCGCCGCCCCAACGGCGCGTTTTCCCAGACGACGTCTATAATTATATCGACAATCCCTCAAAATACAAGCGGGGAGCCTCTGCCTTGAAGGGTGAGGAATCAGGCGTGATGAGTTGATGCAACGACTGGCGAGCCGGGAACGTGAGTTCCCGGGCATAGCCCTGCTGAAAACATCTTTCGCAGTCAGATAACTCTCTGGGTCGCGGACGAAGTCCGCCCCCAGAAACATTTATGGGGGGCGGGTATTACCCGCCTAAAAACAAACAACATTAGATTTTTGCGGACAATGTCCGCTCCCCAGATACGCCCGCGATCCAGTAAGATTTTCGGTTTCGTCGCAGGGCATGTGCGGGGCGTTGGACAAGGCGGCGCATTTCCCGCCGCAAGCGTCTCAATTACGCATTCCGAATTCCGCATTCCGAATTAAAAAAATACTCTCAATTCTCTCGTAAAAAGACGTCTTTTTCCCCTATTCTCCCTTGCAGAAAATCGCTAAAACGCTATAATATTAATGCGTATTTCGTAATTCGTAATTAATTTAACAAAGAACCACTATAATTACGAATTTCGAATTAAATAATTACGCATTACCTGAATCACGAATTATATAAGCTATGTCCAACGAACTCCCCCCTGATAACAACAACACGCCCGACGGTCAGACGCCAGCTAACGCCGACATGTACGTTCCCGGTCCCAACGCGCTGGCAAACTTCAAAGACGGAACAACGCTCATTCGTCAGTCTATTACAGACGAACTCAAGCAAAGCTATTTGACGTACTCCATGTCGGTTATCGTCAGCCGCGCTCTGCCAGACGTCCGCGACGGGTTAAAGCCCTCTCAGCGCCGAATTCTGGTTGCGATGAACGACCTCAATCTGACCCCCGGCGCCAGCAGAATCAAATGCGCTAAAATCTCGGGCGACACGTCGGGCAACTATCACCCCCACGGCGAAACCGTCATCTACCCAACGCTGGTTCGTATGGCTCAGGAATGGGTTATGCGCTACGTTCTGGTAGACAAACAGGGGAACTTCGGCTCGATCGCCGGGCTTCCGCCTGCCGCTATGCGATATACAGAAGCGCGCATGTCCCGGTTCGCCCAGCTGATGCTGGAAGACATCAACCTCGGGACTGTCGACTTCATGCCCACTTACGACGGCCGCGGAATGGAACCGACGGTATTGCCGTCCAAGTTCCCCAACCTGCTGGTCAACGGAACCAACGGCATCGCCGTCGGCATGGCAACCAGCATTCCGCCGCACAATCTGGGCGAAATCTGCGACTGCCTTGTCAAGCTCATAGACGATCCCGGCGTTTCGATTGACGAACTGCTCGAACTGTGTCCGGGGCCGGACTTCCCCACCGGCAGCATTATTTGCGGCCGCAGCGGAATCCGAAAAGGATACCACACCGGGCGAAGCACAATCCTCATTCGCGCCACAGCGAAAATTGAGGAGATGAAAAACAACCGCCATCGAATCGTCGTTACCGACATTCCCTATCAGACCACGCGAGACAACGTCGAAGAACGCATTGCCGAAATGGTCAATCAGGGCAAAATCGAGGGCATCAGCAACATCCGCAACGAGTCCGACCTCAAGGAACCGGTTCGCCTCGTTCTGGAACTCAAGCGAGACGCCGACCCGGACGTCGTTCTCAATCAGCTGTACGAATACACGCCGCTGCAAAGCTCGTTCTCGATTAACTTTGTCGCTTTGGTAGACGGCAAACCGAGAACGCTGACGTTCAAGGAAATTCTGGAAGAGTTCCTGCGGCACCGCATGAACGTTATTCGCCGCCGAACGATCTTCCTGCTGGAAAAAGCGCGGGCGCGCAAACACATCGTCGAAGGGCTTATGCTCGCTCACGCCAATATCGACGAGGTTATCAAGGTCATCCGCACCAGCTCCACTCAACAGGAAGCCAAAGCGCGCTTGATGGCGGAAATTCAATGTCCGCGCGCGCTGATTGAACGCGCCTTGGGCGAAGACGGGTTCAAGGAATACGCCGAAGATCACGGCATTAAAGACGAATACTCGCTCACCCCGGTTCAGGCGGACGCCATTCTCCACATGACCTTGGGGCAGTTGGTCAACCTGGAACAGGAAAAGCTCATCGAGGAATTCCGCAGCCTCATGGCGGACATTCACTCGTACTTGACGATTCTTTCCGACGACGCCAACATTCTGGCAATTGTCCGCAGCGATACGCTCGACATCAAACGCAAGTTTGGCGACAAGCGCCGCACCGAAATCTCCGGTCAGGACATCGGCGACATCGACCTGGAAGACCTCATCGAGGAAGAAACCATGGTCGTTTCGATCTCCTCCAACGGGTACATCAAACGCACGCCGGCAGACGAATACAAAGCTCAGCGCCGCGGCGGCAAAGGCATCAAAGGCGCCAAGGTCGAAGACGAAGACCCGATTCAGCACCTGTTTGTCGCGTCCACGCACGCCTATTTGATGTTCTTTACGAACTTCGGGAAATGCTACTGGAAGAAGATCTACGATCTTCCCCAGGCGGCTCGAGACGCAAAAGGACGCGCTATCGTCAACCTGCTCAATCTGGACAAGGGCGAAGTCATTGCCGACTGTCTGGCGGTTCGAGATTACGACCTGCCGGAACATTACATGACCTTCGCCACCGCCAACGGCCTGGTTAAGAGAACGGCTCTTTCCGCCTATAAACGACCGTGGAAAGCCGGCTTGAAAGCGATTAAACTCCGCGAAGGAGACGAACTGGTCGACGTCGCCGTTACGTCCCAAACAGACGAGCTGGTTCTGTCGACGCAGACCGGCATGGCAATTCGATTCCAGGCGGCTACCGTCCGCGCCTCCGGTCGAGATTCCTCCGGCGTTAAAGGCATCCGCCTTGTCGGAACAGACCGCGTTGTCGGCATGGTCGTTGCAGACCCGACCGCTTCGCTGCTGACCGTTTGCGAAAACGGGTTCGGCAAAAAGACCCCGTTCGGCCCCGGTTCAACGACAATTATCGGCGGAGAAGACGCTGACGATTCCGACGCTCCTGAATCTGCTGAAGCTGAAACCGAAGCTCCCGAAACGGACGCCCCGGAAACCGACGATTCCGCCGCCGATTCCAACGCTCCCAACAGTTCCCGCTGCTATCGAACGCAGGGGCGCGGAGGCAAAGGAATTCGCGACATTCGCACGACCGCCCGCAACGGCAAGGTTATCGGCATCGCTCGAATTTATTCCGGCGACGAAGTCCTGATGATGACCGCCCGCGGCAAACTCCAGCGCATCTCGCTGGACGAAGTTCGCGACACCGGCCGAAACACTCAGGGCGTCCGATTGATGAAACTCGACGCTAACGACAAACTCGTCGCCGTCAAGCGAATTCCTCGAGACGACAGCGACAGCTCGACGGAAACTGACGATACAAATAATACAGATACGGATTTATAAACTGAATTCCCATGGAAAGTAAAAGCAAATACGCAAAAGAAGTCGGCGGATACAAAGACCGGTTCTGGTATCCCAGAATCTGGAACGGTATGACGTTGTATCCGTTTACAAAACTTTTGATCCGCAACAAATTCTGGATCGCGCCGTCCCGCTGGTGCATGGCGTTAATCAATTACGGCTGTTCGTTTTTGGACTCCACCCTGTTGGGGCTTCAAAGCCTGACAGTCGGCGGGAAAATCAAACGAACGGAAATCGACAAGCCGCCGGTGTTCATCGTCGGGCATTGGCGCAGCGGAACGACGTTCCTTCACGAACTGTTCGTCAAAGACCCTCGGCACGCGTTCCCTAACTGCTACGAGTGCTTCAGCCCAAACCATTTCGTCATTTCAGAAGGCATTATTCCCAAGTTTGTTTATTTACCCAATAAACGCCCGATGGACAACGTCGAAATGAGCTGGACGTCGCCGCAGGAAGACGAATTTGCCCTGTGCAACCTGGGCGTGCCGTCGCCGTATATCAACATGGCGTTTCCGAACAATACTAAAAAGGATATTGAATACCTGACTTTGAAAACCGTCTCCGAAGCGGCGCGGACAAACTGGAAAAACAAGCTCCACTGGTTCATGCAATGTCTGACGTACAAGTACGAGGGAAAACGCCTTGTCCTCAAGTCGCCCACGCATACCGCCAGAATCGCCCTGCTGCGAGAGCTTTACCCAGACGCCAAGTTCGTCCATATTCATCGAGATCCGCTGACGCTTTTCCCGTCGACGGTCAACCTCTGGCAGCGTCTGTCGGTAGACAACGGGTTCCAGCACCCCGTCAAAGACTGGGACGAATACGTCTTCCAGCTCTTTGACCTCATGTACGAGTCCTTCTGGGAAGATTCCGCAAAACTGCCGGAAAACCAGTTCGTCAACATTTCGTTCAAGGAACTCACGGGCTCGCCGGTTGAAACGATGGAACGTCTGTACTCTCAGCTGGAACTGGGCGACTTCGAACCCGCCAGAGAGCAGCTCATTCCGTACTGCGAAGCCAAAAAGAGCCACAAAAAGAACAAGTACGAAATCGACACTGAACTGCAAAACCGCATTCTCGAACATCCGGTCTGGAAACAGTACATGGAGAAATACGGCTATCTGCCGGAATGAGAATAAAACGCAAATAAAAAAAGGCGTCTGAAAACAGACGCCCTTTTTTATTTCTAAAAGAACTATTATCTTATTTGCGTTTTCTCCAGAACAACAGTCCCGCCGCGCCGAGAATCAGCAGCGCCCAGGTCGACGGTTCTGGAACAGCGTTGGGGTCAACCATGCCAGTAATGGTATACGTTGAACCGTCTTGAAGAACCGTCAAACCGGTGAAGAACGACGAAGTCAAAGCGCTTTCAATAAGGTCCTTGCTGGTTCCATCTGCTTGAATAATGGCTTCAAAGGTATCGTACGGACCCAAGATGGAATTGTCTGCCAAGGTCAATTTAATCATTGAGCCGTCTTCAATGGTAAGATTGCCCAGAACAATCAACATGTCGTTGTCTTCCGGTTCGGGACCGGCAATTTCCATCAACAGCGTTGCCATTGTATGAAGGGTCAATGCGGAAACTTCCGACGGCAGTTCCGTACCATCAATGGTCAGCGTTCCGATCGAATTGCCGGGCGACATAACCGCGCCGCTGTTGAGTTCCATAGAGCCTTTGTACGTTCCCTTGAAGTCTAACTCGCCAGCTTCTACAACAAAGTTGGCGGCGGTGGAAACGTTGTCTTCGTCGCTGTAAATCTTCAACGTTCCGTTACCGGTCTTTGTAATCGTCTTTCCAGCAGCGTCAATCTTTCCGATGAACTTTGTATCAGAACCGGAATTGGAATTGAGCGTCAAATCGCCCACCGAAACCAGATTAACTGGATTGTATACAGAGTCAGGATCGTCTGCTTTGACTTCCGAACCGCCGGACAGATCGTTCAGCGTTCCGTCAGCGGCAAGTTTGAGCGTTCCATCTGCAACGGTTGTCTTGCCGGTATAGGACGACAGGTTGTCGCCAGCAAGAGTCAACGTTCCTTTGCCGATTTTAATCATCTCGCCAGAGCCGGTAATCTCGCCGGACAGCGTCAGATTGTAATTCGCGCCAACTTCGACCGTGCCAGAGTCAACCATCTGGATGGAATTGTCAGCTTCCACTGAAAGGTTTGCTCCAGAAACGAGCTTAACGCCCTTCTTGCTATCACCGTTAATTTCCCAGTTTGAAATGTCAGTGGAATCTGTCGCGTTAGCATACCAGTAGCAGTTGCGAAGCTCAATAATGCTTTTACCAGCGGTCAGAGCCCAGAGCCTGCCGGCTTCCTTCAAGCCCGCTTCGCTCAGGTGAATGGAGTTGCCGCTGTTTTGTCCGCGCAGGTCGCGCGAGAACTCGTCTGTATTGACGCCTTCAACGACCAGCGGGTCGTCCGCGATAACTCGCAGCTGAGCGTTGGTAACGTTGCTGTACGTATTTCCGTTGGCGTCGGCAGAAACAATCGCAACGCCCCAGAACAAATTCTCGTTGCCGGAATCGGTTCGAGTCCGTTCAATCAAGGCGCTAAGCCTGTCGTAATAATCCTGCTCTGACGTTCCCTTGTCGGATTCGCCCTGATGCCACAAGATTCCAGCAAAGCCGTTGGCGTTTTCGTTGAGGAATTCCATCGCATTTACCAGATTAGTGTACATTCCGTTTGCGTCGCTTGCCCATTGCGCCTGAGTTGTTCCGCCGTACCCGACAGAATACGTTGCAACCGGGACGCCTTCTTCTGCAGAGAGCGTATCCGTAAAGGATGGCCACGTCGAACCGCGGTTAGAGCCGTCGAGCGGACCTTGCTGCGGGTCTTCGTTTTGCTGCCACTGACCGGTCTTGGGGTTGTACGCTAACGCCAACGGCGAAGTCGAGACTTGAGCGGCGTCGCCGTAGTTGGTCGAGTTGGACTGACCGGCGGTGATGAAGATTTCTCCAACGCCGACCTGTCCGGATTTCGTTGCTACAACGTTTCCGTTGACGTCTACCGCCTGATACGAAACATCGTGCATGCCGCCCAGAAGAGACGTTGTCCCGGTAAATGTACCGTCTGAATTCATCGTCAGCGCAAACCAGTCGCCGCCGTCAACAGACGCCTGAACTGAGTCAATTGTAACGCCGTTGGTCGCCGCCCACGTTCCAGAAAGGGTAACGTTGGCCTGGTTGGTCAAATCTCTTTGATACATGGACAGAGCGTTTGTCGTCAGCAACGCGTCAACTTCATGAACGAACGTGTAGACGTTGGCGATTGCATAACTCTTTCTGGTTTCGTCAAAAGTCCAGTCGAACTGACTGTTTTGGTTGTTTGTAGAGGGATTGGGGTTCGTACCGATTCCATACTGTTTTGTTCCATTTAAATGGTTCAAAGCAAAAATCGTTTGCTGGGTGTCGATTGAATGTATCTGCATTGACCCGTGCCCAGCTGCGTACGGGTCGGCTGGGATGGTGTCGTTAATATCGTAGATGTCATTGCTTCCCAGGGAGTTGACGCCGCCTTTGGGCTGCGAGTAGTTGGACGCGCAGAATTCAATAAATCCCTTTTCGTGAGAAATGGTTGTATTGGCTGCCGCCTGAGCGCCCGTATTCGGGTCGTTGATTCGTCCTTGAGACGCGGCAACGTTGGTTGTTACTTCCAGATTATTGACAAACTGCTGATAATATTCTCCAGACGAAGCAATCGGAACGCCGATTTTGGAGATGTCGGTCGTCATGGCGTCAAACGAAACGAAGACGTACGTCAGCGGATCGTTTACCGTCGCAGCGTATTCCATGTAATAGCCAACGCGGTCAAACAGAACGCCCTGATTCTGCAGAGTTGCCAGATTGTTGACAATGTCATAATTGACGCCGTTGTCATGCCAGTTCGTTCCCATCTGAGTCGTCAGACGCGCACCCTGAACCATCGTGTAATCTGCCCCGTTTGTAACGTTCGCCATGCCAGGGGCGATTGCCGGAGAAGCCATAACGTACAGCGTGCGGTTGGCATACTGAGACGCGTTGGAAACGCCGACTCCCCGCTCGCCGTCAAACGTATAGTCAGGCTCGCCGCTGGTATTGGGATTGGTTCCGATGCCAATATCAATTGTACGGTTGTTGCTGGCAGTCGCATGACCGTTCCAGGCGTTAAGAGCTATAACCGTTTGCTTATCGCCATAGTTATGAATCTGGAACGAGGCGTAGTCGCCGCCAGAGGCAACTTCATCTCCAAAGTCGTATTTATTGCCGTCTGCGCCAGGAATGTTCTTGGCGTTGCCTTTATTATAGTTTTTGTTCCAGAATTCGATGTTGCCCGATAAACCCGACCCGTTGACAACGCCATTAACGTTGGACGAAACCGTTAAATTATTGACCGTCGTTTGGAAAACCGAGCCGTCAAACGGCAGACCCAATTTAGCGGGATTATTTGTAACAGAATCGTACGACGCGTAAGCGTAATCAACGGAGCCGTCCGATTTTTCCAGCGTCATGTAATATGCAACGCGACCAATCGGCATGCCTTTAAAGCTGTCTGGAAGATTGCTGGCGTTGTTGACCGTATAAGTATTGGCGCTGTACGTCCCATTAAGCGGGCATTCCAGCTTGTAAACCAGGCTCATATTAGAAACTTCAGACTGAACAGGCTGGAAATGGGTCTCGTCCATGTCAAACAAAACCGGCTTGGCAAACGTGTAAATATTGGCAATCGCGTAACCTTGCTTGGCGTTGTTGTTCGTCCAGTCCGGATCTCCGGAGGGGTTTTTACCAATGCCGAATTGTTTGCCGCCATTAAAATGGTTCAAAGAGAAAATCGGCTGCTCGGTATCGAGAGAATGGACTTGCATAGAGCCGTGTCCGTAACCAGTACCGCCTCCCGAGTCGTTGATGTCGTAGGAATTGGCGTCGCCTTGAGAAATGACGTTGCTCTTTGCTTTATTATAGTTGGACGCCCAGAATTCCAGATAACCGTTATTGTATGAAATCGTTTTATTGGCGGCGACCTGTTGTCCCGTGCCGGGGTCGGTAATCAAACCGTCAGACGCGGTTACGTTGGTTGTAACATTCAAATTTTTAACAACCTTCTGATAGAATTCGCCGGAAGGATTGGTCGGAACGCCGATTTTGGAGATGTCGGCTGTCATGGCGTCGAAGGAAACGAAGACGTATTTCAAATCGTCGTTGGCGTTTTGAGCGTATTCCATATAATACCCAACGCGGTCAAACGGACCCAACGTCTTTTGCAGTTCTGCAACGTTGTTTACAATATCGTAATTGACGCCGCCGTTTTCTTTAGACCAACCAGTATTCATTTGAGACGTTAATCGCGCGCCCTGAACGATAGTATATTGGGAAGCGTCCGGAACGTTGGACATGCCAGGCGCTATTGCCACTTCCGCCATGACGTAAAGCGAACGGTTTTGATACTGGGACGCGTTGGAATTCGCTCCCGCATCGCCGTCGAAAGTATAGTCTAAAGCTTCGCCTGCGACAGGATTATTTCCGATTCCCATGTCAATGGTCTTGCCGCCAGACGCCGGACCGTTCCACTTGTTCAACGCCATGACCGTTTGACTGGCGCCGTAGTTGTGAATCTGGAAACAGGCGTAGTTGCCGCCAGTTCCGCGTTCGTCGCCGAAGTCAAAGCCCGGATGGCCTTTATCGCTGCTGGCGTTCGGAATGCCTATCGCGTTGTTTTCACTATAGTTGGTATTCCAGATCTCGACGTTGCCCGTTTCAATTCCGGTTCCGTTGACAACGCCGGCAACGTTGGATTGAACAGTCATATTGCTGACCGTCTGCTGATGATACCAGCTTGAACCGCTAAACGGCAAGCCGATCTGGTTGACGTCGTTGGTAATTGGATCGAATCCGGTATAGGCGTAATCGACGGTTCCGTCCGACTTTTCCATGACCATGTAATATCCAACTCGGCTGAGCGGCATGCCCGTATAGCTTGCCGCGTTATTGACAACGTAATTATTGGCGCTGTACGTTCCGGTAAGCGGGCAGTCCAGCTTATAAACCAGCTGCATGTTGGAGACTTCGCCCGAGATGGCAGAGTAATCAGACTCGCTCATTGAGGAGAAAACCGGTTTGGCGAAAACGTCCAGCTGTTTGGTTTCGTAAGAAGCGGTGGTGTACTTGTGAGTCCAATCCAAGCCAACGCTTGTATCGGGACAGTTGCCAATGCCGAGGCTGGCTTGAAGCCCGGAGTTCCATCGGTTAAAAGCAAAAATCGTAGTACGGTTTTGATAGTCGTGAACCTGCATAGACCCGTAGTTGTTGTCATAGTTGCAGGTGTCGCCAAAGTCAAAGTTTCTGTTGCCGTTGGCTCCGCTGGCGTTGGGAATGCTCTTCGCATTGCCAGTTCCATAATTCCACGGCCAAAATTCGATATTGCCCTGTGTAACAGTCGTTCCCGTTGTTGTCAATGACGGAGACTTCGCTTCGTAATACAGGTTTTGAACGTATCGCTGAGACACCACTCCAGACGTAAACGTCGGGACGCCATATTGGGACAGTTCGTTGGTATACGCGCTAAAAGACGCATAGCAGAAATTGTTTTCGCCCAAATTGAGCCGGTATGCGACAGATTCAATCGGACCCAGATTCAAATTGGAATTGTCAAGCGTATACGGCGCGCCAAGCCTGAAATTAGGCTGATCCGGAATTGACAGCGAATAGATGTGAGTATACCCCATCGCCTCAATTTCCGCATCGGTTTTCAACGTTTGAGCGGAAGCCCAGCCAGCCAAACAAAACGTCAACGCAACAGCGCTTAAAACTACAGATTTAATACGCATTTTCATGTTACTGTATTTAAAATATGTTCAGGTTACTTCTCAAGAAATAACTATGTATGCAAATATACCTAATACTTTATTATAACATAGATTTTAAAATTTTTAAGCGCTTTTAAAGAAAAATCTTATTTATGCTAATAAAACAGATAAAATTGGAGCGTTGTGGAGTGCGACGGCTTGCCGTCGCTTTTATAAGAAAAGAGTTGAGAAGTACGTTTAAAGAATTTCGTGCCAGTAACGTACGAACAATAAATCTTGTTATATTATCGATTCTTGTTCATTGCGTTATTGGCACGAATAAACTTTTATCGTCGTTTCCTGCGGAAATGGTAATGAAAGCGACGTCAAGCCGTCGCGCTCCAAATTACTTTCTCTTCCGCCAGAACAGCAGTCCCGCGGCGCCGAGAATCAGCAGCGCCCAGGTCGACGGTTCCGGAACGCCGGAGCCGGGTTCCGGTCCAGGTCCAGGAGCGTAAAGACCGATCAGGTACAGACCGTCGGTTCCGCCAATCAGATCAAACAAGCCTTGGTAATTCCCAAGCTTCGGGATATCGCTGTCAAAGTCCTCGTCGGAGACCAGCTTGTATTCAGATCCTTCCGCCGCCCAAAGTTTAGCGTCGGCATCGCTTACAAAGAACAGCTTGATAATCGAGTTCTCATCGATCACAAACGCGCCGTCGTTGATAGAAAGCGTGTCGTATTGCAGATTGTTCTCGTCATACGGGCTGAACTCGAACAAGCCTGTCGCGCCAGCGTCAATAGTAACGTCGCCGTAGACGGTCAGGTCGCCAACGGAGTTGCCGGGCGAAAGCGTTGCGCCGCGAACGACTGTCAAATCGCCGTTGTAGTCGCCCTTGAAGTCCAGTTCGCCAGCTTCTACCGCGAATTTCTCCGGAGCAAACTGTCCGTCGGTTGACAAAATCTTGAGCTTACCAGCTCCCGTCTTGATAGCGTTTGAGCCGGTAACGGTAACATCGTCTGTGAACGTCAGCTGTTTGGTTTTGTTAGCGGCAACGTTGTATTCCAAAGTCGCATCGTCAGCAATTTCAATCGAGCTGTTTGCCTTGACAGCGTCGCCAGTCAGAGTGAGCGTTCCAGCTTCAACGGTCGTCTTGCCAGTATACGTGTTGTCGCCGGACAGGGTCAAAGTACCGTCGCCGATCTTTTCAACGTTCCCTTCGCCGGAAACAACTCCGGAAAGCGTCAGATTCTTGTTTTCAGCAACTTCAACAGTTCCGTCATCAGAGTTCATTTCAACTCCGCCATTATAAGTAACAGCGTTGTCGCCTTCCGTAAACTTGATGCCCTTCTTATCCGTTCCGTCAATCGTCCACGTGTCTTCTCCAAGAGCTTCCGGCGAATCGGCGTGATAATAGTAATCCGTTGGCGTTGGCGGTTCCGGTCCATTCATTTTCATCAGAACCAGATTGTTTCCCGCCGTTGTCAGATACCAGTTATCCGTCGTTTCCGAATTGACAAATAGCTGAATATTGTCCAAATCAGCCGTCAAAGCAGACGCGTTGATCAAAGAGTATCCGCTTTCAGTTGCGTTGGTCCACCACGCGTTTTCGTCTTCGTTATTAAACGTGAGGTTAATTATACCAGAGGTCAGCGTGGCAGCGCCTGTTGACAGGTTATCGAAATTGTAATCTACAGAAGCGCTGTTGAAATCGAAGTTGACCGTACCGTCGGTTACGGCAAAGTCTCCAATGACAATTCTCGCCGTCGAACTGGTTTCGCCAATCGTCAGCGTACCGCCGTTGAGCGTTACAGCAGACGTAATATAATTGGACCCGTCAACAAAGGTTGCGCCAGCGGCAACGTTGACGTTTGAAACCAGAGTTGCAGCGCTTGTCAAAAGGAGCGTACCTTCGTTAATGTTCGCATCGCCGTTAGAGGTTCCTGTAGCAGTAACTTTCAGCGTGCCTGCGCCGATCTTGGTAAAGCCCGCGCTTCCAGCTGTTTCTTCAGTGGATTTGTTGATGCCGGCTTCAACGGTCAGAACGCCGTCCTGAACGTCAAAGGTAACATTGGAATTGCTGCGAATGCAGAGTCTGGATTTAATTACCGAGTCCCCTGTTGAAGTAATTGTTGCCGTTCTGTTTCTAAAGTCCATACCAGAACCGGAGTCAGAATAACCATATTCCTTTTCGATAACGCCGTTTTCCAGCGTTAAGTTTTTAATATGAGTATAATTGCTGGGAATGAACGTACCGCGAATAATAATGTCATTAGGAGCGCCTGTATCATACCCAAGTTGGTTAGACTGCTGGAATTCCAGCGTTGCGCCGGATTCAATAACAATTTTACCTGTGCCGTAAGTACTGGCGCCAGCATTAGCTGCATTAGAAATAACCTTTCCTTCTGAAATCGTTAATCCGCCAGCATACGTGCTGCGAGCCGTAAAGAACAGAGTTCCTTCGCCCTTTTTAACGATTGGGCAATTGACGCCTTGAGATTCATAGTTGATAATAGCGGCAGTAATATTGAGCTGAGAGTTGGCGTCGGTAACAATCTCGAACGTGTCGCCATCTCCGCTATTGCGAAGTCGAATGCCGGCTGAAACCGTTGAAATAGTCGGATTCTCTGCAGTTGCTCCTTCAAGAGCGTGCGAATAGAAATTGGAATTTGTATGGCAGATGTCGTACGTTCCGCCGCCGGACGCTTTCGCCGTACCGCCATAGAAATGGAAGTTCGTATACTTGAGCGTTTCGTTTCCGGCTGAGGTGTCAATCGTACCATAAATATTCATAACGGTATTAGACGCTCCATATCCAAGCGAGTCGTGCGTCGCGCAGTCCAACGTAGCGCCCGGATCGATAGTAACAGTACCGTTGAACCGTTTGCCGTTGTTACCGCCAATACCGCCGGTAATCTGGAGAGTTCCTTCTTTAATTTCAACATTATGATTGATCCATGCGGAGGTGGTCAGCGTTCCAGCTCCCGTTTTAACCGTCTTGGACGCTTCCGCGGCGTTGTTGATATTATACGTAATAGACATTGTTTCTCCCGCAGCCGGAGAGAATTCAAAAATCGCATTGTTGGTAACGCCGCCGGTTCCAATCGTGCCGGCGCCGGTCAGTCTGAGCGTGCCAGCGTTGATTGTCGTTGCGCCGGAATAATTGTTAGCGCCAGACAACGTCAGCGTTCCGGTTCCCGACTTCGTTAAAGTTCCTTCGCCGGAAATAACGCCCGAGAATTCAGACGCCGCGGTATTGTTCAGCGTCAGCGCAGAACCGCCGTTGTCAATCGTTCCTGTTCCCGACAGGTTGTTGAGCGACTGATCCGCGCTCATGGTAATCGCCGAGTTGTTTTCAACGGAAGCGGAATTGGAAATCGCGTTTTGCGCCGTCAAAGCCAGCGTTCCGGCTGAAACCTTTGTCGAGCCGGTAAACTGGTCGTTGGTTGCGCCGAGCGTTAACGTTCCCGCGCCGATTTTATCCATCGCGCCAGCGCCGGAAACCTTGCCGGAAAGCGTCAGGTCAAACCCTTCGCCGATTTCATACGAACCGTCTGCATCCATTTGGACGGCGCCGGTATACTCTGCCGTTTGGCTTAAGCCACTGATGAACTTAACGCCCAGCTTGGGATTGTGATCAATCATCCAAATCGGTTCTGCCAGGTCTGCCGACTGGTTGGCAAACCAGTATTCTGAAACCGGAGCCGGACCGCCCGCCTTGACCAAAAACAGCTCGTTATCAACAACCCTTAAGCCCCATGACGTTGACTCCTCAGAGTCAACGTAGACTTTAACATTGCTTGTATCCAACGACATAGAATCCGCTGTAACAAGCAAATACCCATTGTCTGTCACGTTATTATACCACGCCGCTTCGCCATCGTTAAAGACGAGATTAACAATACCGGAATTAAACGCAGCAGTTCCCGCTTGCAGCCAGTCCATGTCGTCTTGAGAGGTTGCGCCGTCTACATACCGATTTAAATCGAAGGATATCTGACCGCCGTTATTGAGCGCGAAATTCCCAACGGTAATCCATGCCGCTTCCGGCGTTTCGCCGATTATAAACGATCCGCCGTTAACAATAATGTTGGAATCGATACTGTTTACGCCATCCTGAAAAACCCCGCCGGACGTAACTGTTACCAACGGAGAAGCCAGGGAACCGTACGCCCCCACAACCAGAGTTCCTTCTGATACGGTTGTATTGCCGGTATATTGAACATTGCTTGCCAATTTCAGCGTTCCCGTTCCGGTCTTCGTCAAAGAACCGCTGCCGGTAATATCGCCGTCGAAGGTAGTATCTGAGGTATTGTTAACCGTCAGGTCAAATCCGCCGTTTTCAATATTGCCGTAGCCGGAAACATTGTTCAGCGACTGGTTGGCTCCCATAGTAATATTACCGTCAAGAGTTACGGCGGAGGAATTGGCAATTGCGTCTTGAGCGGTCAACTGAAGAACGCCGCCGGAAACGGTCGTTGTTCCGTTATATGCGTGTTTTCCGTTGAGAACCAGCGTTCCACTGCCGGATTTGACAAAGGAGCCTGTTCCTCTAATATTAACGTCGTCGCTGTAATTCAGAGTCTTCGATTGACTATTAATATTATAAGTCAGAACGCCTTCGTCTTCGATTGTTACAGGTCCGTAGACAGCCGCCGCGTCATCGTTAAACTGAAGCGCACCCTGTTTAATGAGAGTATTTCCTGTAAACGAGTTAGCAGTTGAAAGAACGGTCGTTCCTTCGCCTGATTTGACCAGAGAGCCCGTCCCGTTAATCTGATTATCAAAAGCATGGTAATCGGCGTAGGCAAATTCCAGCGTACCATTTGTCATGGTAACGTTTCCATTTCCAAGCGTTGCCGTATCAGACAATTTGACAATGCTGGAATCAATAATCGTACCGCCGTTATAATACGCCGGTTTTAATAAATTGAGCGTTCCGCCGCCTTTGACGGTCAATTTGTTGCTGTCAATCGCGCTGTTGATTGTCTCTCTTTGAATAAAGACTGCGTCCGTGCGAATGCCGATTGTCGCGTCGTTGGTAAGCGTAATCGGAGCGCTGCTGTCGGAACTTTGCAGGAATCGCAGCGCGCCGGAACCGTCTCCAGAACCTTCGATTTCCAGTTTGCCCAGTTCGCGAATAGCGGCATAAGAAGCGTTGGAGTAACTTGAGTTCATCAACAGCTGACCCGTTCCGGTAATTCTGACGTTTCCGGAAGCGGAGTTGTCTGAACCGTACAAGCCGTTGGTAATTTCAAGGATGCCGCCGGAAAGATTGAGCTGAGCGTCGTCGCCTGCGCCTTTGCGACCAAGTTTGAGGTTATTGACTCGAGCTTCGCCGCCGGAAACGTTAATAATACCAGTTGAACCGTTGCCTGTTGCAACTGACACCGTATTGGACGCAACAAAGATGCCGCCGGAAATATTAAGCGTTCCCCTGGATCCTGCATTGGTTGCCAAATTAACAACGCCGCCGGTTGTAAAATAACCATTCGTCATGGTAAAAGAGCCAACAGCGTTATCGCCGTTAGCCGCAATTTTTGTATCTTTATTATTGTTTACCTGCAATCTGCCGCCGTTCATTATCAATTCCGCATTAACGCCAGCTCCATCGCAGACGATCAGACCGCCGTTGGCGTCTCCGCATTGAACAATGCCATTATTAACAACGACCTTTGCAGTTAGCGTTGTAGAGTTGGCGTTGCCGATTGCCAGCCAGCGACCTGCCTTAACTGTCCCTCCGTTCACTTCCATATACGCCGGAGAAGCCGCCGTTCCATAAATTCTAAAGTTTTGATCGCTTGACGTCCCAAAAGAGCCTCTATTAACAATTAACTTTCCAGCCATTGTCATGGCTCCTGTTCCATAGGTGTTGTTTCCGCCGTTAACAACCAATAATTCTCCAGCATGAACGACTGCTTCGTTAGCAAATTTATTTGTTCCTCCAAGAGTCACCACTGTTCCGGCATAGTCATTAAACGTATTCGTTCCGCCGACAATGTAACCGACTCTGTTGGACGTTTCCCCTGCCCAGTTGGCGGCGTCGCTCAAGTTGCCAGTCTTCCCGGACGTCCAGGTTTTAACGCCTGTCGGAGCGGACCCATTTTGAGCTATGACCGCCTTGGTTCCTGACAAATCGACAACGCCTATAGTCCAACCGCTCGGAACGGACGTCAAAGCCTTTACCGCATTAGCAGTTGCTTCATCTGCAAAACGACCGACCAGAATCTGATCGCCTGCGGAGTATGAATAGCCGTCTACCGTTTTGACGTTAATCGCGCCGCTTTGAGCGTTAAACGTTCCTGTCGAATTGATAAAGCTGTGCGTTGCAAGATTGACGGTCGCGCCTGCAAGCGTAGTCGTTCCCTCGTTGGAAAGCATTCCCAAATTGAGAGTTCCCCCGGTGAGATTGGCGTTCGATCCGGCATAAACAGTCATGTAACCTGCATCCATCACGCCGTTGGAAAGATTATAAGAGGAACCAGCCTGCCCCACAAGAAAACGGGCGATTGACGCGTTTCCGCCGGACTGGTTCATCGTAGCTGTTCCATATCTTGTGGTATTTTCCGCATCGCCAATCCAAAAGTTGTCTGCTGTAACAAGCAGTTTGCCGCCGGTCATGTTTAAAAGCGAACCGTTCGCATTAGAACACCATGAAAAACCAGCGTTGCCAGCCAAAGCGGACACAGTCGCGTTATCCTCAATGCTTATGAGAGTTTTAACTGACATGGCAGTCCACCATTCTTTGAATGCTGTGTATTTACTGGAACCGGTAAAATACATTGAAACAACATAGTCGTTTCCACTTATTGGCTTAAGAGTATTGTTAGCATTATTAGTACCGACCCAATTATTGCCGGTAACGGCAACGGAAGCCGAATCCTCCAATCTCATGGTGAAAGCAGCATTTCCACTTGTGATGTTTCCAACCGGAACAAATGTACCGGTTAAGTTAGTTCGAGATTCTCCGGTAAAAGACAATGAAATGTTTTGACCGTTTGCTCCTGGCTTATAATCGCCAGAAACGGTAATTACGTCTCCGTTGATATACCCGGGATTGTCTGCTGTAACAGGCGCGCCGTTACTCCAGTTGGAATCCGTAAGCAAATCGGAAACTGTTGCATCGCCGGCAGTCCAAACCGTATCCGCCAAGACAGACGAATTCGCCCCCAGCAAAACAACGGCTAAAATCGTAAATAAATATCGAACGATCAATTGATTGAAGGAACTATATTTTTTCATCGTTTCACCTTTTTTACAATAAAGGGAGAGACTTTGATTTAAACCCTCGAATGGCAAAAAGAGCTTTTCACTATTCAAGAGCATAAGATTATACACTATATCATTTATATATTATAACTTCAATTTTCAAAAATTTCAAGTATTTTGTAAAAATTTTAAGAAAAGCAGAGAAATTTCCGAGAAAACTGGTTCTGAGGAATGGACAAGATGCATACTGTTTTGCAAAATATTTCTGTTGAAAATGAGCATACGAATTGAACGTTTGAGTTTAAATGTTGATTGACTAAAGAACAAAAATTTTTCCAATCATTTCTGAAAATGCTTCCATTCAGTATTGACAAAGAACCAGAATAGGTGTACAAATAGTACTGATTTATAGGAAGCTTATACAATAGGAAAGTTTCCATAACATTCTTGTTATCAACGTCATGGAGAAAAAGACATGAAAAAATTTATTACAATCGCACTTGCGATAGCGTTATGTGCAATTCTGTTCAGCGCCGCAATAGCTCAAACTCCACCGCAGGCTGTTCCGGGAACGCCGCCGGTTCCGAGACGTCCAGTTCCTCCTGTACCTCCTCGGATGGACCCGCCGCCTCGTCCGGGATTCTGCTGTCCGGATTGTCAACGATTCCACAGACCCAATCAACCGGGACAGCATTGCCCTGACTGCTCCGGCTACCATCATGGACGCCATACACATCCGCACATGGATCCGCCTCCTCGACCGGGATTCTGCTGTCCGGATTGCCAGCGATTCCACAAACCCAACGCACCGGGACAGCATTGCCCAGATTGCTCCGGCTATCATCGTGGACGCCATACACATCCGCACATGGATCCGCCTCCTCGACCGGGATTCTGCTGCCCGGATTGCCGTCGATTCCACAAACCCAACGCACCGGGACAACACTGCCCAGACTGTTCCGGTTATCATCGTGGACAACCAACCCATCCTCACGTAGACATGCCGCCTCGTCCGGGATTCTGCTGTCCGGATTGCCGTCGATTCCACAAACCCAACGCGCCGGGAGAACACTGCCCAGACTGCTCCGGTTATCATCAGGGACGCCCAACTCATCCGCACGTAGACCCGCCGCCGCGTCCGGGATTCTGCTGCCCAGATTGTAAACGTCCTCACAGACACAACGCGCCGGGAGAGCATTGCCCGGACTGCTCCGGTTATCATCGTGGACAACCAACCCATCCCCGGATTCCGCTGCCCAATCATCCGTTGCCTAAAACGCCTGGCGCACCCGTTCTCCAAGCCCTTTAGTCAGATATAATTGAGTTTATCCTTTCTAAAAAAACGAAAGCGTAACTGAAAAGTTACGCTTTCTTTCTTGGAGTATTGCAAACAATACCCCATATAGCCAGACGAGCCGCTCATCGCCAGGAGTAATAGCAGCCAAATCGGCTTACTGGCTAAACAGAACGCAAACTAAGCGTCTTAACTTATATTTTTTGACTATATAGCACAAAATTTCAAATTTTTCTAAAAAAGCGCTAATTGAATCTTGACACAAAATCAAAAAAACATTAAAAAGAAATAAGAAATTTGAGAAGTGTATGCAATTTGGAAAACTTTCCAAAGTATTCCTTTTAACATCGTCAAGGAGATACAGACATGAAAAAGATTATTACTATTGCAATTGCTGTAGCGTTAAGCGCGATTCTATTCAACTCCGCTATGGCTCAACCCGCCCCGCGACCGGTTCCACCAGCGCCCTCGGTTCCAAGACGCCCCGTTCCTCCCCCACCGTAGCGAATGGATCCGCCGCCGCGTCC
>JAZMZV010000069.1:0-25756 GCA_045586185.1 Thermoguttaceae bacterium | reverse complement strand
TCGTATGCAAAATGTTCAATTATTCCTGTTGTGGCTTCGATACGCAAGAATATTTTCAGTTCAGAGACGTTTACCTTTTCATCTTTACCTCCGACTCCTGGAAACAAATCTTTTGTTTGTTGCGATAGTTGTAGTATCGTACAATCGGCAATGTACACACCGTTGAATAGCGAAAGCAGAAGAGGAGCTTTTGCATTCGATTTATTTACCATTGACGATAGCGTATGAGCAAGCATCATTCTTAAATATTTCACGCAATTCATATTGAATTTTTTACTCAACGCCTGCTTTGAAATGTTAACGCCTCTCTTGGCAAACAAATTAGCCAAAGATCCCAAGGTAGGGTTCTTTTGTTTAATCCATTTCAACGAAGTTAACAACCATTTTTTAATATCAAGCAAGCGATGTCTAATAATGAACGTTGCCATTTTTGAAGAAATTTTAGAAAAATCGTACAACAGCTCTTGCAATCTTTCCGCAAATTTGATATATGAAACAATCATGAAAGCGTTTGGCGTTAAAAAGGTGTTAAAAAGGTAAAAAACGATGCCCGACGCTTTCTTTTTCTTATAACTTTGTGGTCTAACTTTAACAAAAATCTAAAAGTAAAATAGATAAAATAAAATCTTTTCTAATCGATACAAAAGAAATATCTTAACGCCCTTTTTTCTTAAGTTGATACCTATGGGGTTAAAATCCACGGCTATTAATATTGAACCGCTACGCGGTTCTATAGGAAGCGCTTCGCGCTGCGATTATTAACTACTGCATACTGCCCTACTCTCTCATTTTTTAATTTTTCTGGAATTTATCGGTAAAATCCTCAAAGATTCTTTTAGTAAGAGCCGATTCTATTTGATAGCAACGGTTTTTATAGATAACCTGTTGGCATATATATTTTGAGAGTAAAAATATGAGTCACGCATTGTATAACAGATTGTTCCGCGTTCGTTTTGCCATACTGTTTGCTGTTTTGGCTTTTGGCGCGGCAAATATAGGCTGTACGCCGTTCGATTATTATGATCCAACGCTGGAACAGCCAGCGCCTGCTGACACGGCAATTCCATCGGAATTGGCAAAGGTAACGTTGCCGGCGTATCGGATTGAGCCGCCAGACGTTATATCTATTGATATAGTCAAGATGGTTCCGTTGCCGCCGTATCGGCTGGAAACGTTTGACGCGCTTGCGGTAAACGTTCTGGGAACGTTGCTGGATCAGCCGATTAACGGCGTTTATCTGGTTAATGCGGAAGGCTCTGTAGACTTGGGACCTGCTTATGGCACGGTTCGAGTTGCTGGTATGACGGTTGACGAAGCCAAAAAATCAATCGTGAATCATTTGCAGCAAATTTTGAAAGCGCCGGAAGTTTCCTGTCAGTTGGCGCAGGCGTCAGCGATGCAGCCGATTTCCGGAAACTATCTTGTCGGTCCAGACGGGAACGTCAATCTTCGCAAGTACGGTTTGATTCGCGTTGCCGGCATGACCGTTCCTGAAGCGAAGCTGGCGATTGAAAAACATCTTACGCAGTTTTTTGATTCTCCGTCTGTAACGGTCGACGTTGCAGGTTACAACAGCAAATTTTATTACATCGTAACTCAAGGCGCCAATCAGGGCGACAGAATTCACCGCGTTCCCTATACAGGGAATGAAACCGTTTTAGACGCTATTGCTCAAACGGGCGGCATTTCTCAGCAGTCCAGCACTAACATCTGGATTGCTCGTCCTGCTCCGAACGGGAATCAGTGCGCTCAGGTGTTCCCGATCAGCTGGGATGAAATCGTCCAGGACGGATCAACAGGTACAAACTATCAGATATTCCCGGGCGACCGCGTATTTATTGGCGAAGACCGCTCTATCGCAGCGAGCAACTTTATGCGAAAGGTTCAGGCTCCGTTCGAGGCGTTCTTCGGATTCATCTCCTTGGGTTCGTCAGCAGTTCGCAACCTGCAGAACCTGGGCGTCCGAAACGGTACGAGCTACTAATTTACGAGTTATCGACTATAGGATAGTATAACAGATAGAAGACATGAGGAGCTTGCGCTCCTCCGACCGCAATAAAAAATTACAACAAACATTACGTAAACTTGCTATACAAGGGATTGTCAGATGAACAAGAACTATAAATTAATTGGCAGCAGCGCAATACTATCGCTCGTAGTGGCGGCAGGATTTCTGGCTGATCAAGCGCAGGCGCAAGAGGCATACGTTCAATCCCGACCGTGTGTTCAATGCGAAGCGACTCCACGTTCTTTAGGCGGTCGAGTATGTATTCCCAATACGCAAAACTGGGGATATTACACGCCTACATGGCGAGTATGGCCCAATGAAAGACGTCCGGATGTAACCTTCCCGCAGGCAATTGGCGCAGAACGCGTCCCGACGCCAGCTGGTTTCCGCCCGGAAAACGTTCCTGGTCCGCAAAACCCGCGACAGTCTCTTATTGACAATTCCGAACCGGGCAAGGTTAATGTCTCAGGTTCAAAGGACGAATCGCTGCCCACGATTAATTTTGATTCCGGGTCAAAGCCCTTTGAGCCGACGGAAATGCTTCCGCCGACGGAACCGATTCCGCAAACGCCTGCTCCGACAACGGAACCAGCTCCTGCAGCTGAACCGGCTCCTGTAACAGAACCGACTCCTGTAACGGAACAAACTCCAGCTACAGAGCCTGAACAGGCGCAGCCCGCTCCTGTCGATACGTTCACGGAACCGATATTGTTGCCCAGCGACGCTCCAGAGGAAAAACCGGCTGAACAACCAGCTCCGACGATTCCAAAAATGGACGACGTCATTCCGAATTTTGATCCGATAGTTGACCCATCATTGGGAGCCAATCCTCCGGGACAAATTAAGTCGGCAGACAATCCAACGACTTCACAGCCGAGCGCGATGCAGAATGACGTTTTCCCGATAGCTCCGCTGACGCAGTCTGAACCTGAAACTCCAACCGTGCCGGTTATGCCTATCGACAACACTCCAACCGCGCCGTTGTATGAACAGGATAACAATGTTGACGTCAATCCGCTTCGTCAGGAAGACCCGGCAAAACAAGAACTGAAGAAATCATTCCGTTCTCGCAATACGCCGTCGCATGTTCAAAGCGCGTCTGCTCCGGAAAGCGTTGATACGGCAATGGTCAATCCGATGCGTTCTGAAAACGTTACGCCGATTGATTCCTCTTTCAGCGCGGAGAATCCGTTGCGTCAGTCCGCTGCGATTGAATCGACGCAATCCCCCTTCCCGGCGTCAACGACAGTTGTTCCATCTGCTCCAATTGGATCGAATAACGATTTTGAACCGGTCGCTCTGGAAGGATATTCACTTGTCGACCTGATTAAATCGGATAAATGGACGCCTGGAAAACCTGAATTCGCAGTTGTCTTTGAAGGGCGAACGTACTATTGTTCAGACGCCAGCCAGAGAGACGAGTTCATGTCAGATCCTGAAAGATTTACTCCCGTTTGCCGAGGTTTCGACCCGATGTTGAAACTGCAGCAAAATCGAAACGTGGATGGAAAAGTTGATTACTGTCTGGTATACGGAAAGAGATTGTACGTCTTCTCTTCTCCTGATACGATGAAACAGTTCCGCGAACACGCCAAACAATACGCGCGTCAGATTTCAGAAATGGAACTGTAATAACGATACAGCTTATTGTTAAGAACGAGAGTGAAACGCATGTGCGTTGAACTCTCGTTTTTTATTTGCCCTGCCGCTCTCGAATCATTCGGCGAACGATTGCTTTCTTTTCGTCGTGGGTTAGCTGACGATGGATTTTCTGTTCCAGAATCTGGAATTCTTTTTGGACTTCTTCTGGCGTTGGCGCATTAGACGTCGAGGCTGAAGAAGCGTCGTTTGACGTTCCGGAAGAATTTGGTCTGGGCGGAACGGACGAGGTTCTGTTTGAGACTGACGCGGATCCGGACTGGTAATTTCCTGAAGCGGGATACGCTGCGTTCGTTTGCGAACGCTGTGGATTTTGAGACTGATAAGTGGCGCTGTAAGCTTGTGAGTTATTGTAAGGAGCTTGACCGTGCTGCGCTTGCTCGTACGGCGTTTGCTGCGTGGCGTAAGGGTTTTGTCCGTATGCCTGGCGAGGATCAAATTGTTGTTGATCGTACGGATTGTGCGGAGGCGTTGTTTGATTGTACGGTGAATTGTATTGTTGTTGTGAGTACGTCTGTTGACCGTACTGCGGTTGCTGAGTATATGGCGAGTTATACGGGGCTTGCCCGTAAGGATTCGCATTATACGGCAATTCTGGAGGCGCGGATGACGTTGTTACAGAGGAAACCGTTTGTGAATATTGCGAATCCGAGAAAGGACTTGTTGTTTCCGACTGATGATGGTAATCGTAAGCGAACGGCGAGTTGTATGTCGAATTAGCGTCGTCAGACGTTTGATCTGCAGAATCGGAATTGGCGTTTTGCGAGCGGTCGCTATTGGCGTCTGTCTCGGATTGAATATAGGAATTGCGTCTGGCAGAGTAACGTGAACGATATCGATAACGAGTGATTGCCGTATGCCAACCCGATGAGTCCAGACCAAAACCGTCCAGAAGAATGAAACGAGCGTAGTTAATCATGGACCAGAAAAGGCAAAAATCGCCCGTAAGGATTAAGGCTCTGGACAGCTCTTTGATGGTTAAAGGCAACTTGCTTAAAGACAATTTCAAATTGTCTGGAATGAACCATAGTCCGCTGGAACACGCATAAGCTGCTGTGGCGATAAGTAAAAACAGCTGCGCCATGGGGGCGCCTCTGAATTCGATCATCAACCGTGACAGCAACGCCAGATATATTATCCCATAGACAGCGGTTTCCCAATATAGGATATTGTTTGGTTCTAAAGATACGCTGTTGGTTTCTAACGAATCGTTAATTATTACGTTAAGACTTTGAACGGTCGACGGAACGCAATGCGACGTTCGGTCCAGGCTCATATAGAGAAAGACGCCAACGCAGAAAAACAAAATCCAGCCGCGAGTTAAACATTCCGGTTTCTGCCGCCGAATTCGCCATGCCAAATATGACGTCCCTGCGGTCAGAAAGAGCAGAATGGATTCCAGCCATCGGTCCAGCCCCTTTCCTTCAAGTTTAATGAGGTCAGGGACGGGAATGTTCATTGCGTTGAGCGTTGGCGGAACCAAAATTCCCAGCGCCAGCGTCCCGCCGACGATTATCGCCCAAAAGAGAAAATATCTCAGCCATTGCGCCTTGTACAATGGAATCAAGTCGATTAAATGCGTCTGCTCCGTGATAGGTCCAGCCGTGCCAGGATCCCATGGATTCTCCAGCCAGCAGCCTGGCAGCAGTTTGGATTCGTCAGGATCGGAATTTGACATGACTGTAGTTATTGGGAGTTGGAAAGCAACAAATCTTTATGTGACGAAATAACGTCTTTTATTGTGCGCTGGAAACTTTTTTGCATCTGTCTGCAATGACGTCCCATGCTCCGGCGGCGATGTCGGCAGCTGGAGCAATCCACGTTCCGCCGCAAGCGATAACGCCTGGCGCTGACAGGTATTCAGACAGGTTCTCTTGAGTAACGCCGCCTGTCGGCATGAATCGAACGCCGGTGTGCTTGTACGGACCGTATAGAGCTTTGAGCATCTTAACGCCGCCCATCGCTCCGGCGGGGAAAAACTTGAGGACTTTGCAGTCCATCGACAGCGCACATTCAATGCAGCTGGGCGTACAGACGCCGGGAATGAACGGGAATCCGTTTGCCTGAGCGAAGTCGATAACATCCGGATTGCAGCCAGGGGCAACGCCGAATTTTGCGCCGGCTTTGATGGCGTCTTCGACGTTTTGAGTAGTCAGAAGCGTGCCTGCTCCGACAATTAATTCCGGCCGCTGCTGCGCTAAAATCGAAATGACTTCTGCCGCCGCCGCAGTGCGAAACGTGATTTCGGCAATGGGAAGCCCGCCTTCAAGCAAAGCGTCTGCCAAAGGAAGCGCCTGTTCGGCGGATTCAATGGCGATAACCGGAACGACTTTGCATTTTTCTATAAAGGATGTAATTGTATCCATGGATTTCAGGTTTAGGTAAAGCTCTTTTACAAATTATTAAAGTCAATCATGAAAAGACGGTTTTTTTAAATCGTCTTTTCATGGTTTTATCATACTAATATTGGCAACTTTGTCAAGAGAAAAATTGCTCAAATGACTATTGTTTATCTGTTGAATTCAAATTTGAAGACTCAGAGTTCATGGAAACTCGTGAATAATAGTACAGGAATGAAAATATACTAAAAATAAACAAAATCGAGATGCTGAAGAATCCAAATAAACGAGGAATGAGATGCTTGTCAGAACTGGGGTAGTAATCCAGATAGTTAAAAGGTGAAAAACTAAACAGAAAATCCTGAATGCCCGAACTGGTATTGAAAATAAACAGAGCCGGAATGATTGAGGGAATCGCTATCAAAATCAAAGAATAAAGAATTGTCATGGATCCATTTTGAGGCGCGGGGTAAATAACAATTCTCGGATTTTCCGGAAGTCGATAGTTCAGGTTGTTGTGACGCCAATAGTCAATGCCGGCGCGAACCAGCATGCCGCATAATACATAAAACAAGGATACATAGAGGAACGGAAATGGGCGCTCCATTGTTACAAGGCTGCGGAGTAATTCGCCATTAAGATATGCGGCGTCAGAGAACAACAGAAAACCGAACATCATAAAGAACCAGGCAATCGCCGAACCGACGCCGGTAAAGAATGGAAACGCCAAAGCTCTCCAAAGGGGATTGCGCGGTATTTGCTGAATTTGGCGAGCGCTCAACGTTGTTCGTTCACATAAACCAATTCCGAGAAAAACAATCGCCATAACAAAGATAAAAGCAAACGCAGCCTCTAAATAATTGTTGCTTGAAGTAACAAACTTGTGTACCAGAGCGATTAAGAATAACAAAAGCGAACTGACGGTTGCGAAAATTCTCGGACGAGTCATTCGGTTAAATGAAACAGGAGACAGCATGCAGGCTGCGAGCATCAAAAACGCTTCCCCCAAAAAGAAAAAAATAAGCGTTGCAATGATAAATTCTTCCCAGTCTACGGAGCTGACAGACGATAACAGACCAAAGGAAAGACTGTCAAAAATCCCCATTATGGCAAATCCCATAATGGTAGCCAGAATGATTCTTATAACCATGTTGATATTGAGCGCCCCAAAGACGATCCCGTAACAGTTGAGAACCTGAATGGTTAGAAACGTCCAGTAGAGCGTTAAAAGAATTTCCTGAATATCCAGACCGCGAAGCAAATAAGTCAAAATAATAAACGGCGCGGCGGCGCTGAATAAAAGCAACGAGATGATTAAACCGCAGTAAAACTTTCCTCTGACGATTTGCATCGGCGTTAGCGCGGTGGAGAACATGGCGTCGTTTCCGCGAACTTCCTTTGTCAGCCGAGTGGAGGTGTAAACGGGAACGCAGACAAGGTTTACAAGGAAAAGCAGAATTACTAAAGGCGTAAATAATTCCGTTCCGCCAGTGGTCAGATTTCTTGTGTCAAAGGTGAGAAGATAGATTCCCGATACAAGCAGTTCTATAAGCAAATACAATTGCAGAAGGAGAGTGATGTATCGGCTTCTGACAGCCTGTCGCATTTCCTTGATCGCAATTGGATTGACTCTGTTATCCAGCGTGGCAAAAAGGTTTTTAAAATACTGTATCATTGTACGTTTCCGTTGGTAATTGTCATAAAGAGGTCTTCCAGCTGATTGTTTCTTAAACGAAAATCGACAATCGGAAATCCGTCGTTAATCAGCTGACGAAGTATTGCGACAGCGGACGACTCGCCGTCTTCCAGGGTTAATTCAACATGATCTCTTGAAACCGCAGGGTTTATAACGCCGGGCATTTCAAGCAAACGCATGGAAAGCTGCTTTAGTCTCAATTCCAAATCGTCTGTTCGCATCAGGCGAATCTCTGCTTCAATGGATGCCTTTGCCCGTCGCTGGCTGATTTCGGAAATGGTTCCTGCGTCAAGCAATCGACCCTGTTCGATGAACACGACTCCGCTGCAAAGCTCTCCCAGTTCCGTTAAAATGTGAGATGAAATCAGGATCGCCATGCCGTTGTCTGCCAGGGCTTTGAACAGTTCCCGCATTTGGACTCTTGCTCGAGGATCGAGACCGTTGGCAGGCTCGTCCAAAATGAGAACTTTAGGTTCATGAACCAGCGCTCGCGCCAGGCTGACGCGTTGTTTCATGCCTTTTGAAAGAGCGTTAAGAGTTTTGTCTGCAATGACATGCAGATCGGTAAAGTCCATGACCTCGTTAACGATTTTGTTTCTGGCGGGATTTTTGATGTTGTACGCTCTGGCGTAGAAATCAACGTATTCCCGAACGGAAATGTCGTTATGCATCGGGAGAGAATCCGGCATGAATCCAACCAGCTTTCGGACTTTTTCCGGATACTGTGTTACAGAATTTCCGTCAACAAAGCAGTCTCCATATTGCGGCTGGTCAAGCGTAGCCAGAATCCGCATGGTCGTTGTTTTGCCGGCGCCGTTCGGTCCGACAAATCCAAATATCTGTCCTTTGTCAAAACCAAACGAAATATTGTTTACCGCTCGGGTATTGGGAAAATATCGAACGAGGTTTTTGATTTCTACAAGCATTGGAGGATAAGTTTATTATTCGATTTGAAACAGCGATCGGTTGCAAACAGAAAAACGTTTGTGGGCGGCGCCGAATCTGTTGTTGATTCTGTCTGAATTGGCGTTCTGTTTTGTTTCGCGCTGTCTCTGCTGACGGACGGCGTATAAGGAAATAAGCGCTATTCCTCTTGACGATATTTTTCCGGGAGAACATTGGCAAGTTCGCGCTGCAGCAGGGACTGAATATCTCCTGCGTTGTCAGTACGAAGCGCACGAAAAGCAATTTCTCGGCAGCGAAGCATATCCAGCGAAGAACAAACGCGTTTAATGTCTCGCATTGCTCCTGGCGGCATTGACAGCGAACGAAGCCCCAATCCCAGCAAGAGCATTGTCAAAGCCGGGTCGCTTGCCATTTGACCGCACAGACTGACTGGTTTGTTGACTCTGTTTGCCGCAGTAACGGTTTTCCAGATCAGCTTAATTACTGACGGTTCGCAGCCGTTGAACAATTTCGCAACGTCTTTGTTGGTTCTGTCTACTGCAACGGTATACTGGATCAGGTCGTTGGTTCCGATGCTGATAAAGTCAACAGCTTGAAGGAATTCTTCAATCATCATAACTGTTGACGGAACTTCAACCATAATTCCCAGGGGAATGTTGTGATTGAAAGGAATGCCTCGCTCGTCAAGATCTTCAAATACGTCGTTAACGATCATCTTGATTCGCCGCCATTCCGAAAGCGTTGAAACCATCGGGAAGAGAATCTGAACAGGTCCGTATGCAGAAGCCCGCAAAATCGCCCTGAGTTGTTTGCGAAACATTTCCGGCATGGACAGGCATAAACGTATAGACCTAAGCCCCAGCGCCGGGTTGCGATCTTCGCCAGGCAAAATGTTGGTAAGCAGTTTGTCGGCGCCCAAATCACAGGTTCGAATCGTTACCGGCTTGCCGCTCATTGTTTCAACAACCTGTTTGTATTTTTGGAAGTGCGATTCTTCGTCCAGCTGCAATTCGTTTGTTAGCCAGAGAAATTCTGTTCGATACAAACCGATGCCGTCTGCTCCGCGGTTGAGGCAGTTTTTAGCTTCGAACTCCAATTCCATGTTCCCCAAAATGCGAATTCGCGTTCCGTCTTTGGTATGGCAGGGAATGTTGTCCAGATTGTTTAATTGAGCGTTGAGTTCGTAATATTTGTGAAGAGCTTTCTGGTACTGCTTTAGGATTTCAACGGTAGGATTGATGTAAATAATCCCCTGATTGCCGTCGACAATAACCTTTTGTCCTGCCTGAACGGAGTCAAGAAAACTTCCAACGCCGACGACGGCTGGGATTTCGAGGGCTTCAGCGATAATTGCTGTGTGCGACCCCTTGGAACCGATTTCTGTAACGAAAGCGCGAATGCAGTTTCGGTTCATGTTGGTCGTTTCTGACGGCGTGAGATTGTGCGCCAAAACGATTAAATCTTTGTTGATTGCCGTAAGGGATTCTGAATGAACGCCCATGACAATCTTCATAATGCGCGTTTCTAAATCGAGAATGTCGTTGGCGCGCAATGACAGTTGGTTGTCAGGGATATTCTTGAACTTCTCCGCGTATTGTCTAAAAACCGTAGAAATGGCAAAGGGCGCAGAATAACGCTCTTTCTCGATCTTTTCGAGAATCTCCTTGCGGAGCATTGAATCGTCCAGAATGGCGTGATGCGCCTGAAAGATTAAACCGTAGCTTTCTCCCAATTCCTGAGTAACGGTCTTTGCATTTGTAGCTAATTCCTGCTGGGCAATATCGAAAGCGCTTTTGTAGCGATTGATTTCTTCCTCAACCTCTGAAGAATCGACAAACGAATGGCTGATTCGAAAGCCTTCGTTGTCAATTACCAGGGCTTCTCCAATTGCTATTCCAGGCGAAACGGGGATTCCTTTGAGCGTTATCATTGAACTGAAAGTATGACGCTCATTGAAAGAGCAGGTCAATAAACGTTAAAAAACGAACGTCAGTAACAATTTCAAGATAGTAATAAAATTGCTAATGCCGAAAGGGAAAAATCGGTTTCGGCATTTTGACGAATGAAAATAAATGTTACGTCTTTAACTTGAACAGTAGCCCTGGAATCGAAAACCGTTTAAACATCAACCGCCTGAAACATCGACTGATTCAGACAGACGATTGAACGTTATTCTCAAAAAGGGCGCAGACGTCGTTGAGAGCTTCGGACGCTTGTTCGCCATGAGCGTCAACTCTAAGTTTTACGCCCGACACGGCGCCTAAAGTCAGAACCTGCAAAACATCGCAGGCGCTGACGGTTTCCGAGCCCTTGGTAATGGTTACCGTAGCGTTGTACTTTTTAGCGCATTCGCTGATCAGCAGCGCAACGCGCATGTGCAATCCTTCCGGATTAGAAACCGTTACGAGTCGATTCATATAATATTCTGATTGATTTAATTACGTGAAAGCAAAAGTTACAGGTGGATTTCGCCTGATGTAATTGGCTGCGTCAGGTGAAGGACGCAAAATGATTTGTCCCAAAATCCACCAATAAAACTTTAACAGGACTCTTGGAGTCAATCGGATTACTCAAACTGATTGTTGTCCGCCTCGGAAAGCAACTGCAAGATGTCTTTGCTGTTGCGCGCCTGCTTGAGAAATCTGCAGAACGTATCGTTGCGAAGCTGACGAGCAATGAGTTCAAGCGCCCGCAAGTGTCGAGCGGGTTCGTTTGGCGGGGAAATGAGCAAGAACATTACATAGACCGGTTCGCCGTCAAGACTGTTGAATTCGACGCCCTTGTTGCTCACCGCAACGGTGCCGACCAGTTCCTGGACGCAAGGGTGCTTGGTGTGGGGAACAGCGATACCGCGACCAATGCCTGTACTCCCCAACTCTTCACGTTTAATAATCGCGCGAACGAGGCTTTCATAATCGTCTCGGGGCAATTTGCCGGCTTCGACCAAAGAATTCGCCATCTCTCGAATAGCGTCTTCTTTTTTTGTCGCTTGAAGATTGGGATTAATCGAATCTGCTACGATAAATTCATCAAACCTCATTGGCGAGGACTCCTTAAAAAAATAAAGTTAACTAACGGCAAGAAAAACAATTTCTCTTGCCGTAAATAAAACTCAATGAAATGATGTTGGCTATAATATATCAAATTCGCATGAAATTTAAATGGAGGAGGTGGGGAAAACAATAAAACTTCTCTCCATTTTTTTCGTTTTTTTCGGTAAAACCAGAATAAAAACAAAAAATCCTGCCATATTGCTCGCGTTTAATTCTGATGAATTAACCGAGAATGTGCAAATTTGTTATTTTGTTGTTGAGAGCTTGGCGAGCTCGTTTGTCTTGAAATGTTTCAAGGTTTCTTGTGCTCGTCGATCTTCTTTTCTTTTGCTTTGCGAAGCTGCTGTTCCAGTTTGTCCAGCGCCATGTCCATGGCGGTAAGGAGTTCCGTATTATCAATCGTCGCGTAAGCGTCTGCAAGGTTTTTCTGTTTGACCGTAACGCTCAAGGTAGGCTTTTCTCGGTTTGCCAAGTCGATCAGGATGTCGACGCCTGTAACGGAGTCGAAATTACGACCGAGTTTCTCGACTTTCGACTCCAAATGAGCCTGAGTCTGCTCGCTGACGTTACCATGTCGCGTGGAAATTGTTACGTTCATTTGTACCTTCCTTTTCTGTTATTCGCCATTATTGGAATACCTGATTCATCTGGCAGGCGCCAACAATTCCAATTTATTTTGGCGACTAACGAAGTTAAACCGAAATGAAAAAATAATAGGATAAGTAACTGAAACTTCTCAAATAAAACGCCTTTTTTACGTTCTTTATTATACCTTAATAATAATCAATACTAAAAAGAAAATCAAGCGCTTCTCAGAGTGATTTTCGTTCATTTTTCAAAAATTTCTTTTTGGAAATATTATTAGGTAAAATTTACCGATTATAAGGGCAATTTGTCCTTATCTGTTGTAAAAATAATGGCTTATAGTTTCATTACGCATATCGTTTCGAAATGTTTGAATTTACTCAATAATTGATCTGAAACATTGAGGATTGTTGATAATCCTGCACTCGGACAGCCCTCTGAACCACGTCATTTGCCGCTTTGCCAGCTGACGCGTGTGGAGAATGATTTCGTCTCTAAGTTCAGACAGGGGAGCTGTTTCGCCGTTGGCTATCCATTGAATCGGCTCTCGGTATCCAACTGCTTGAGAGGCGGTTCGAGATAACGGCGAATCGAACTGGATTAATCGGCGGACTTCGTCAATCAGCCCCGCCTTGAGCATGGCGTCAACCCGAACGGCGATGCGAGCGTCCAGTTCCGGTTTAGGGACTTCCAAAGCGTAGACGCGGCAGTCTTTCTGCGGAATTGGCTTGTCGTGTTCCTGTTGCCATTGAGAAATGGGTTTGCCGGTAAGCCGATAAACTTCAATCGCTCTGATAACGCGTCGGGCGTCGTTGACGTGCAGTTTTGCCGCTGCGACCGGGTCGATTTCCTCCAGCATGGCGTGAAGGCGTTCCAGACCATCGGAATCGATAACCTCTTGCAGTTCCTGACGAATTGACCAGTCCGCACCGGGACCGTCGAACAGCCCGCGCAGCAGGGCTTTTAGGTATAGCGGCGTTCCCCCAACAAACAGCGGGACTTTGCCTCTGGCGAGGATGCCTTCAACGCAGGCTCCTGCCGCCTCGCAATACTGAGCGACGGAAAACTCTTCGCTGGGGTTGGCGATGTCCAGAAGATGATGGGGAACGGTAGCGCGCTGTTCTGGCGAGGGCTTGGCGGTTCCGATGTCCATGCGCCTGTAAATTGCCGCCGAGTCCATCGACAGGATTTCCGCGTTATGCTCTAACGCCCAATCGATAGCCAGGTCGGATTTTCCCGACGCCGTCGGACCTGTCAAAAACCAGCAGTATTTCGCAAAGTTGAACATGACGATGAAAAAAGGAATATTATTTGGGGCGTCGACGCGAGGACGGAACTGAAATGAGAACGGCGCTTTCGTCCCCGGCAGGGGAAACGATTTTGACGGCGACGCTGCGCTTTGAATTGCTGACGACGTCGGAAACGGAACTGGTCAGCGCGTCCCACTCCGTTTGATTGAGCCGCGGCGCTTCCGCCTTGCTGTTCCAGCGCCGATAGGGATTCAAACTGGCGTCTGGAAATCGCGCTTGACAAACGCAGAATTCGCGTCCATTATAATTCGAGTCGATAAACCACGCCCCAACGCTTTCTGGAGGCAGGATTTCCTCTGTCTGGACAAGTGGATTATACATCCGGACGCCTTTTAGTTCAAGCTGAAATTCCGTATCGGAAACAGGTTCAACGTTCAAAATCGGGCTTCCGTATAAAACGAAACAGGCGTTGGATTCTGAATTGGTCAGTTCATTCGACGCGTGCATGTCCGGGCTGATTCTAACCGGATAGACGGGCAAGGGAAGCGATGACAGGAAATCCGCCTCCATGGGCGCGAAATCAAACGCCAGCACAAACAGCGCATCCTTCTGATTCTTATATGCCTCTTTTGCCGCTTGCGATATAACGGAAGACGAAATGGTCTCGAACTCGTCTGCAATCAAAAAGCCTGCAGCTCCGGTTTTATGATTGACTTTATACTCGCCTTGAGCAGAGAGTCTTGGCGCGTCCGCTAAACGCAGATCGCTAAATTTGACGCGCTGTTTCTTTCCGTACATAACAATTCCTGAAAGAGACAAGTGCGCCAAAATGTTTTTGGCAAACGAGTTCTCCGCAGCTGTTTTCTTTGCAACATTTGCGGTCTTCATGACGGTAACAGGATAAAGGCTTTCTACTGTAAACGAGCTTGTACAACGGCTGCGATTTGGCTCTTCAAAAGGCTGATCGAAAAGCGGTTCCGATTCCGAATTCTCTGCAATCGCCGCATCAATTTCCTTCTGACGATACGCAAATATTTGCCAATAGCGTTCAAGCGTTTGAGTAAACTCAGGAATATCTGCTTGTTTTGTTACAACTACGTCTGTCAGATGTGGTATTTCCCAGTCTTTCCAGTTCTGACCGGAAAGAGCGTTTAATTTTGTAACAAGCTCTTGTAATTCAGACTGGTATTTATCCCAAATGACGTCGATTTGTTCGTTTGTCCCCGCCGACTTAACTGTTATATGGGGAACTGTGTGATAAACAAAACCGTCCGCAGGATTGCCGGACAGGTTTTCAATCTGATAATATGGATATTTCCCGCCCAAAAGGCGAGCGGTTGTAATAGCGACAGCGCAGCGCGACGTATCAATGCCAATCCATCGCCGCCCCCAGCGTTCCGCTTCAAATGCTGTTACGCCGGACCCGCAAGCCGGGTCTAAAACCAGATCGCCGGGATCTGTCGACATGAGCAGGCACCGCTGAACGACAAGCGGGTTGGTCTGGACGGCGTAGCGTTTATCGTACGAAAACCCCGCCGCGCCTGTATCGTTCCACGAAGAAGTAAGAGGAATGTACGGGAAGTCGTCCAGATACCGAACGTATCGCAGATTCTTCCCGATGGCTTCGATTCGGTTTGCTTTTTTTAGCCGCTCCATGCCGTCTGGATATTGCGCCGTCCAGATCCGGCTTCCTGCCGGATGATACGTTTGTCCTTGAAATTCGACGGGTTGAGAATTCTTCTGAATCCCTTGACTGTCCATAGCTCCGGGCAGATATATCCTCGCCCCTTTGGGAAGCGGCTGTTTGCCTGTTCGTTCATCCGGCGTCATCGGGCGGCGAGAATAGTCCGCCATCTCTATAAACCGATAATTCCCATGCTCGTCTCCCGTAAGCGGGTTTTTGCCGCGGAATAACGGATGGTATTTCAAAACGCGTTTGTCTTTCCCATACCAGAGAATATAGTCTCCAACGCGGCTGATGGCTCGGGTTGGGAATCCGCTCGACGTTCGATAATTTATGGTTGTTACAAAATTCTCCGAGCCGAAAACCTCGTCCAGAACCAGACGAACGCGATGGACGTTTTCTTCGCCCATCTGAACGAAAATCGAACCGGAGTCTGAAAGCAGTTCCCTTATTAGCGTCAGACGATCCCGGAGAAAACTCAGATAGCCGGAAATGCCGTTACGCCAGCTGTCCCGATACGCCTGAATGTCCGGGAAAAGCTCGCTGTCCTGTTTTGTTACAGAATCCGATTTCCGGCTGTTTGACAGTTTAACGCTTTTGCTGAAATTGATCCCGTAGGGCGGGTCAAAGTATACCGCTTGAACTTTGCCTTGCAATTCGTCACGCCTTAACAGCGACGCCATGACCAGCAGAGAATCGCCCAAGATTAAACGGTTGTTCCAACTTTCGGAATGAACGTATGAACTAATGTAGGGCTTGGAACTTGACAGATTATCAGAAGAGTCAAACAGAGTTGGCTGCGGCGCCACGTGTTTGCGAGTTGTGTTTTCAGAAAGCAGCTTTTGCGCCTGACGTTCCGGACAATGGCGTTCATGAATGAATAGCTCATGGACGTCAAGAGTTAAATTGGCGTCTGAGGCAGAGTCTTTATTGTCCCAATGCAAAACCGGATTCCCACCGGCTGGACGTGGCAAGATAAGAGAATCTTTTGAATTCATGTTTATTCAAGAGAATCTTTGATATTTCCCAGAACAGCGGCGTTCTTCGTTCGGCGTCCTGTCAGAACCAACGGCTCGTCGCTTGTGTTGGCGGACTTTGTGCGCTTGCGAACGGATACTTGATTTGGATTGACTGCTTTACGCTGCGGCTGAGGCTGTGTATCTGCGTATCGAAATGGAATGGTTTTGTTTCCATTGACGAAAGCAGGACCTCCTGCGCCGTTGGAAATAGCGGCGGCGCCAGCGCTGAGCGCGGCTTCGTCCATAGCCTCGAAATCGTGAATGTATACGTGAGTACTAAATGACGTTGCAGACGACTGATTGCCAATCGATCGATTTTTAAACGGCAGCAGCGGCGCTCCAGATTCTGTTCTGCCAGAAGACGATCGTTTGATTCCACCCATATAAACCCCGCCGCGATCCGGTACGGAAACGGTTGTTGGAGCCGTACTGTATCCGAACGTTGGAAGCTGAACCGCGCTGGCAGGCGCGTTTTGCGCCACAGCTGTAGAACAAATGGCGGAAAACATCGCTAAAACGGTAATTGTAATCAGCGTTTGAGTGTTCATGGCTTATACTGTTTGGAAGTTAAACAGATTTAACGGATCAATAAAACAGGATATAAAACTTTGCTATTAACTGCAAAAACCGCGGGATCCGGTCAAAGCTGAATCCCGCGGTAATGTTACAGATTACGAAAGTTTAGGTGAGCAAGATATTAGTACATGCTCTTCATGGTCTTGCGTTCGTTCTGTTCCCAGTACATACGCGGACCAACGACGAAGTCTTGCATTTCGCCATACTTTTCTTCGTCCCACTTGAACAGGGATCGGCAATGCTTTTCACCGTTTTCGTCCTTGCGGAACATCATCAACCACGGCGCCTGATCTCCGTCAGCCTGCTGGACGGCAGTAACGACGGAATCGCGAGGAGCAAAGCTAAGCATGCCTTTCTTGTAAACGCGGTGGGTGGACGGAACGTCGAACGAGTACTGTTCCTGAGTTCCTTCCATGACAACGATGCTGTTGTCCTGAGTGGCAGCCCAGTTATCGTTGGCGTTGCTGGCGGCAACAGCTCCGGACTTCGGCAGAACCGGTTCGGTTTCAGTTGCGTTTCCAGTGTAACGATAAACGCCCGGGTTTTCGTCAGAGGAGAACAGAACCGCCTTGTCGCGACCGGCTGCAACGGACATCTTGGGCTGTTCGTACTTGCTGCCCTTGATTCGTTTGTAAGTGGTCGGCTTAATGCCAGCGGTGTTGGACAGGGTCAGCGTCTTGGCGAGGTCGTCCGCGAGAATCATGCTGTCGGAATTGTATCCAACGGCAACGTCAGACGGGTGAACAACGTCTTCGCTGTTTTCCATAACCAGAGACATCTTACCGGAATCGTTGATGCGGTAAATCTTGCCACCGTCGCGCGGAGCGGCGCAGACCAAACCGTTATCGCGGTGAATCGCCAAACCTGTAGCGGTGTACGGCAGTTTGACCTGTCCGAGAATGCGGCCGTTTTCGTCTACCTGATAAACGATGCCTTCGGTCTTATCGTTTCCTGTAGAAATGTACAGGACAAAATGATCTTCATATTCGGGTTTCTTGTAGTCGAAAGCGCCTTCCGGAATGTTGCCGAAAGCTCCTCCTCCGCCTCCGCCGCCAGCGCCGTAACCGCCGCCGTAGCCGTAACCCTGGTTGTATCCATAGTACGGAACCTGGGGATTGTAATAAGGCTTCTGAGGATTGAAGACGTAGATTTCCGGACCGTCAATTACCGGGGGCTTCTTGAAGAAGTTCTTCGCCAGGTTCTTAACGCGCGGTCTGACTTGAGGAGCCAAGTTTACCATGTTCGGACCGTAAGCGCCCGGACCTCCAGGACCCATTCCAGGAGCAGTTCCCGGAGCTGGACCAGGTGCAGGAGCGTTCGGTTCAGGACCAGTTGGCGGTTCCATCGGGTTGGGACCGGGTTCCGGACCGCAGCCGCAATCTTCTCCAGGACCAGGACCGGGGCCTTCGCCAGGAGCAGGACCTTCGCCTTCATCGGGAAGCGGACCTTCGCCTTCGTCCGGAACGGGACCTTCGCCTTCTCCAGGACCAGGGCCGGGGCCTTCGCCAGGAGCAGTTCCTTCGCCGTCGTCGCAGCCGCAATCATCGCCGTCTCCTTCGCCGGTTCCAGGACCTTTGCCTTCGCCGCAACCGCAGCCAGGAGCTTCTTCGCCGTAAGCGCCTTTGGCAGCGCCCATAGCCAATTTATTACCTTGTCCAACGTTTTTAGCGTAAGCGTCCATTTCCCACGGGGATCCAGGACCGTTGCCGCACTTCGCGCAGCCGGAACCGCCGCAGTACTTGCAGCCAGAACCTTCGCCGTCGCCAGCGCCTGTACCATCGCCGCCCTTGCCAGCGCATTGAGCGCAGGTGCAGCCGTCGCCGTGATTGCCGTCGCAATGACCGCAATCGCAACCGCCTGTTCCGCCGTCAGCAACAGCGTCTCCGTGACCATGTCCGCCGGATCCGCCGTGAGCGTGTCCGTGTCCATGACCATGTCCGCCGCCAACGCCTCCGCCATGATGATATACGTCGTCGTGATAGACGTCTCCGCCATGATGAACGACGTGATTGTGATCGTCTACGTAAACGTCGCGATGTCCGTCATAATAAGTTCGGACGCCGTCGTGATGAACGTTGACTACGCGTTCGACATTGTCGATAACGTGACGTTCTGTACGAGCAATCGGTTCTTCATAACGAAGCGGATAGCTCGGGACGTCGTTGATAACAGCCGGCTTGATAACCGGAGCAACCGGTTTGACCGGTTCAACGTCTTGAACGACTGCGTTGGGGAATAATTCCTGACGGTTTCCCATGCCTTCCAGATAAAGACCGACTACTTTAGACCAGTCTCCATCGAAGAACAGGGTTCGGGTTTCTTCGTCCCAGGAATCCAGCGAGCCAACGACTTTGCCGCTGACGTCGACAATTTTGAAATTGTGCCACGGGACGTTCTTTGCGGACGGAGCCACCTTCAATTCAATTTGAAGGCAGGAGCCGTCAGCAGAGGGTTCGGTTGTGTCTGCTGACCCGGTTTTGACGATGTTGTCAATTACCCAAGGCGCATCTTCTGCCATTGCAACGCTTGTCAGTGCAAGAGCTGCAAGAGCCAGCAAGACTTTGAGCATGCTAACGCTTTTCATTGGTCATGTTCCTTTCGTAATCTGCTGATGTCGATATTTAACGACAAGAGCGTTAGGTCTTCCAAATCGGCTCAAGCATTCCGATTTTGAAAACCTCGCTTGTTTACGAGATAAAATACTTTTTTATACAAAAAGACTAAAAATACAGCTTCCGACCGATATTTTTAATTGTGATTGAATCGACTATTGTTATAAATCGGATTCAATCCATTTTGTACTTTATCCAAATAGACTATGTTCGTCTGCATAGTATTATACGAATATCATACACAATTATTGAGCTTTATTCAAGCAACTCCCCCTCATTTTTTCGAAAAAAAGTCAAAAAATTTTTTAAAACAGCTATTTCTGGTATGTAAAAGATATAATTGATGAATTTATCTGTTTAATTTGACGTCGGTCGAGTTTAATATCTTAAAATTGCCCATAGCCAATTTATAAGCTCTGGCATCGGTTTAACAACCGATAATTGAAGCTGATACGCTGGTTAAGTTCTCCATTTTAAACGGGCGCTTATAATGCGTGAAACAATTGGACGATAGTATAAGCGTTGACTGTTTTAACATGAAGTACAAATTGATCTGTGCAAAGCGCCAAATCAAAATACGAATGTTTTTATGATTCCCCTTGAATTGCCTCGACAACAGTACAAAAACACACAAATTTTTCATGAAAAACGATATGCGCCATGCCGACGCTCCGACTTGTAACAGTCCATTCGAGCGCCCTCAACACTTGATTCAAATCCCATTTTTAAATAGTTTTTTTGGTTCAGAGCAATTTAAGCCAACGATAATTTTAACCTACATGGCAATTGCGCTGTGCTGTTGGAAAAGCCTTCCTGTCAAACCGGATCTGTCTTCTTTAGAGCCGAATTGCTGGTCAACGTTTTTCTTTGGCTGCTGGCGAATTTTCGCCGCCTTTGGACTCTTTGGAGTTGTTCCCGTTTTGATTGTCAAGCTGATTTTTCGAGAAAAACTTTCGGATTACGGCATTCAGTTTGGATATGTCAAACGGACAATTATGTGGACGTCTTTTATTACGCCTATCGTTATAGTTTTAGGGGCGTCGTCAGTCTCATTTTCCGATTTTAGTGCAGTGTATCCTTTAAATCCAGCGTGTCAGTGGTCGGGCTCTTTGAATTGGTTTCTTGTTCATGCGTTCTCGTATATTTTCCTTTATTATACTGCATACGAGTTCTTTTTTCGAGGCTTTCTGCTCAAAGGCTTGATGCCGACGTGCGGCGCCGTGAACGCTTTGCTGATTCAGACGGCAGTTTCGACTTTTTTCCATTTTGGGCATCCCGGCGCAGAACTTTGGGGCGCTTTAGCAGGAGGACTCCTCTGGGGATTTCTCGCTTTCAGAACCCGTTCGATTACTTCCAGCTGGATTCAGCACGCCGCTTTGGGCATGGCTCTGGACTGGGCGTTGGTTTTTGGATTTTAACAGCTTAATAATTATTGAGGAAAATAAGTAAAGAATGTCTTTGCGACGATTACGTCCTTATTTCTTCGCGTTTCCTTAAATATTAAAGCGTTTGACGCCGTTTGACACCTATATTTTCTAAAATTCTGAGCTTTTTTCGATAATTTATCTTTCCGCCCCCTTGTCAAAATGAGAAAAGACGGCATAATATTTATCTCAGAAAATTATATGTAAAATGCATAAATTTTCTGTTAAAAATAATGATGGCTGTCGCTGGACGCGGTTTCGGATAGACCGCACGAAGGCGGGCAGAAGTAGTTTTATCTGAAAGAAGGATACTATGTCGGAAGAATTGAAATGCGAATTGCGCGAGATTACCGGCAAACGCCGCAACAAGCGCATGCGAAACAATGAAGGCAAAGTCCCGGCTATCCTGTATGGACACGGAGGCGAAAACATTATGCTTTCCGTTCCAGCCAAGGAACTGGGGATGATTATTCGTCGCGGCGAACGAGTTATTAAACTCACTGGCGCTGTCAACGAACAGGTTCTTATTAAAGAAGTACAGTGGAACACATGGGGAGTTTCCGTTTATCACGTAGACTTCGCCCGCGTTAGCGCTAACGAAAAAGTCAACGTTGTCGTTCCGCTCAAACTGCACGGCGATTGCCCCGGCGCTCAGGCTGGCGGCGTTGTAACGCAGAATATTCACGAAATCCACATTGAATGCCCGGCGATTGAAATTCCGGAATTCATTCAGGTTAAGATTGACGCTCTGGAACTCAACGGACACATCACCGTTGGTCAGATTGTTTTCCCGAAAGACGTTCGCGCTCTTATCGACGCCGATGAAATCGTCGTTCACTGCGCTCAGCCCAAGGCTGAAGCTGAACCGACCGCGGCTGAAGGCGCTGAAGGCGCAGCTGAGCCGGAAGTTATCGGACGCAAGAAGGAAGAAGAAACCGAAGAAAAGAAATAAGTTTATCGGAAACGAGAGACGGCTGGCGAATGCGATTTTTCCTGACGCCGTTACTCTCAGTTTCCTCGAGATGGAGAACGCCGCATGAAACTAATCGTCGGTTTGGGCAATCCCGGCAGACAATACGTTGGAACGCGGCACAATATGGGTTACGAGGTCGTGGGCTTGCTGGCTCGCCAGCACGGCGCCGGGCGTCCGAAATCAAAGTTCCATGCGGAATACGTGGAGTTGAACATTTCGGGAGAGAAAGTCATACTGCTTTCTCCGTTAACTTATATGAACCGTTCAGGCTTGTCGGTGTCGGAAGCGAAAGGGTTTTATAAACTCAATTTATCCGACATTTTGGTTGTCTGCGACGACTTGAGTTTGCCGGTCGGTAAAATTCGGATCAGAACCGGCGGGTCGTCCGGCGGACAAAAAGGACTGGCTGACATTATTCGGCTTTTAGGCACGGAAGAGTTTCCCCGGCTTCGGCTGGGAATCAGTCATCCGGGCGACAAAATGTCAGTAGTCGATTGGGTCTTGAGCGGGTTTTCCTCGGAAGAGAAGCCGTTGGCGCAGTCCAGCATAGACGCGGCGGCGCAGGCGGCAGTCGTCTGGCTCAAACAGGGAATCGATTCCTGCATGAACCAGTTTAATTAACAAAATACTTAACCATTCAGATTTTATAGAGAGAGGCGCAATGTCTGTCAATTTTTACGAAGGAATGTTCATTTTGGATACCGCGCTTTACGCGCGCGATCCGGAAGCTGTCCCCAAGAAAATCGAAGCTGCCATTACTGAAAACGGCGGTGAAATTGCTGTAAGTCGTATTTTCGACGAACGCAAGCTCGCCTACCCGATCAAGGGACAGCGCAAGGGCGTTTACTGGCTGGTCTACTTCCGTCTGGAAGGCGTCAAGCTGATCGAAGTCGAACGTCTGTTCAAACTCATCGAAGGCAATCTTCGTCACATGGTTGTCAAACACGACAATCGTATGGCGGACGCCATGATTGAAAACGCCAAGACCGGCAATTTCATTCAGGCTCACGATGAAGTTGTTCAGGAATCTGCCAGCAGCATTGCTGTTGACGCTGTTACCGGCGACGTTATCGATTCCGATTCGGACGACGAAGAATAATCCCCTTGACAGTTCGTTAATTACCAGAGTCATTTGGCGCGGACGGCGGCGTGAAACTCGTTTGCCGATCCTTGCGCGATGTTGCGCGTCAGACAGGGTTCTCATCCAGTCAGACGCGATTTCCCCCGTTTTACTTTTTTGTTCAAACGAAGGAGACTTTCCGAAATGGCAAGTTATAACCGAGTTATACTTATGGGCAACGTAACCCGCGATGTTGAAGTGCGGTATTTGCCGTCCGGCGCTGCGGTTTGCGAATTGACTTTGGCTGTTAACGACCGTCGAAAAAACCCGCAGGGAAACTGGGTCAACGAAGCGTCGTTTTTTGACGTGACGTTATGGAACCGAACGGCTGAAATCGCTGGCGAATACCTGCAAAAAGGCGCGCCGATTCTGATTGAAGGCAAACTTCGTCAGGAATCCTGGACTCAGGAAGACGGTCAAAAGCGTTCCAAGATTCGCGTTATTGCGGATCAAATGACGCTTTTGGGACCGCGCGGTCAGGGCGACGGCGCTCCGGAAGACGGCGGCGGATATAATAACTCCAACCGCGGCGGACGTCAAGGCGGCTATAACCAGGGTGGATACAACCAAGGCGGTTATAACAACCAGGGTGGCTATGGCGCTCAGGGCGGATATAATCAAGGCGGTTATGGAAATCAGGGCGGATACGGAAACCAGGGCGGTTCTTCTCGTCCCGCTCAGGAAATCCCGTCCCGTCAAATCAACGAGGATATTCAGCAGTCTGGCGACGCTGGATTCACTCCTCCAATGGGAGACGATCCCCCGTTCTAAACTTTAGAACATCGTTTAAGTCGGCAAGGTTTTTGTGGTTAAGACGTACTATAATACTAACCGCTAACCACTAACAACTTACCACTTATTTTACATATTTTTTCAACCCTCATTTTTAAGGATTTACAAATGCCTAATACGACCAAACAAAAGAAAATCAAGCGCAATCCTTTCCGCGCCAAGAGAGCGCCCAAGGGAGAACGCGGCGGTTTCCAGTTGTTGCTTATTCAGTCCGTAGACAAACTCGGGAAACAGGGCGACGTCGTTGAAGTCAAGCGCGGATACGCTGTCAATTACCTCATTCCTCAGGGTCTGGCAACCATCGCCACTGAACACCACAAACGCATGGTAGAAAAGCACAAGGCTCAGCTGGCGGAACTGGAACGCGATCGTCTGCTCAAACTGCAGGCAATTGCCGATCAGATCAAAGATCTGGAAGTCAATATCGAAGCCAACGCCTCCGACTCCGGACAGCTTTACGGCTCCGTTACAGCCCAAAACATCTCTGCCGCTCTTAAGGCGAAGGGATATCACGTCGCTTCGGAACAGATTGTTCTCGAAGGACCTCTGAAGGAACTCGGACGTTACACCATCAAGGCGCGTCTCGGCTCCGACATCGAAACCGAATTCAAGGTTTGGGTCGTTCCGGTTGTTGCCGCTGAACTGTAGTGAGACTTCCCCCTTAAAAGGGTAACGAACATCGTTGTTAGTTGTCAGTATTTTGCTTATAGAGAATTATTCTAAAGGCTTTTTACTGACAACTAGCTTTTTTAAACATTCATGAATTATCTCGGCGCTGCATATCAGACCGAGAAAAGTGGTAAGTTTTAAGTGGTAAGTGGTAAGGACGCAAGCGTTTCTCTTACTTACCCCTAAACACTAACCACTTACCACTATAAGCGCTACCTGTCACACCTCATGCCCAGCCCAAAACGCGCGCCGAGAAATCAAACGCTGACCTTGACGGAAGAACAGTATGCACAACTTCAAAAGCGGTTGGACGTTCCGACGTTTCCTCTCACGGCGCCGGACATGGAGAATCGCGTCTTTAACTGCGATCTGTTTGACGTTCTGGACTCTTTGCCGGAACAGTTTGTTGACTTGATGATAATTGACCCACCGTATAATTTGACAAAAGAATTCAACGGGCTGAAGTTCAACAAGCGTAACAACGAGGCGTATATCGAGTATTTGGAAGAGTGGTTTCCGCGTCTGATTAAAACGCTCAAGCCGACGGCGTCGGTTTATCTGTGCGGAGACTGGAAATGCTCTGCGGCGGAGTTTACTGTTCTAAACAAATACTTGACCGTTCAGAACAGAATCGTCTGGCAGCGGGAAAAAGGGCGCGGCGCGAAACGGAACTGGAAAAACTGCTCGGAGGACGTCTGGTTTGCGACCGTTTCCGATTCTTATTATTTTGACGTGGATGCGGTTAAGATGAAACGCCGCGTTCTGGCTCCGTATCGCGTTGACGGCAAACCGAAAGACTGGCAGGAGACGGACGACGGCGCGTTTCGCATGACGCACCCGTCCAATTTCTGGGACGACATTTCTATTCCCTACTGGTCTATGCCGGAGAACACAGATCATCCAACGCAGAAGCCGGAAAAGCTCTTGGCGAAACTGATTCTTGCCAGCTCAAAACCCGGCGATCTGGTTTTCGATCCCTTTTTAGGAAGCGGCACGACGGCGGTCGTCGCGAAAAAGCTCGGAAGAAAATACTGCGGAATCGAACTCAACTCGCAGTACTGCTGCTGGGCGTTAGCGCGTCTCGACAAAGCCGAACAGGATACGAAAATCCAGGGCTATTCCGACGGCGTCTTCTGGGAACGAAATTCGGGAAAATAAGCGCCCCCGATGGCGGGGGAGCCAATCCGCGCTACCGCGCGTTTGCCAATAACCGCTCCCGTTGGTCGCTTTGATTATTGCTAATACTATATTATTCTCCCCTTACTAAAGTTTTTTGGAAAGGGGAGTTTGAGGGGAAGAACCTTTTTTTCAAAAAAGGTTTTCCCCTCTTAATTAAACTTGAAAAAACTTCCCTAAAAGGGAGCCAGCTTGCTGGCGACCGAAAGTTTTTT
>JAZMZV010000068.1:0-25799 GCA_045586185.1 Thermoguttaceae bacterium | reverse complement strand
ACTTTTTCGTCCAATTTTACGCTTGAAATTGTAAGTATTTCTATATATATTAAAAAACCTTCAAAAATATTAAAAACTTATGTATAACAGTAAGGCCTAAAGGCGTGGGCTACGAGGGGACGCTTCTTACGTTTTTTATATTCTTCGTTATCCTTATTCCCACGCCTGAAGGCGTGGGCTACGAGGGGGAATAAATCTTCAATTATTTTACCGGCAGGAGGATCATCTCGTCTTCCGAGAAGGTCAGCGTGCGCTTTTCTCCCGTCGCCTTGAACTGGATTTCCAGCGTCAGGGTTTTGAACTGTCCCGGGGCGACGTCGCCAAACAGAGCGTTGTACCCGCCGAGGTTCAGACCCCGTTTGCCGGAGAATTTCTCGTTGACCTTTTTCGTTACGTCGACGGTTTTGTCGCCTGCGCCGTAGGTCGCCCGAACGATTTCCACCGGGGCGTCCTGCTGTGACAGCGACACGCGGTTGATCTGATCCTTCGCGCCGTCGACGGTCGCTTTTACTTTGGACTTCTGAACAATCTCCTTGAGCATCTGCGCCAGTTCGGGGGAGTCGCCCTGGAATTTGGCGGCGATGGCAACGACGGCGTCGTAGGCGGGTTCCGCGTACTGCGGGTCGGAGGCGTAGCTGAACGCCTGTTTGGCGCTTTCCACTTCAATAACGCGCTTGAAGACCTCAAAAATCAACGTCTTGTCTTCCGGACGCGTCGCGGTTTGGAACGCCGTTTTGCACATGTCGAACTTCTGCTGGCTGGGCATGTAGAACTGCCTCGCCAAACGGATATAGGCGCGAATCGCGCGCACCGCGTACTTTTTGTCTTTGGACTCCTTCGCGACTTTCAGGCAGATAGCCGCGACTGTATTGACGTCCTCCGGCGTACTCCATTTGCCCAGAATTTGCGTAGCCGCGTCGATTGTTTCAGGGTTCTGACACGCCTGGTCAATATAGTTCAGAGCGGTTTTCCCGCCGATGAGTTTGAGAAGCTGGAACGTTCGGATCTGGTCGTCGGGCGACGTCGCCGCGCCCATCGCTTCGACGATTTTTGCCGCACACTGTTCCTGCGGCATGCGGGCGCAGGCGTCGCTCAAAACGGCGGTTGACAGCTCGTCGTTGTGTTCCGCCGCCAGAATCGCCGCCAGTTTAGGCAACTGATCGATTGTTACAATCTGTCCCAGCGCCTTAAGGCACTCAGCGCGAAGGTCAGCATTAGAGTTGCGAGTTGCGAGTTGCGAGTTGCGAGAAGAATCTGAGCTGCCATCGGGAACGCTTGTTTTTTCAATCAGAGCTATCAGCTCGTCTGCCGAAACCGGAAGACGGAGCTCTTTAATCGCCCAAACGAGAGACGTTGTATTGACGTCGGAATTCGGTTTATGGAACTGGCTGACAATCGCCTCTTCCACCGCCGGGCAGTCCAGACGGACGAACGCCGCGTTGCGTTCGGCAATAAAGTCCTTAAGCTGGTTAGCGTCGGCTGGAAGCGGAATCGACATGAGGAACTCGAACGATTCCACCGCCCGCGATTTTGCGACTTTTCCCAGCCCCTTAATCGCGACAAGCTGCATTTGGGGCGCTGACCCGGTCGCGAACTTTTTGAGAACCGGGAACGTCAGCGTTTGCGACGCTTCGTCCTGACGGTCGCCCAACGCCCACAAAACGCGGCACTGCATGTCCTGTGACAGACTCGGGAGGAATTCAATCATCGCGCCGACAATTGCCGGGGCGTCGTTGGGGTCAAATTCCCGAATCGTCTTTAACGCGACGTTGACAACCCGTTCGTCCGGCGACTGCAATTTCTCTTTGAGCAGCGAGACGGCGTCAGACTGCTTTGCCAGCAGTTCATGGTACAGAGCCATGTTCTGAATAAACGCCGGGAACGACGCTGAACGAATCGACTCGCAAACGGCAATCGCTTTGTCATATTGACCGGCTTTGCAGAACTGCCCTACCAGATTGAGAAGGGCTTCCCCCTGAACGCGCGCCGCCTGAGCGTCCGCGTCCGGCTGACTGGCTTTCGACAGGAGGAATTCTTTAGCATCGTCCGCCCCGATAAGGCTCAAAGCGCGATAAATCGCCGCGCGAATTGAGGCGTCGTTACAGTTTTCCAGCCGGGATTTGAGAACGCCTGCCGCCGCAGGAAGCTGTTTCATCGCAACGGAATTGACGCACCCGACGCAGCAAACGCCGTCGAGAGTTTTAATCCCCTCAATCAAAGCGGCGTCCGATTCCGGGCAGGGCATCGCCTCCAACGCGAACCGCGCCGGATGGTTGAGCTTTTCGTCCGCCAGCATTTTCGCCAGAGCGGGGACCGACTTCTCCGTCCCGTAAACCGCCAGCCGTTTACAGGCAGACGTCTTGACGTCAATGTCGTCCGGGGCGTTCCCGTCTTTTTGAATCGCTTCGAGAATAAACGACTCGTCGTTGGAATTCAAAATCGCATCTTTAAGAGCGCTGTCCGCAAAGCAGACTGACATAACGCTCAGCGCGGCAATCGCCGCAATCGTAAACAGGGTTTGGTATTTCATGGTTGGTTGATTAAGGCAATAGGCAGTAGGCAATAGGGAAAAATGGAAGGCGGTAATGGAGTTCGCGCAGCGAACGGAATTACGCATTCGCCGTTAGGCGAACAAAAACGGGTTGCGTTAGCTCCCGTATATGTCTCACGCAAAGTTCGCAAAGTTCGCGAAGTTTTAAATGCTGTACGTCATTTTGATTATAGCGCTTATCGCGGTTGAGTACAATAGGACGAACAGGTTTTTCATAAAATTTTTGAAACGAACAAATTAGGGGTTCTGTTGGAGCTAATCAATGATATGGTATGTATAAAATCGGACTCAAAAATCTCTCAATCCAGGGAGGCTTGGGTCTATCCTCTGGATTTTTGTAAATCGGTTCGGATTTCGGGAGCGGTTCAAAGCCCAAAAGCTGGTATTCAATTGTATAGTTGTTCTGATGTATCGCTTGGCGTAAATCGTCAATTGTATTGAATTCGGTTGGAGCGCTTGCCGATTCCTCAGGATTTTCCTTTGAATAAACCGTTTTCCCAGTTGAATCTTTACAGTAAATCAGTTCCCCGGACGAATTATAGGCAAACGTCGGGACTGCTAAACTGCCGTCTTTGATTGTTATCTCGTGAACCGCTTCAGGACATAGTTTAATCGCGCTGCTGCCGACAATCGAATCAAATACGGACAAGCCGTTATTGTCTTTGATATTGGCGTCAAACTTGTTGCTGGCAATAAAACGCGACCACCCCTTTATACTGTCAATAGACGATTCTATTCCATAATGACGAAGATAATCGTCAAGATATTCAATTTGATGGTGAATTGGCGTCTTTCCTTGATGGTTTTGAATATTCAGGTCAGCGCCGTTGTCTACGAGTATTTGAGATTCCGTGAACGACTGTTGATGCAGCGGCGTATTGCCAGCCCCATCTTGAGCGTTGACGTCTGCCCCCTTTTTTATCCAGGCTATTATTCGATCATCGAAACAAGTATCATGTAAACACGTACCATGTTCGTTTTTATAAAATGGAGATTCGTTTGGATTATAGGAGAAGAAGAAAAAGAGCGCATAGAATACAAAAGCAATCGAGAGAATCATCGCAATTTTAATAGCGTTTCTCAAAACGTTAAACCAAACCGGCTCGCCCGGAAAGGTTGCAATGATAAACTTGATGCAATAGAATATATAAACGAAGAACAGCGCCAGAAAGAAAAGAAAAACAAGCGCCGGAATAGCCATAATAATCATTTGTCTTGTTCCTTTCGAGGGGGCAATGGTTATTGATCTTATACCCACGGGTGTACACCCGTGGCTCGCCTGGATATTTGCTTCGTAACTGTCTTCTATTACTTTGCGGACTTTGCGAACTTTGCGTGAGGCTTTCTTGTGCGGCAGAGACTGCCGCGATCCAGCGGGACGGTGGAGCATTCCACGTTCTCAAGCCTTTTGGAGGCTTCCGCCGCAAGCATTTGCTAAATGATTACTTCGCGAACTTCCTCCGCGCCTCCGCGGCTCCGCGTGAGATTTCTTTGGCGGACTTCGTCCGCGACCCGGAAAGGTTGTCGGCTGCGTCGTAGGTTGTCAGAGGGTCATTGGACAAGGCGGCGTCAAGCCGCCGCACTCCCCGAAATGTCACACCCGCAACTTACAAAGAATATCCTTCTCGCATGGCTCTCGAGCGCATGCGGTTGGCTTCTTCGTCGTTGATGAACTCGTTTTTAACGGGATCGTAATTGAGCGTTCTGCCCAGCTGCCAGGCGATATAGGCGCAATGGCAGACGATATGCGACTGGGCGGCGACTTTGGCGTTGGCGGACGGCGTTCGGCGCGACTTGACGCATTCGCAGAACTCGTCAATGTGGTTTTTCGGAGACCAGTTTGCGCCGGAGGACGGGAAGTATTTCAGCTCTTTGCGGAGCGCGTCGGAGGAAACCGCCATGCGTCCGCTGTCGCCGGTTTCGACCCAGCCTCCTTCCCCAACGTACTGTGACGAACACGACCCCATTCCATGCCAGCCGGTCGAACGCATCACCAGCTTGACGCCGTCTGCGTACCACGCGTAGACCTCGCCGCCCTTCGACCCGTCCGGCAGAAACTGCGGCTCGTATTTAACCGGGGCGGTATCGTCTTTTTGCGCCGCCCACTGGCACAGGTCAACCGTATGAGATCCCCATTCCAGAATCCCGCCGCCGTGGAAGTCGTAGAAGTTTCTCCAGTTGCCTTCTACATACTGGAAGTTATACGGACGCCACGGACACGGACCGAGCCACTTGTCCCAGTCGATTTCAGACGGAGCCGGCAAGGGTTGCGCCGGCAGCCAGTTGTGATTCGTCGCCGGCCAGAGCGTATTGGCGTGAACTTCCAGCAGTTTGCCGAGCTTTCCTTTTCGAACCAGTTCCGCCGCCAGCTGGAAGTTGCCGATGTTGCGCCGCTGCGTTCCCGCCTGATAGACGATTCCCGACCGCGCGACGGCTACCGCCAACGCGATGCTTTCTGCAATGGTAAGCGACAAGGGCTTTTCGCAATAGACGTCTTTCCCGTACCGCGACGCGGTAATAGACGCCAGCGTGTGCCAGCGGTCGCCGGTGGCGATAAGAACAGCGTCGACGTCGTCGCGGAGAAACAGGTCGTTCATGTCGTTATAGACGGGGAACTTGATGTCGCCGTACATCTGCCGGGCGAGGTTCTGGTTACGTTCCCGCTGGTCTTTGCGGATGTCGCAGTTGGCGACGTATTGAATGTCCTTTCGTTCCAGAAAGATTCCCAAATCGACCCAGCCGCGGCTATGAACGCCCACGGTTCCGAGGTTGATTCGTTCGCTGGGCGCAACCTGACCGTCCAGACCAAGCGCTTTGGCGGGAATGGCAGCCGGCGCGGCAACGACAGCGCCAAGCGCCGCCATGCTCGTAATAAATCGACGACGCGATACGTTAGGCAGGGAAGACGACATACTATTTCTCCTGTTGGTTTTGAATGTACAATCCTTTATCATCGGCAGGGAAGAAAGAACTCTAAGCCCTTTCCTCGACTTACATCAATTCCGATTATATCAGACTGAAATATTAATTGCAAGACGCAAATGGGAAAAGGGGACGATTTTCTTGTAATAGAGGTTGGCTTAGGCGAGCCACGGGCGTTAACCCGTGGGCGTGAGCGCAGCGAGCGTAAATACGCTTTGTTGTGCGGGATTCTCTTTATTACTCATTTCTGTCTTGACATGACTTTCGATTCTGTTATAATTAATCGTAAACCTCAATATTAATTTATGCTTAACTGCGAGGACAAGCGGCGAGATTCCTCGTTCGCGCTGCTTGAATCCGCATTCCCCAAGGACGTTAAAAATGAAACACCCCTTAAAAACTCATGTTACCGTATTTGCTCTGTTAGCTGTTTTGACGTCGTTTGCCGCGGGGGTAGAGTTCCCGAACCTGACAGCGTTCAATCCCGTCTGGAAAAGCGCCAGTCCCGGGACGTCGTACGACCGGTCGCTGCCGACGGCGGCTCTGCTCGGAAACGGGTCGCTGGGCGTTGTCAACGGCGGGGACTCGACTCGGAAGCTTTTCGTCTTAACGCGCGGCGACTTGTGGAGCTGCGGCGACATGACTATCGGATACGCCGATAATAATATCGGCCCGATGTCCTTCGCCGATCTCATAATTCAGCCGGAAACCCCTGCGGTCGAGTCGACAGACGAACTTGACCTTCCTTCCGCATCACTCAAGACGAAGGGCGTTTTCGGCAAAGGAACGGTTCAGCTTGAAAGTTTTGTAACAGCGACGGAGGACGTGTTCGTCATAACAGGCGTTTCCGACTCGGACGACGTCTGGAACGTCCGGCTTGTCGTTCACAATCAGAAGTCCTTTCCGACAGATTCTGGCAAATCCGATGAGGTTTTTTGGGTTCGGCGTTCGACGATAAACCTTCTTCCTGAAACCGACGCTCGCGGATGGGTTGTCAGCGCGACAGCCGCAGTAAGCGCACTGGGCGCCCAGCTGTCACAGATCGAAACGCCCGACGGCAAAAAGGAAGCGAGCGCCAAACTGACGATTCGCGCTGGCGAGCCGTTCGCGATTATCGTGTCGTCAAACCCGGATCGGCGATTTACCTGGGCGGAACTCGAAAAGCTCAAAGCCGATCACAAAAGCTGGTGGACGAACTGGTACGGCAAGTCCCGCATCGCGCTGGACGACAAAGAGCTGGAGTCGTTCTGGTACGGACAAGTCTATCTGCTCGGGTCGTGCGTCCGCAAGGGGAAGCTTCCCCCGGGGCTGTACGGAATCTGGGTTACGACCGACAATCCCTCCTGGCATAACGACTTCCATTTGAACTACAATTACGTGGCGACCTGTTACGGGGCTTGGGCGTCGAACCGTTGTGACGCGGCGGACGCGCTGCCAGACCCGCTTCTGGACTATCTTCCCCGCGCCGTTCGCAACGCCAAAGAGAACCTTCAGCGCCTTGACCGCTGCAAAGGGCATTACTATAAGAACACCCGGGCGTATCTCGACTCGCGTCCTGACCTCGCCGACGGCATCAATGACGCGGCTCTGTTCCCGGTGTCGCTGGGACCGTGGGGCATATCTCCCGAGGACGACGAAAGCCTGTGGAGTCAGGTTTCCGACGGGGCGTTTCAGTGCGCCGTCTTCTGTACGCATTGGGAATACACGCTCGACCGCGACTACCTGAAAAAAGTCTTTCCCCTTCTCGATAAAACCGCAAACTTCTTTATGGCGTGGTGTGAAAAGGAAACGCTCCCGAATGGTTCCTATCGATACAACGTCTGGGATTCGCACTGGGAGGGCAGCGGGCTGCAGAAGAACAGCGCGCCGGCGCTGGGCTGCGTAAAACATCTCTTTGAAACGCTGGTTGACGTCGCCCCGATTCTGAGCGAAATCGGCATTGAAGTTCCCCCCGCCAAGGTCGCCGCCTGGAAGGACTTTCACGAACATCTGTCCGATCTGGCTGTCGGCGTTTATTCGATTAACGGCGCGCCCGTCAAGATGCTTTCCGGCGTGGAAAACGCAGACGGCTCCGCCAACCCGTCCGGCGGGAACGCGCTCAATATGGAAAGCGTCATTCCCGGGGAAGTTTTCGCTTTCGATGTAACAGACGAGTTCCGCGCTCTTGCTGTCAATACGGTAGACGGCAACATTGCCCTGGCTCCCAATACAGTTTGGACGTGCGTCAACCAAACGCCCAAACTGTTCGCGATGGCGATTCGCGCTGGCTATCCCGCCGAGAAAATAATCGACGCGTTCAAAACAAACCAGATCCGAAAATTCGGTCAGAAGAACTTTCATCTGCACGACGGCGTCCACGGCGTTGAGAAAATCGGTGCGATGGAGTTTATCCAGTCCATGTTGATACAAAGCGATCACGGCTTCGTTAAAGTGTTTCCTAATTGGACGGGCGCTGACGCTAAATTCGAGAATTTGCGCGTCAAAGGCTGTTTTCTGCTGTCTGCGGAAATGAAGGACGGCAAAGTCGTTCGCGTGAGCGTTACGTCTGAAAAAGGCGGGCGGCTCCGGCTGGTCGACCCGTTTGGCGGCAAAATTGTTCCCGCCGGATGGTCGCGCGGCAAGACCCACAATAGTAACGAACCGACGATTGAACGCGACTTCAAACCGGGAGAAACGGTTGTCTTGCCGGAATAGACGCCTGTTCCTGTTACGTATATTATGCTCTGACAACATCGTTAAAGAGGAAATCGGCAAGGTTAGGGGAAATACTCAACAGGCGTTATTATTAATACGAAATATCATTTTGCGACAATTCCCTTCCGCCCCTCTTTCTTATTTTGGAACTGTCTGCTATAATAACGGAAATGGGAATGAGAAAAACTACTCCCTGTTCCCTACTCCCTATTCCCTTAACTTCATTTACAAACAACAGCCATGCAGAATTTTACGTATCAGAACACAGTTAAAATCGTTTTTGGTCGCGATACGATCAAGCAGATTGGTCAGGAGGCGTCGGCGTTTGGCAAGAAGGCGCTGCTGGTCTACGGACACGGCTCCGTTAAAAAGAACGGTCTTTACGACGCGGTTGTCGACTCGCTCAAGGCAGCGGGGCTGGAATTCGTGGAATATTCCGGCGTCAGTCCGAACCCGCGCTTGTCGCACGCGCAGGCGGGAGCCGATTTGGCGAAACAGGAAAACGTTGACCTCATCGTCGCGCTGGGCGGCGGAAGCGTTATCGACGAATCCAAGGCGATCGCGCTGGGCGCTCTTTACGACGGCTCTGTTTGGGACTTCTATTCCGGCAAGACGACGGCTGAAAAGGCGCTGCCGATTTGCGACGTTCTGACTGTCGCGGCAACCGGAACGGAAATGAACGGCGGGACGGTTATCACCAACGAAGAAACCCAGCAGAAGTTCGGGCTTATCGTTCCGTGTCTCATGCCGAAGGTGTCCATTCTCGACCCGACCGCTACGTTCTCGCTGGGCGCGAAGTACACAGCGTTCGCCGGCGTCGATATTTTCGCTCATATCGTGGAAGGGTACATAACCAACTCTGACCCGGAAACGCCCATTCAGGACGCCTATGCTGAAGGACTCATGCGGACAGTTATGGAATACACCGCCCGATGCGTCGCCAATGGAACGGACTACGACGCTCGCGCCAACATGATGTGGGCGTCCACGATGGCGTGGAACGGACAGCTGCTGGCTGGCGTCGAAAACGCCGTCTATCCCGCTCACCTGATTGGCCATTCGATGTCCTGTCTGTACGACACCGCCCACGGCGCGTCGCTGTCGGTTGCAATGCCATGCTGGATGAGAAAAGTCAAAGACCTCTACAAGCGCCGTCTGGTTCAGTTCGCCCGCAACGTCATGGGCGTTACCTACAAAGACGAAGACGTAGCAATCGAACAGGGCGTCGCCCGGCTGGAAAAGTGGTACGAGAGCATCGGGGCGCCGATCACGTTTACTCAGGCAAACTTGCCGCTCGACGCGTTCGACAAGATTGTCGACAACATCGCGTTCTGCGCTCCGTCCTGGGGCTTGGACATGTACACGCGCGATTTCGTCGCTGATCTGCTCAAACCGGCAGTGAAGTAGAAGCTTCCGGTAAATCTACCAAGCGTTTCGTAACCCCGGGAAGGACTCACGCGGAGCCGCGGAGATGCGGAGGATGTTTGCGAAGTTTTAAAAACTTTGCGCTCTTTGCGTTCTTTGCGGCTTAATTTATAGGGTGAGCTATTGGAGCCTTACTTTTCCTCTTTAACCTTTTTGATATGCTTTAGCGGGTGCGTGTCGATGGGGTTGGCGTACCAGCCGCGGACGTTGTTGCGAACCATTTCCTGTGACGTGTAGAAGTACAGCGGGACGAACGGCATTTCTTTCATGAGCAGTTCTTCCGCCTGCGCAAGTATTTCCATTCGCTTGGCGGGATCCGATTCCGTTTCCGACTTTTTGAGAAGTTCGTCGTACTGCTCGTTGCTCCATTTCCCGTTGTTGGACGGCGAGTTTGTCTGGAAGAGCATTAAAAATGTATACGGGTCAGGGTAGTCGCCGATCCAGGAACTGCGGGCGAACTGGAACTGCCCGAGCGCTCGGCGGGTGAGGTAGTCCGCCCATTCCTGATTCTGCAGTCGGGCGTTTATACCCAGGTTCTTTTTCCATTGGTGCTGAACCAGCAGAGCGAGGTTTTCGTGCGATTCCGCCGTGTTGTACAGGATCTCAATCGTCGGGAACCCCTGTCCGCCGGGGTATCCCGCCTCCGCCAGCAACCGCCGCGCTTCCTCGACGTTGTACTGGTCTCCCTGAACTTCCCGGTACTTGCCGGGAATAGACGGCACCATTCTGTCGGCGGGAATCTGCCCCCCGCGGGTAACCTTTTCAACGAACTCTTTTTTATCCAGAGCCATGTTCAGAGCCCGGCGAACGCGGACGTCCTGAAACGCCGGCAGCTTCATGTTGAAGGTATAGAAATACGTCCCGAAATACGGCTGATTGATAAAGTCCTTTTCCGGACGCTGTGCCAGTTCAGCGGCGATTTCCGGCGGGACGGAGGAAATCCAGTCGACGTCGCCCGCCATGTACATGTTCAGGGATGTAACAACCGACTTCACCGCCAAGCAGTCTATCGTGTTACAGCCGACGTTGTCTTTGTCCCAGTACGTCTCGCTTTTTCTCAGACGAATCCGGTCGCGAATGCGTCGGTATTCTATCACAAACGGACCGTTGCCGACGATGTTTTCCGGTCTCGTCCAGTTGGGAGAGCCGTACGTCTCGACGCACTTTTTGTTAACCGGGTAAAACGGATAGAACCCCATCAGGTACGGGAAATACGGAACCGGGTGCGAGAGCGTCATCTCCAGCGTCCAGTCGTCCAGAACGCGAATTGGAACGGTGTCGAAATCCGGCAACAACCAGACGTACGTTAGACACGAGGCGTCCGCTGGATTCTTCTGGAATCGATACGTCTTGCCGTCTGCGCCTGTTACAACGTAAACCGGATTGGGCTGCTCGTCTTTCTTATCGTCTGATTTCTTTTCGTCAAGCCCTTCAACGGACTCGAGCGTTCCTTTAATCGTTTTGCCGGGAGCGAAGGGCAGGGCGCCGGGTACCTTTTCGGGCAGTTCAATTTCGACCTTGTCGCCCGGCTTGACCTTGGACGTGGAATAGTTCTCCGCGTTGGGCAGATACCACAGCTCGTAGGAGTACTCGCTTCCCGTTGACGGGTGCAGGCATCGGCGGAACGAGTACCAGAAATCGTGAGCCGTTACCGGCGTCCCGTCCGACCATTTGGCGTTGTCGCGAAGATGAAACGTGTACGTCAGCCCGTCGGGGGAAATATCCCAGCTTTTGGCGACGCCCGGCCCCGGCTCGCACGTTTTCGGATCCCAGGCGCAAAGCCCTTCAAACACGCCGCCGAGAATTCGCCCTTCAATATTGCCAGACGCCAACGCCGGATCAACTGTGCGGATTTCGTCGTTGTTGCAGAATGTAAAGTCCGCCTTGTCCAGACGCATGGAAGTGCAAATGAAAAACACCAAAAGAATGGTTGCCAGGGCGATGCCAATTATTGCAAAGGAAAAATAATCTCTCATGGGATTGTTGATTGAGTTTGTTGGATTGTTGCAGGGCGCGACGTTTGAGATAAGTGCGCCCCGTCTTGAAATTCATCTGTAATTATACACAAAATCCCTTGACAGACAAGGGCGAGAGGGTAAAATAATTAGTGAGGAGTTAGAAGTGAGGAGTGATCAGTTCGCAAGCGTTCCTCAATATTCAACAACACGCCTTTTTGTTCTCAAACAAACAATATGATAGAAACTCACCCGTGGCAGCCGTTTATTCCCCCGAAGGCGAGAATGCTGTTTTTAGGCAGTTTCCCGCCGCCGGAAAAGCGTCATTCGATGCCGTTTTTCTACCCGAACTTGCAGAACGACTTCTGGTGCGTCATGGGGCTGATTTTCTTTGACGCCCCGGACGTCTTTCTTGTACCGGGGGAGAAGCGGTTCGACCAGAGGAAAATTGAATCCTTTTTGACTCGGCTGCGCATTGCCATGTACGACGTCGGGAAAAGAGTGGAACGCCTCGACGGGAACGCGTCTGACAACCGCTTGAGAATCGTCGAGCCGGTTGACCTGTCCGCGCTCCTGAACCAGATTCCAACTTGCAAGATTGTCGTCGCAACCGGGCAAAAAGCGCTCGACGAGATTCTTCGTCAAGCAAATGCGAACTACGCACGTGGAGAGGACGAAGTTTTGCCTTCGACCAAGTCGGATTTAAAGATACCCACGTCCTATCAGGAACCGACCTTGTCGGCCCCGGCAATCGGGGAATCGATACAGATCGCATTCAACGGCCGACCGTTGACGCTCTTTCGTATGCCGTCCACGTCCCGCGCCTATCCCAAACCGCTGACGTACAAAGCCGACATGTACCGGCGGTGCTTTGAGGCTGAGAAATAAGCAGTTAGTTAAGTTGCGAGTTGCGAGTTGCGAGTTGCGAGAAAAATAAAAGCGCCTTGTGGGTTGAATATCATCAGACTCGCTTTGCGTCCTAACCACTAACCACTTAAAACTAACCACTTCTATTCGCCCTTTTCCCGCTTTGTCAATAGAATCGTCAGGGCGAAGCCTGTTACAAGAATCGCGGCTGTGCCGCAGACGGTTATCATCAGTTCGTTCAGCGGACAGCGGAACGCGGCAAGCGACTCCGGCCAGATGCCGAATCGGGGCAGGGAAGCGGTCATCCAGAGAATTACGCTCACGCCGACGACAGCGCTGACCAGCGCGATTTTGGACGTCGCCCGGCGGGACAGGAATCCCAGCAGGAACAACCCAACCATGCCGCCGCTGAAAATGCCCATCAGGTTCCAGTAGGCGTCCAGAACGCCTTTGGCGGAAATCATCAGCAAGGCGCAGCCGATTCCCAATCCGCCCCAAATGAGCGAGCTGAGGTACAAGACCAGCATCTGCTCTTTTTCCCCCGCGGCGGGACGGAAAAAGCGTTTGTAGTAGTCCGTCAGGGTCAGCGTTGACGCGCCGTTGACGCTGGAACTGATTGTACTCATCGCAGCGGCGAGAATGGCGGCAATAAGCAGCCCCGTCATGCCGACCGGCAGCTGATGAACGATAAAGTACGGAAAGACGCCGTCGCCTTTTCCCGCGGCAACGTCCGCCGCCAGTTGAGGGTCGGTTATCAAATCCGGCTGAGCCGTATAGAACGCGAACAGAGCCGTCCCGATAAAGAAGAAAAACGCCGAAATCGGCAGATACAGCAGCGCGCCAAGCCAGACGGAGTTCTTCGCCTGACGTTCCGTTGGAGAGGTCAGGTACCGCTGAACGTAGTTCTGGTCAATGCCGAAATTCTGAAGGTTGATCGTCAAGCCGTACAGCAACACCACCCAAAACGTAGACGAGCAGAAATCTGTCACAGAAAAACTGCCCAGCGAGAATTTGTCGTTCGTCTGAGCGATTTCAAACAGCTGACGCGGTCCTTCCGGCATCTGAAAAACCAAAATCAGAGCGCACGTCAGCGCCCCGACAATCAAAACGACCGACTGCAGCGCGTCCGTCCAGAGAATCCCGGTTATCCCTCCGATCATGGAATACAGCGCCGCCGACGCCCCGACGACAATAATAATCCATCGGACGTCCCAGCCCAGCAAATGGTGCAGCGGCAGCGCCAGGAGGAACAACACCGACCCCATTCGCGCAATCTGCGTGAGTAGATAACATCCGGACGCGTACACTCGCGCCCACGGTCCGAAGCGGTCTTCCAGATGAGCGTAGGCGGAAATCGACCCTATATTTCGATAAAACGGGACGAACCATTTCGTTGCAATCCACGCCGCCAGCGGGATGCTCAAGCTCAGTCCGTATGCGTTCCAGTTCCCGACAAACGCCTTGCCCGGCAACGCCAGAAAACTGATGCTGCTGACGTACGTGCCGAAAATCGACAGCCCCACGATAATCCCCGGCGCGCGCCCGTTCGCCGACGTAAACCCTTCCGGCGACAGGCTGGCGAAATAAAACCAGCAGCCAACGCCAACGCTGACGATCATGTAAACGACGATAATTGCAATGTCAATCCAGGGAAGCATGGGGAGTAGGGAATAGGGAATGGGGAATAGGGGTTGGATTCCAATAATCTTGGAAGGAATTATACCGCAGCGTTTCCCGTCTGTCAAGCTCGACTAAACGTCTTTCTCATCCGCTTTCGCTCTTTTGGCGCCGTGTTCTTCCAGCCATTGAACTATTTCGCTGTTATCGTCGTCGATAGCATAATCCAAGGGCGTTTTTCCATCGTTGTCGAGAACGTTCACGTCTGCGCCATGCTCCGTCAGCCACTCAACCAGTTCCAGTTTTCCGTATCGAGCTGCGCTATGCAAAATCGTATTTCCGTCGTCATTCTTTGCATTAATATCTGCGCCATTCTCGACAAGCCATTCAATTATATCCAAATCTCCAATGTACTCAGCGTATTGTAAAACAGAGTCGCCCCATTTGTCTTTCGCGTTAATATCCGCCCCATATTCAACGAGCCATTTAACCAATTCCAGATTACCACGATTAGCCGCTCTATGCAAGGCTGTGCATCCCGAATCATCTTTTGCATTAACATCGACTCCTTGTTCCACCAGCCATTGTAACTGTTCCAATTTTCCTTTTTGAGCAATAAGGTGCAAGAGCGTTTGAAAACTTTTATCTTTTGCTTTAACGTCTAATCCTTGTTTCGCCAGCCATTGAACCAATTTTAGATTGCCGCTTTTAGCGGCAGCATGTAAAACCGTCTCTTTATATTTGCTTTTTGCGTTGATATCTGCTCCAAGTTTAACCAGCCACTCAACCATTTTCAATTTTCCTTTTTGGGCGGCATAATGCAAAACGGTTTCTCCTTCAGCGTTTTTTGAGTTAATATTCGCACCCTTTTTGACCAGCCATTGAACGGTTTTCAATTTTCCTTTTTTGGCGGCAAAATGCAAGACGGTTTCTCCCTCGACATCTTTTGAGTGAATACTCGCTCCCCGCTTAACCAACCACCGAACAAGATTCAAATTGCTGAATTCTATGGCGTAATGCAAGGCAGTCAGTTTCCATCTGTTCTTTGAATTCACTTTAAATCCTTGTTTAACCAGCCAATGAACCAGTTCCTGATTCCCGCTTTGAATAGCAAATAGCAAGACGTTCTTATGTTTCTCACAATCTTTAGCGTAGACGTCAGCGCCGCGTTCAATGAGCCATTGAACCAGTTCCTGATTGCCGTTTAGAGCCGCATAAAGCAAGGCGGTCATTCCCTCGTCATCTTTAGCGTCAATGTTTGCCCCGCGTTCGATCAGCCACTGAACCTGTTCCTGTTCGTCGTTTTCTGCAGCAAAAAGCAAGAGGGTCTGTCCATATTCATTTACAGAGTTAATATCTATGCCACATTCGATCAGTTTTTGAAGCAAATCCAGATCATTGTCTTCAACAGCGTCAAATAAGAGTACATTTTTCTCATTATCAATAATGTTACTGTTTACACCCTTTTTAATCAGCCATTGAACTAAATCCTTATTCTCACTTTGAACAGCGCAGTGCAAGGCGGTTTGCCCATCGTTATCTGTTGCGTAGACGTCAGCGCCGTGTGCAATAAGCCATTGAACCAGTTCTAAATCGCCTTTTTGTGCGGCGTAATGTAACGGCGTTTCTCCGCTGCAGTTTTCCTTGTTGACATCTGCTCCATGTGCAACAAGACATTGAATCATCGCAAAATTTTCAAGAACAATTGATTTATGCAAAACTGTCTCTCCATTGACTATTGCATTGACGTCTAAACCTTGTTCGATGAGCCATGAAACCAGATCGAGAGAGCCGCTTTTAACCGCATCGTACAAGACGGAATTAACAATTCCTTTTGTTGTACGAATGTCTAATAAACCCGAGATTGGATTAATAAAATTCTTGTACCCTGAATTATTGATTGTTCTTGTTGTATTGACGTTTAATCCCTGTGAAACTAACCATTGAACCAGTTTCAAATTCCCGCTCAGGGCGGCATAGTTCAAGACATTCCTTCCCCATTTGTCTTTGACTTTAATATTTGCTCCGCATTCCAGAAGCTGCTTAACGCGTTTAAGATCGCCTTTCATCGCGGCGTAATGCAAAACGTTACCGCCGTCATAGTACGAATCTGAACGATATTCAAAGTCGAAACTCCCCGTTTGGAACATCTGCTCGAAGCGTTCAATTGATTCTTCGCTAAATATTTCTTCTACATCTGTCAAAGAGAGGTTTTCGCCATCGTCAGCGAGCCATTCGTCAGGAACGTTTTTATCTGGATTATTGTATGTCATGGGACAGACTGGGTAAGTATATATTGTGATACAAACTGAATATCAATACTGTTACTATTGTAACACAAAACAGGATTGATGGGAATAGGGGGGCAGAGCAGGGGACAGAGAGCAGGGAATTCTCGTTCCCGTTAACGTTTGCTGTCCGTCAAAAAGAACGCCATGTATAGCGGATAGGAATCTATCGCGTCCTGCGAACGGAAATTTTTCATCGACAGGCGAATTCCTTTCGTCCCGCGAGTTTCGACCCCTCGTTGCATATTTTCCCCGCGAGTTCAGACCCCTTATTGCATATTTTCCCCGCGAGTTGGAGTAGAATGATGATAATATAGTCAGAATATTCAGACGTTATTCTGCTCGATTATTCTCAAATTTGTTTTTTAATCGAAATCAGCGGTTGCGTTCTATCAAAAAAAGACTATAATTATAGTAGTAGCATTGACAATCCCTTTCAACTCATAACTTGAAACAAACTAACGTCCTATGGCTTTCGATAATTCAAACGTGCCGACTGCTCCCAAAGGCTGCGAATTCCGCGACGATTATCTGTCGTATACCCAGAGAGGGTTTTCGTGGGTAGGGTGTATTTTTCTGATTGTTTTTTCCTCTATCTGGACATTGGTAATCGGAGCTGCTTGCCTTTCAATCCTTTTTGACGGTACGGAAGCTCCGTTGTTTGGGTATGTGTTTCTGACCCCGTTTGTGATTGTAGATTTTGTTCTGTGGGCGATGCTGATTTACGTCTTTTTCGGGAAAGAGGTGGGCTGGCTGGACGAAACCGGGTTTCATCGGGAATACCGCTGTCTGTTCTTTCGACTTCGCAAAGACGTTCCCCTGAGTTCCATTCGCAAGTTCAAGCTTGGTCGAGACTATACCGTTCGACAGAACCATCAACCCGCTATTTGCGTTCAAATCGTAACTGCGGATAAAGATATTAACGTCATGCGGTCCTTTGCTGAAACGGACAAACAGCATTGGCTCATTGCGGCGGGAAACGCGATTTTGATGAATCTGAACGACTGGGAGCCGGTTCTGGAATCCTCGGCAAGCGCTGATTCTCAGTCGTCCGAAGGCTTTGTTGACCCTTCCGTTTTTGAAGACGAAGAAAAACCCTTCAACATCGTAAACCGATTCCAGGACGAGGATTCCGACGATTGGGAAGAAGACGAACTCAATCAAGGAAAAACGGAGCGATTCGCCAGCAGCGACCACGTTCCCGACGCGGACAAGCCGGCAGGAACCCACTGGAAATTGTCAGCGGATTTCAATGAAATTGAGTTCAAACGCCGCGGACGATGGACGGCGGGGCTGATTGGGACTCTGTTTGTCGCTGCGTTCTGGAACGGGATTGTCAGCGTCTTTGTATGCGCCATGTTTGGCGTTATTGGAGCAGAAGACAACGCGCCCTCCACCTCCGACGCCGCAGCCGTCCAAACAGGGGACAATCCCGAAGCAGCTCAAAGCGTTGTCAAGAACGATCAAGGCTTGTTTGACTCGCTCAAGGACAAGCACATGATTGTCAACGATAAGCCTGCGCCGTTTTTCGGGCGGGAATGGTGGTTTATGTTCTGCTTTTTGATTCCCTTTGAAATCATTGGCTTGGCGATGATTTGGGCGTTTTTAGCCCAGCTTTTTGCGCCGTTTACCACGCAAAGCTGGACGTTTTCCTCCAACAACGCCATTCGAAAGCGGACGCTGTTTGGAATTCCGTTTACACGGAGATATGACTTGATGGAGTTCTCCTATTTGGAAATTCATCATTACCAATACCAGTCCAACGACAAAGACGAACTGACTTTCTACGACAGGCACGATAAAAAGATTATGCAAATCGCTAACCTCAATCGAGCCGACGCCCGCTGGATCGCCAACGAGGCGTTAACAATGCTGTAATAACAAGCGTAAAACAAGAGAGACGAGAGGCGATTGTTGTTCAGTTATCCTATATTGTATCTAACTTAAAATCATGAACCGATTCCTGTTATTGCTGGCTGCGGCGTTGATTGTCGTTTGTCAGACGAGTCTGAATGCGGACGACGTCAAAAAGCCGAACGTTATTATTATTCTTGCGGACGACCTCGGGTACGGCGACGTAAGCTGTTACGGCGCGACAGTTATTCAGACGCCCAACATTGACTCGCTGGCAAGTCAGGGGATCCGATTTACGCAGGGCTTCGCAACCAATTCCACCTGTACGCCCAGCCGATACTCGCTCATAACCGGCAAATACTCGTTCCGTCGGGAAGGGGTTCAGATTCTGCCCGGCGACGCGCCGCTGTTGATCGAGCCGGGATCGCTCACCCTGCCGGAAATGTTTCGCAAGGCGGGATATACGACCGGGGTTGTCGGGAAATGGCATTTGGGGTTGGGACGCGGGAAGATCGACTGGAACGCCCGTATCGCGCCGGGACCGAACGAAGTCGGGTTTGACAGCTCGTTTATTATGGCGGCAACTGCCGACCGCACCCCGACGGTTTACATTCGCGACGGGAACGTCGTCAACCTCGATCCGTCCGACCCACTGTTTGTCGATTATAAAAAGAACTTCGAGGGCGAGCCAACGTACTATTCCAACCCGGAACTTGTAACGAAGCAGAAGTCCCATCACGGGCACGACAACAGCGTCCACAACGGGGTAGGGCGCATCGGATTCCAAAAGGGAGGCGTTGCCGCCCGCTGGGTGGACGAATCCATGGGCGAGGTCTTCAAGTCGGAAGCGGAGAAGTTTATTCGCCGCTCCGCCGCTGGCGACAAGCCGTTTTTCCTCTACTACGCTCTTCATCAGCCGCACGTTCCCCGTATGCCGGGCGAACGCTTTGCCGGCAAATCCCCGCTGGGCGTTCGCGGCGACGCCATTCTGGAAGCGGACTGGCAAGTCGGGGAAGTAATGCGTCTGCTGGACGAACTCCATCTGACGGAAAACACGATTGTTATCTTTACATCAGACAACGGCCCGGTTGTCAACGACGGCTATCTTGACCAGTCTATTGTCCTCAACGACAAGACCGGGCATAAACCGTCTGGAAACCTTCGCGGCGGGAAATACAGCCCCTATAACGGCGGATCGCAAGTCCCGTTTATCGTCTGCTGGGCTGGCAGCAAGTCGTCCCTTCCAATGCGCGCTTTCGAGCGCGAGCGTTTGCAACAAAACGCTTTCGATGGCTGCGATGTTGAACTCTCGTCTCACGACGCGCCGGTTCTGTCGGGAACGTCCGATGCATTGGTTTGTCAAATGGACTTTCTCGCTTCTTTCGCCGCCATGCTGGGCGTTAAGAGCAAAGAACTGGCGTCTCTGGACAGCCAAAACGTCATGCCCGCTTTGTTGGGACTGTCCTCAGATGGAAGAAAGGAACTGATAGTCAACGGGAATACGCTCCGAACGCCGCGCTGGCAGTTCCTGCCCGCTCCTCAATGGAAGAAGAACGTTGTTCCAGAACTGTACGACCTGTCCGTCGACCCGGAAGAAACGAACAACGTCTGGAAAGACAATCCGGACGTCGTCCAGGAACTTCAAAAGAAACTCAACGACATTTTAGGTTCCAGCAATTGACGCTTGCGAACCAGCTATGCTTTATTTCGAGACATTACAGTCCCACACGGATTCCACGGATGAAACGGATTAGCGCCGATTGGTTTTTGGATGTTCATACGTCATTATTAAAAATCAAAGATTTCTTAAACGCTAAGAATAATATAAAATGTTTGAACCAAGTTGATCAATCGGTGAAAATCCGTTCAATCCGTTAAATCCGTGTACGGGCTGACCTGCACATACGCCATTTAAGAATTACTATTAGATTATGTTCAAAACTTTTATCAACGCGATTTTAGCCGGTATTGCCATCGGCATAGCGGGGACGGTCAACCTGTCCGTTGGCGGAGGGCTTGCGGGCGCGACCCTGTTCGGATTCGGACTGTTTATAATCCTGTGTTTTCAGTTCAAACTCTATACCGGCGCGATCGGGTATCTGGTCAACCAGACCAAGGCGTCGTTTTTCCCGTACGTCGTAACGCTGATAACCATCTGGCTGGGCAACTTCGCCGGGACGTATCTGGTCGGCTGGCTGATACGCCATACGCGATTGGAAAAGATTCCCGCTGCCGCCACGGCTCTGTGCGCCGTCAAAACGGGAGACACGCTGACGAGCATTTTTATCCTCTCGATTTTCTGCGGCTTGCTGATGTACATCGCCGTGGAGAGCTTTCGTCAAAAGCTGCCAGACCTGTTCCGCGCCATGATTGTTTTTCTGTGCGTTATTATCTTTATCCTGTCCGGGTTTGAACACTGCATTGCAAACATGTACTATTTCTGCGTCGCCGGCGAGATCAACCAGAAGACGCTGCTTTACATTCTCGTCATGACAGCCGGGAACTCCGTCGGCGGCATGTTCCTGCCAACGATGGACAAGATCAGAAAAGAATAAAAAAACCGCCCTTGTCCAGGACAAAGGCGGCTAACGAACAGAGAAGAAAAAACTACCGTTCGTTATCTTTTTCGACGCTCAGAGCGGATGTTCGCGTTTTTGCGGACGTTCGCTTTTCTTTTGCAATTCTCTAACGGCTAACCCAACCATCTTGAATGGGATTCTATCATTATTTACTCCCGCTTCAATGACGGTATGACAGAATCTGTCATACCTAAACCGCCTTTTTTGAGAAAATTTTTGAAATTTTTTAAAAAAGTTGGGTTTCCCGGAGAAAAATCGCCAGCGGAGCAGGGGAGAGCCGGCGGAAAAGGGCAGAAAACGGCGGCAATCCGAAGCGGAGCAGGGGGCGACGTTAAAATCCCTACAACCGTTAAAACCGCTAAAATCGCAACCCTGAATAACCGGTAAAACCTGTATAATCGGAAAACCTTGCCTAAATTTCCCAAATTTTCAGAAATTTAGTCAACACTTTTGAAATCGTGTGCTAGAGTTTTGATAAAGTTTAACGGTTAGATAAAATGAGTTAACTTTACAGTTGAAAAGAACGCGATTTTAGAGAACTGAAACCGGCGGAGCAGGGCGGTGCGCCCTCATTTGACCGCGGGTTTGGAAATGTATTTTATTAAAGGAAATTCGCCATGAACGACCTGAAAAACCTCCTGTTGAATATTTATCGTCAAACCAGTTTTGGAACAGGACTGGAACATCAATCCAAAGAGGACACGGCGTATCTGTATAAATCGCAGTACGGCAAGTTTCATTTGACGGAAGCCATTCGACCGGGACGGAACCTGGAAGTCATTCCAACGCAAGGATTTAGACACGAACCCCAAAACAGGCCAAACTGCCAGGGCGTCAAAACGCTTACCGCCAGCGTTTCCAAGGAACTGCTTTTTGATACGTTTCTCAACCTGCTCGAACCGCTCGGAGACGTCGTCGACGTCGTCCTGGAGTCCAGCCACAACATGCCGGAACTGGAAGGCTGCGGCGGAGAAATGTATCGAGAGTGTATTGACACGCCCGTTTTGTTGAGTATACTGTATCATTATGAAGATTTGCTGATCAACGACGGCTGTACGGGCATCGCGGTTCTCAATCCGCGCCGTCAGTCGGAAGTCCAGTTTGACGAGCACAAACTCCTGGTCGTTTACGCTCCCAAACTGACGCCGTACGAGTCTATATTGATTGACTCCTACGTTGACTGCAACGAAAAGATGAAAGTCATCACCCAGTCCGAACACGTCCACTGTTCATCCAACCGGTACGCAGAGCAGTTCTCGCAGCTGCGGTACGAACTGGGAATTGACTAAGACGTCATTTATAGTCGCACGCATTGCGTGCGTGAATTGTCGTACGCTTTACGCGTATGTGAATTTAACTAGTACGTAACTAGTCGTACGTGAATATTATCTGTAGGGAATCCTAAAAGTCGTACGCTCTACGCGTATGTGGAGGATAACATGAGAAAAGGCGCTGTTGTTCGCAATACGCTCGAAACGCAAATCAGTCTGGAATGGAGTCTGGACGGCGAAGGGCTGTCAACGATTTCGACCGGTCAGGGATTTTTGGATCACATGCTCACCCTGCTGGGGCGGCACTCGAATTCAGACCTGGTTATCAAAGCGACAGGAGATCTGTACGTCGACGCGCACCACACTACCGAAGACGTCGGCATAGCTTTGGGTTCCGCGTTAAAAGAAGCGCTCGGAACGAAAGCCGGGATTCGCCGTTACGGCTGTTTTACTCTCCCGATGGACGAAACGCTTGTAACAGTCGCCGTCGACCTGGGCGGACGTCCGTTTTACGTCAGCAACGCGAAGTTCCCCACCCCGCGAGTCGGCGATTTCGATACGGAACTGGTAGACGATTTCTGGCAGGGATTTTCGACCGCCGCAATGTGCAACCTGCACGTCAAGCTGGAATACGGCCGCAACAGCCACCACATCGCTGAGGCGATTTTCAAGTGCGCCGCCCGAGCGCTGAGAATGGCGTGGGAAATTGACCCGAATCAAAAAGGCGTCCCGACGACAAAAGGCGTTCTGTAACGCCCTCGTTCCCTCGGACTTTATCCCCTCCTTCCCGCACCCGCGCATGTCTAATTTATCGGATACTCTGTTTGACAATCTGCCATCTGGCGCCGTCGCGATTGGCAACTTCGACGGCGTCCACCTGGGGCACGCTCGTCTTATAGAACAGCTCAAAAAGAAAGCGGAGCAAGTCGGCGGGCCGTCCATCGTCTTTACGTTCGACCCGCACCCGGCGGCTCTGTTACATCCAGAAAAAGCCCCGCGCCCTCTGACGTGGAAAAACCGAAAAGCCCGGTTGCTGTCGAGTTTGGGCGTCGATATCATTCTGTTCTATCCGACCGATATGCAGTTGCTGGGCATGGACGCCAAAACGTTTTTCGACGAGATTCTCGTTAACCGCATGCGAGTCAAAGCCCTCGTCGAAGGGGACAATTTCGTTTTTGGAAAAGACCGGCTCGGGGACGCGGAACATCTGTCAAAATGGACGAAAGAGCGTGGAGTTGCTCTTGACGTCGTGCCGGGAGTCGAGTACAATGGACTGCGAGTTTCCAGCTCCCGCGTTCGGTCGACGATTTCCAGCGGAGACGTGGATTCCGCCAACGCGATGCTTATCGCGCCGTATCGGATTCGCGGCATGGTCGTCCACGGCGACGCCCGGGGCAGAACCATCGGGTTCCCCACCGCCAACATCGAGGCGATTGACGTTCTTCTGCCCGGAGAGGGCGCGTACGTCGCCGACGTCATCCTGGCAAGCGTCAGCGAAGGCGGCAAGCAAACGCGCAAGTTCCGCGCCATGGTTCATATCGGAAAAAACGTTACATTCAATCAGAACCTGCCCCGTGTCGAAGCGCATATTCTCGATTTTAACGAAGACCTGTACGGGAAGGTGATTAAAGTCGATTTCCTGCACAGAATCCGCGGCGTGAAACGCTTCGAAACCGTCGACGAGCTGAAAACGGAACTTTCAGCCGACGCTCAAATTGCGCGCGAATGGAAATAGCGACAAAGTAGCGAGTTGCGAGTGGCGAGTTGCGAGAATCGCAAGCGTCATAATAAATCAATAATTATAAACTTCACGGAAGAAGAAAATGCCGGACTTAGTATACCTTCTAACGTTAGCGACTATAGCTATTATCGTTATCGGGATAGGATACCCGATCGTAAAATATATTGAATATCTGCAAGATCAAAGAAGAGATAATATAAATAGAAGTAATACAGACGAGGACGGGGAAGAATCGTATGCTGGGACTGGCGTCGGGGCGGGAGACTATAAACCCCGAGCCAGCATCATGACGCCAACCGAGATTAAATACTACGAAGATCTGTGCGACGCTCTGGATCGCGCCGGCTTGGAAGTGAGCGTCTGGCCGCAGGTCAACGTCTCTGCAATCATTGAAGCGAAAAGCGAAAACAGCAAAGAAAAGGCGCGGGCGTTCAACCGCATCTGCCGCAAGTCAGTCGACTACGTTATTGCCAACAAAGACACGCAAGAGACGCTTGTCTGTATCGAACTGGACGACTACACTCACAACTGGAACAGCCGCCAGGAGCGCGACGACTTTATCAACACTGCCTTCGACGACGTCGGCATTCCCCTGTTTCGAATCAAAGTCGAACGTCATTACGACTTCTACGAAATCGTTTCAACGGTCAAACACATATTGAAATAAAATAATAGAGATAGACTATAAAAAGAAGCCATTAAATGATAAATCTATTAGCTCAAAAAACTACCGAAGTTGTCATTCCAGAACCGTTGACAAATGCAATTCATCAGCTGACGATGTGGATTTGTTTTGCGGCTATAACAGTACCAGCAATCCTTATGATAATTCTGATTGCCAAAGGCAAACTTGTAAATATTCTGGAAACGTACAATGGAGGGCAAACCTCAGGGTCTGTTGAAGGAACAAAGAATTATAAACGGAAATCCTGCATCTTAACGCAAACCGAAAATGACTTTTACGGTCAACTTTGCAACGCTCTATATTTTGCAGGGCTGAAAGTAATCGTTTGGCCGCAAGTCAACGTCTCATCAATTATCGAATCCGTCGGAAGCGATTCGCAGCAGCGAATGAAAGCGTTTAATCGCATCTGCCGCAAGTCGATTGACTATGTTATCGTGAACCAAAAAACACGAGAGACAATTCTGTGTATCGAACTGGACGACTACACGCACAGTTGGAACAGCCGTCAGGAACGCGACAACTTTATCAATTCCATTTTTATCAGCGTTGGCATTCCCCTGTTTCGAGTCAAAGCTGAACGCAATTACGACTTCAACGAGATCGTTTCTGCTGTAAAACAAATATTGAAATAGGGACGTTCGTCGGACGAAATTTAACGTCCGATTTGACGTCAGATAATTATTTGCTGCGTTGTCGTTAAAACGCGTCTAAAAAATAGAAATAGCCTTGAAATTCCGGAATGATCTTAAAATTTAAAAATCTGCCTGCGACCGAACATAATATACATTATCGGACGTTGCAAACCAAGATTTTGTGGGTCTATTTTGGAGTGCGACGGCTTGACGTCGCTTTCATTACAGATTCCGCTGCGAACGCCGATAATCATAATTCATGCTAACTACGTTTCGCCTTCTGCGGTTCTTTCCCATCATCGCCTTTCTTTTCTGACCCAGATAATAATTCTCTTCGCAGCCAACAACGCTTTCGGATCGCGGATAAAATCCGCTGAGGAATAATAACTACAAAAAACACATAGAGCACAAAGATTCAACTGGCGCTCATTTTGTCCCTCCGTTTTACCCTCTTCGATTTTTCGTCCTCTTCGACGTTAGCAGCTAGTTATCGCTCTTCGAGAAAATTATCTGTTGTTCTTACGTTATTTGCACGAATTGCATTTCTGGATGTTCTTAACTCATCTCTTATAAAAGCGACGTCTAGCCGTCTCACTCCTTAATGTAAGCAATCTCTTACATTGTTCAAATCACCTATCTTAATGTTAAACTCATCCACCTATTCCGTTTATTCCGATTCTATCGATTATTCTCTTTATATTATTTTTATTATTTATAA
>JAZMZV010000067.1:0-20957 GCA_045586185.1 Thermoguttaceae bacterium | reverse complement strand
CTGGAAATTGCAAAATGTTTATATTGGGTTTGGGTATTAAACTTTTATGTTTTGCGTAAGGGCAGTGTAATGCCGCGACGCTTTACAACGTCTCTAATCTATATTATCGGATAAAAAGGTTTATTTTCTGAGTCTAAGTTTATCGAATTTCACGAATTTTTTCCAGATTGTCTACCCTGCTTTTTTGGAATATTTTAAACAATTAAAAAATTTTTTAAAAAAAACAGGTCTGCCCCCTTGAAAAGATTTGAAGATACGCTAAAATACAACCATGTTTTGAAGGGAATCTTAAAGATTTCTTCAAAACAAAATCATGCGGGTGTAGCTCAGTTGGTAGAGCACAACGTTGCCAACGTTGTTGTCGTGGGTTCAAGCCTCATCACCCGCTCTTTTGAGGAACGGTAAACTTAAACGTTTGCCGTTCTTTTTTTATGGGAAAAATGGAGATTATAAACTCTTCCCCCTTGTTTTTAACTCGGGAATATATTATATTAGAGTTATAAATTGCGGGAACCGCAGACGGGACATAACATTTACTCTGAACCCTTCTGCTTATAAAGGCTATTTCCCAGACATGATCGCTTTTTTACGACTGGTTCGTTTTCCTGCCGTTTTTACCGTCCTCGCCGATTGCGCGATGGGGTTCCTGTTTACGTGCAGAAATCCTGGCGAAAAAGAGTGGATCGCCCTTGCGCTGATTTGCGCCGCGTCAGTTTGCCTGTACTGGTTCGGTATGGCGGCCAACGACATTGTTGACGCAGATCGAGACTCCCTGCATCCGGTTCGATGTATGCGCCCAATCCCCTCCGGGCAGATAAGCCTTGCTGGGTCAAAGAGAATCGCTCTAACCCTGCTGGCGATTGGAACGTTAATCGGTAGCGGACTTGCCTGGTATTTTTCGGCAAGTTTAACCATTGCAGCTCTGGCAGGTTTGATAAGTTCGATAATCCTGTACGATTACGCCGTTAAGTCGCGATGGTTTGCGCCAGTGATTATGGGGCTTTGTCGAGCGTTCAACATCCTGTTCGCCATGAGCGTTTTTTACAATCCGGAAACGGTCGGCGGTTCAGCGATCGCATGGGTTTTAGCCGCCTACTGCGTGTATATTACCGGAGTAACGTGGTTTTCCCGATATGAAAATGCCGATGAAGAAAACGGCTGGGAGACGGAAGAAGATTCGGAGTCCGACGAACGCAAAGCGCCTCAAGCTCCGTGGACGCCTGTTGCGTGGCTTTCCGCGCTGGTAATCGGGTTGGGAATTCTGGCTCTTATGCCATTGGCAAACGCGATTCCTTTGGAATATCAATACCCTATTTTTTCTCAAGACCCAATTCGATGGCGAATGCTTATAGCCGTCTTGAGTTTGATGGTCGGTTTCCGCGCTTTGCAAACGTTGTTATTAAATAATCCCCGGGCGATCGGTCCGATTGTCGGCTATTGCCTGATGACTTTAATCGTTTTAGACGCCGTCGTCGTTTGCCTGGTTCAAAATCCGACTGCGTCAATTTGCATTGTCAGTTTGTTGATTCCGGCAATTGTACTAAATCGAATAACCTATATTACGTGAATTCAAACGACAACGTATAGTTTTCGTTTATAGCCCCTTAAAGTATCGTGCTTCGTTGGAGACTCCTGCTGGGAACCTTTATCATCGGTCTGATTTGTTTTTTGGGCTGGTTGGACTGGTATTTCGAAAAGCAGTTTGGCATCGTTGGCATTGGTCTGCTTCCCTTGCTGATAGGGTTGCTTATCCCATCGTGCGCTGAACTGATTACGCTTTCTCGCTTGGCGGGAGCGCGCCCTCAGCGGCTTCTGGTTTATCTGTGCACGCTGCTTGTTGTAATCATGAGCTGGCTGGCGCCGATAGCCTCCGGCTGGGCGGAAAGAGCGTTGACTCAGGTCAGCCGTCCGCGAATGGAATTTTTAATGCACGCCACCTGCGGATCGTGGGCGTTTGCCGCGTTGGGGATTTCCTTGATATTGGTGTTCATGACGGAAATCTACCGATTCAAGCGTCCCGGCGTCTCGCTGATTCATGTAGCCGCGACGATGTTTACGATCGTCTATTTGGGGTTGCTGTCGGTGTTCCTGGTTCAGATTCGACTTGTCGGCGGCATCGGATATTTGGTAACGTTTTTGTTGGTCGTTAAAATGGGCGACACCGGCGCGTATACCATTGGTCGTTTGTTTGGTCGAACGAAAATGGCGCCGGCGCTCAGTCCCGGCAAAACAATTGAGGGCGCGGTGGGAGCGTTGTTTTTCTCCTGCTTTACGTCCTGGCTGATGTTCTGTCAGATTTTGCCGGCATGTTCAACTACATTCCGATCTCATGGGGTTCAGGGTCTTACGACTGGGATTCCATTTGATTGGCTCATTTTTGGAATAGTAATTGGATTTATCGGCATGATGGGCGACTTGGCGGAATCCATGCTTAAGCGCGACGCTCAGCGAAAAGACTCCAGCCTTTGGATGCCAGGCTTTGGCGGCATTTTGGATCTTTTGGACTCCATTCTCCTCGCCGCCCCGGCTGCCTATGCGCTGTGGGCGTTTGGAATTGTCGTGCCGTAAAAATAATTCGGAATTAGGAATGCGGAATTAGGAATTGTAATTCACATGAACGAACTTGAACAATATTGTTTATCGGTAGCTCAGGCGGCGCGGGAAGCGTCGCGAAAGATGGCGTTGGTTTCCGGAACGCAAAAGACTCAGTGGCTTAAAGCGTCCGCCGCTCGGCTCAGAGCGGAAACGGAAACGCTCTTGGCGGCAAACAAACTCGACCTGGACGCCGCGCCCGGTTACGGGCTGACGTCTGCGATGATCGACCGTCTGACGCTTACTCCGCAGCGCATTGAAGGCATTGCCGTCGCGCTGGAAGAAGTGGCGGCTTTACCCAACCCGGTTGGCGGAATCATTCATTCCACGATTCGCCCAAACGGGATTGAAGTCCAAAAAGTCCGTGTGCCGCTGGGCGTGATCTTTTTCATTTACGAGTCCCGTCCAAACGTAACCGCCGACGCTGCCGCTTTGTGCGTCAAGTCTGGCAACGCCGTTATTTTGCGCGGCGGAAAAGAGGCGATTCATTCTTCCCAGGCGATTGTCAACCTGCTTTGCGACGAAGCGATTAAAGCCGGCTTGCCGGAAAACGCAATTCAGTTTGTCAACACGATTGACCGCGACGCTGTCGGGTATTTCCTCAAGCTCAATCAGTACATTGACGTCTGCATTCCTCGCGGGGGCGAAAGCCTCATTCGCCGAGTTACCGCCGACGCCACCATGCCGGTTATCAAGCACTTCAACGGGAACTGTCACGTTTATATTGACAAGTCTGCCCCGGAAGACATGGCTGTTAAGATTCTGCTCAACGCCAAAACGCAGCGCATGGGTGTTTGCAACGCAGCGGAATCGCTGGTCGTACATCGCGGCTGCGCCGAACGCCTTCTGCCGATTCTGGCAAAAGCTCTTCAAGACAAAGGCGTCGAAATCCGCGGCGACGAGACAACCGCCAAGCTGTGTCAAAACATCGTTCCCGCTACGGAAGAAGATTACAAAACCGAATACCTCGGACCGAAAATCTCCTGTATCGTTGTCGACAGCATTGAAGACGCGATCGAACACATCAACAAGTACAGCTCCGGCCATACCGAGGCGATTGTAACGCAAGACCTCAACGCTGCGCGTCTGTTTACTCAGGCGATTGATTCCTCTGCGGTTATGGTCAACGCGTCGACCCGCTTTAACGACGGCGGCGAGTTCGGCTTGGGCGCCGAAATCGGCATCAGCACCGATAAACTTCACGCCCGCGGTCCCTGCGGTCCGGAAGAACTGACGACGTATAAGTATGTTGTTTACGGAGATGGGCAAGTGAGAGAGTAGGCAGTAGGCAAGAGGCAGTAGGCAGTAGTGAGGGAATAGGGAGTAGGGAGTAGGGAATAGTTTTGAGAAACTATTCTCGCAACTCGCTACTCGCAACTCGCAACTTAATAAGATGGATAAGCAAGACAATCCTGTCGAATCATCAGACGCTCGCGCGCCGTACGACGTTATTCGTCCGCACGAGTTGACGGACTACGCCCTGATGGAGCTAAAAACGCTTTTGGAAAAGGCGGCTTTTGAGCTGGGGCGGGATTGGAGTCAGCGGCTGCGGGACAGAATCGTTGTGTCCGTTGACCGCGTTGCGGCTCGACATTGGAAAGACGTCCGCGCCTGGATTGCTCCGTCGGAACCGCCGCAGAAACAAACCTGGTTCTCGCTCTCGTTTCAGTCGGACGCGCTTGGGGCGCAGGATGCGATTGTCTTTCCCGCCGCGATGCTGTCGAACATGTTTGACCGATTAACCGGCGGTCAGGCGGAACCGACCGTGGATGGAACGCTTTCCACGCCGCTGACGGCTCTGGAACAGCGATTGCTCAATCGCATTGCCGAGTCGTTTTCCGCTCAATGGCAAAAGTCGTGGGAGAAGTTTCTGCCGTTAAATATCAAGTCTGTTACATCCTTTAAGCCGTTTAATTTGGAGGACGGCGACCCCTGCGCGATCAGCGAGTTTGTCGTCCGATGGTCTCAGACGAGCTTGTCGTTTTATCTGATTCTGCCGTATTACGCGGTTGCCGATTTGGACCGTCGGCTGGACAGAAGCCGTCTGGACTGGCTCAATGACTTTTCCGACCCCTCGCCGACCGTTCCCGCCGGCGTGCGTAAATCGAAAATTCGCCTGAGCGTTTTAATGGCGCGCTCGTCCATTACGGTTGAAGACTTGCTCCAGCTTTCCCCGGGCGACATCATCGCCACAGACCAAAGCGCCGATTCTCCGATTGAAGTCTATATTCAAGACAAACTCAAGTTCCTCGCCGCTCCCGGTCAGCTCCACGGTCAAAAGGCGATAGAAATTCTGGCGTCGCCGGAGGATTAAAAAGAGACTGCACAAAGTGTGACATTTCGGAGTGCGAGAGTGAAGCGTAAGCGAAACTCTCGCTTTTTTTGTAAATAGAATCGCTCTAACCGTCAAGCGCAGCTTGATACAGAAAAATTAATCCTCTTCTTGACGGCAAGCCGTCAAGTACGAAAGCGGGAGCTTTGCTCCCGCACTCCGAAACGAAGCGCCCATCTTACCCGTTTGCGTGAGTTCAAAGTCTCTTATTAATCCTGGCTATTTCGATTAATGTCGTTAAGAATGGCAATTGCGTCCTGACTGCCTAAATCAGCGGCGCGATACAAAAGCTCTACGCCTTTTTGACGCTCTTCCTGGGACGGTTCATGACCGTTGGCGCCTATGAGCAGATCCGCCGCCCGAAAGATCATTGCAAAAGCGCTGTTTAATTCAATTCCACGGTCAATCCAGAGCTGCATTTTTTCAGAGTCGTTTCCAAATTCTACCCATGATATAAGAATCAGATGGTTGCAGGCATGAATATTCCCTTTGTCAGCGGCTTGCTTTAACCAATCCATTGCTTCTTCCAGGAGTTCTTTTTTTCTGTTTTGATCTGTTTCTTTAACCGAGTTGTCATAAGCCATACCGCCTAAAAACATCATTGCCATCGTTTGACCGGATTTCGCCGCTTTGCGAATCAGTTCAATTCCGTCCTGTTTATCCTGAGGGTTGGCGCTCATATACAATGTTTTGCCTGCGCCAGCCATGTCATACGCATCGCCGGATTGAGCCGCTTTGCGAAAGAGGGGAATTGAAAAAATGGAACAACAGGTATCTTTATCCAGATTATGATCCAGGTAATTCTGGTATGTATTCATGGTAGTCCCAGAGTAAAAACTGGAACTCATAATGTCTGCAAGCGCAATTACTGCATGAGGCGCGCCTTCTCTTTCCAGCCGCCGGAGATAGTATTTATTCCGAAAGAGACTAATCGTTTCATTTTCATCGTAATTACACTCTCCGGCAGAAAGGGGGACGACTCCCGACTTGATTTTTTCAATTTTCAAAGCATTGGCGCACGACATCGCATAATAGCATTTGGATTTCTCAACGTTGCGATCGACGCCAGTCCCTGTTTCGTAAAGCGCCGTCAGGATCGAATATTCTTTATTGTCCTCCAATATTTTTACGCCTTTTTCAACGTCCTGTTTGACTCCTTTGCCTAAAATGTAACATAAACCAAGATATCTGTTGGCTGAGCATACGTCCATTTCAACCGCTTTTTGAAGATACGGAAACGCCTGTTCAAAATTTTCCGTTCCATCGGGGTTGTAACAGGTGAATTTGAAACGCTGCAAAAACGCGGCGGGGATGCTGCGGTTCAACGCCTCTTTATTAATTTCAAGCGCTTTTTCATCTTCATCGGACTGCCAATAATTTTCAGCAAGGATGTCGAACGCAACTTCGCTTCCGCACTCTTTCGCTTTGAGCCAATGCTCGCGGACTTTTGCCTTGTCCTGGGAAGCGCCGGAGCTTTCCATTTGATAATGCCACGCGACAGCGGCTGCCAAATCGCCGATATTTACGTAATAATCAAGGTTAAGTAATAAATCGTTCATCTCTTCTGGATAATACGCTGTAACGAAGGCGCCTTTCCATTGACGCTTGAAAGACTTCAAAACGATTGGCGTATGCGTGGTTCCATGCCCCCATTTTGAATAATTGTTGGAACACAAATAATCGTATGCGTCTTTGTTCTTTTTTTCGGAACTGATTTTCTGTTTTTTCTTCTCTGTCAGACACTCTTCAATGTATTTTTCTGATGTCGCTAAAACGTTCTTTTTCAACTCGAGCGTCTCGGGCGATTATTCTGGGCTTGTGAGCGCGCTGGATGCATATAAATAGTAAGCCTGCGGGATTCCGGAATTAGCGGCGCGTTTTATATACTCCGTATTTCTGATTTCAACCAATTCGGTATTTTCTTTCGTAAAAAGAACGGCATAGAATTGTGCAAGAGGATCTCCACCGCGGGCGGCAAGGTCCAGGTAAATATCAAATAACCGAATATTTTTTTGAGTCCCAATTCCTTTGAGATGCAAATACGCCAACGCCAGGAGCGCGGCGGAATTGTCTCTTTTTGACAATTGCTCTATAGTCAGATACAGTTTTAGTCTTTGTGACTCAGAATCGATTATATCCTCACGATACATCGAAATCGCTGCATATATAAATGTTCCGTTACTGCCTATTGATAAATCCATGAGCATATCCAACAGGCTGGAATATCGTTTTTGAGCGATTCTTTTATCGTTATCAGAGTTTTGATTGCAATGATAAAAATAAGACGTCATCAGCAAAATAACTTTATTAATTTTTGCATCTTGCGTCAAAATTAACGATAAATTGAAGTTGTCCAGCAAGTCGTCAACCTGTTTCATTACATCCTGATTGCCCATGCCCAGCAAAAACGCCAAAGATGTAATCAATGTAGAATAGTCTTCTTTCTGTTGACTTAATCGCGTTACTAATTGACGCAGCAGTTCTAACGATTTCTGCTCATTTTTTTCAAAACCGATTCCAAAGTAATATGCTATTGCCAGCTTTTGGATAGCTGTTGCGTTCCCGGAATCGGCGACAGACTGCAATAACGCCTTGCCCTTTTCGACATCCTTTTCCGTCCCCAGCCCTTCCATATATCCAAACGCCAGGCATATTTTAGCGTCTTCAAAACCGGCGTCCGCCGACTTTTTAAAACATTCAAACGCGGTCTTGTCGTCGTTTTTATCGACTGCCTTGTTCCCCAACTTATACCAGGCTTCTGCCGACCCCGCTTCCGCCGCGACTTTGAGCCATTTTTCCTCTGCGGCAGGAATGTTGTTGTTTTTCGCATCTTTCGCCAATTTCAACGCCGCGTCAACGCTGCCGGATTCTGCTTTTTTAATCAGTTCCATCATATCCTCGAAAGACAATCTGTCTTTCGCCTCGTATTCAGACCTGGGAGAGGGCGTAAACGTCGGAACGGGCGGCGGTTCGTCTAAATCCGCGTTAGTAACGATGTCTGCGAGTCCGACTTCAACAAGGGCAGCCAGAGACGTTAAAACGAGTATAAATAAATAGAAAGCTGTAATTGTAAATTGGCGAGTTGACATTGCAGTTTTCCTCGTTTAGTCAATTTCAAAAATTTACTCAGCGATATTTCTAAAGTCGCGTTACCATATTAAACCAGAACTGGTTATTTTTGTCAAGATAAATAGTAAGGAATAAAAGCGGACGTCTGGTTAGAAATTAGGGGGTTCTTTTGCGGACAGGATGTCCGCGAACCAGCGGGGCGGGGAGGCTTTCCGCGTTCAGAAGATTTTTCGAGGCTTCCGCTTTTTTCTTGACGACACAGCCGTCAAGTTGTAGCCCGGGGACGGGCTACATCCAAGGGAGGTTTTCGGCTTCGTCGTTTTGGTATGCACGCTTCCCAGCGTTTTCTGTGCGGCAGGGGACTGCCGCGTGCCGGGCTTATCCGTGTGCGTGCGTGGAAAAATTTGAACCGCTACGAGGTTCTAGCGGAAGATTATTTTTCTTTTCCATTACCACCTTCCATTTCTTTGCGCTCTTTGCGTTCTTTGCGGCTAAAATATTTCGGCGGACCTTGTCCGCGACCCGGAAGCGTTTTCCGCTTGCGTCTCAGTCTTTTAGCGGGTCTTTGGACAAGGCGGCGCCTAGGGGCGCCGCACTCCCCGCGCAGGCGGCTGCTTATAGTTTAAACTAACAAAGCGAGAGTCCCGCAAATGCGGAACTCTCGCCTGTGAAAAACATCGCTTTGTTTAATCCCACGCGGGATAGCGCTTGCTTTCTATGCTCATGCGGCGTGACGCCAATCGATGTCGTCGCTCCACAGTTCGTTCATAACGTCGGCAACGGTCTTGGAGTCCGCTTCCGCCGTCTGTTCTTCTTTGCTGTCCTCTTTCTTGGCGACTGCCTTGGTCAGCATGACGCCGCTGGTCATGCGGTTGTTTTCGCTCATGAACGGATAGATGTCTGAAAGTCGATCCGCCTGATCCCATTCGAAGTTGTACTCGAAGTCGTCCAGCAGGTAGGATTCTTCTTCCTCTTCGACAATCTGTTTGATTACCGCCGGGGTCGGCAGAGCCGCAGGCTGAGCGACCGGGGCGTCGCCGCAGTTGCAGACGATAATCGAGTAGTCCACTCTCCAGTCGCCCGCCTGAGATTTGCCGTTGTTGGTGTCGCGAGTCAGCATTTCAAGGTCGTGATCGCAGTTCTTGCCGTCAACGTTGAAGTCGACAAATTCCGGATCCGCTTCCGTATAGGCGGCGTAGTCGGATTCGTCGAAGTTGTCGATAACGCCGTCGTCGTTGAGGTCGAAAATAACCGGGACGATGTCGGTAATCCAGACGTCGTTGAATTTAACCAGTTTCGGAGCGTCAACGCCGTCTTTGTAGGAGACAACCAGATAGCCGTCAACGTCGGTCAGAACCAGATCGTCTTCGACGCCGTCGAGAGCAATGCCGTTTTCTTCGTCGTTGCCGTCAGCCTGAGATTTCGGCGTGAGCTTGATCTGAGCCAACAGGGCGTCTTCGTCGGCATTGTAGTTATAATCAACGTCAATGGTGATTGTAACAGTGGTTCCGTCGTCGGAAATGTCAACCGTGGTGCCGGGCAGGTCGAGAACGCCGCCGACTTCGTAGTTTTCGTTGATTTCGATGGTCGCAACCATTTCGCGTCCTTCAACCAGACCGACAATGTCGCTTGTCCAGAGTTCCAGGAACGCCGGCGTCCATTCGTCAATCTGCGGAACGCTTTCCGGTTTCTGCGTGTCGGTCGCGTTGGACTTGGTTGTAACAACAACAGCGTCGAGATCAATCTGAACCAGTCTGCAGGTCAGGCGGGTCGGGTTGGAATCGGTGTAATGATCGCCGTCGCCGATCGCGGTAACCTGAATTTCGTAGGTTGAGGCGTCGATAACGTTTTCAATCGCGAAGCTGAGTTCGTCCGCGTCGAGAACGCCGGAAGTGTTCCAGGAGGAATGAGAGCCGGAAATGCGCCATTTGACCTGATAGCCAGAGGCGTTGTCGACCGCGTCCCAGGAGACGCTGATGCCGTTGTTGGAGCTGGTCGGAGCGGCTTTGCCGTCGGGCGAATCGAGCTTGATCTTGTCGGTCGTCGCGCTGGCGAAGTTGGAGTACGCTTCTTCGTGGTCAACGTCGGCGTCGTCCGGATAAGCGATAACTTGGAAGGTGTATTCAACGCCCGGTTCCAGACCTTCAAAGACTGCTTGCGAATCGGTTGTTTCATAGTAATCTTCGCAGTCGTCGCCGGCGATGCTTGTCCAAGTGTATTCGACCTTGTAGTAAGCCGCGCCGTCAACGTCGTCCCAATCGACGGTGATCGTCTGACCTTGGGCTGTTGCGGTGATTACCAGATTGTCGGTAATCGGGGCAACCGCCCAAGTCGTGGCGACGTCAAACGCCGGGTCGGCGTCGATGTATCCGTCCGCTTCGGCAAACAGAGCGAAGGAGTAGGTCGTTTCCGCCGTCAAGCCTGTTACGTCAATCGAGTAAACGCCGCCGGCGAGCGCTACGTCGGTTAGATCGACTTCCGTCCAGGTTTGAGGATCGAATTCGTCAGTATTGCCTTCCGTGTAGTACAGCGAGTAGTAAACGTCAGACTGCGCGCTGACAGCGTCCCAAGAGATGTTGATAACCTGCGTTCCAGCCGCTTCGGCGTCGACGTTGGCGGTCAGTTTGTCCCAAGTCTTGACGTTTCTCAGGTACGCCCATTCGGAGTTGCCGTCTTCGCCCTGAGCGCTGATCGCCTTGACGCGAACCTGATAGGTCGTGTTGATGGCTCCGTCGAAGGAGTCTTCCGTATCTTCGCTTTGAATCAAGTTAGACCAGGTGGAAGAACCGGTGGCGCGATACTGCCAGACGTAGTAATCGACGTACGGCAGGTCGCCTTCCGGGCTGACCCAGCTGACTGTAACAGTCGTTTCTTCGACGTCGGCAGCCAGAGACTGAATCGTGAGCTTGCGCCAGGTTTGGGCTTCTGCGTCGGCGCTGTCGCTTTGCAGCAGGACGCGTCCGTCAGCGGTCGTGCCGCCGTTGGCGTAAATCTCGAATTCGTAAAGCGTGTCGCTGTTCAAGCCGGTAACGGTTGCGGTGCAGGCGGCGTTGTTGACAACGATTGAAGCGCCTTGCGGCAGCGTGTCACAGGTTACTGTATAGCCGAATTCCGCGCCGTCGACAGCGTCCCACGTTACCAGAATTGACGTTGTGCTGGTTCCAACAGCGTCGGCGTTGGCGGGCTGAGCCAGCTGATCGTTGGTGTAAATCGGGTCGAGCGTGTCAATGCCGGAATCGACGGATCGGTCGTCAATTCCCAGCGCTTGAATGCTGAACGTGTACTGAGTGCCGGAAGTCAAGCCGGTAACGATGCAGCTGGTTTCGTCGGCGTCAACGAAGATAACGGTTTCGCCGTCGTTCGTGTCGGTCGTATAGGAAATGCGATAGGCGTCGACGTCGGCGGAATCGTTGGCGTCCGTCCAGACCAGTTCGATTGAACTCATGGAAATCGCGCCCAGTTCCAGTTCCGGAGTGAGCAGCTGAATCCAGGTCGTGTCTTCGTTGGAATCGACAGCGGCGGAGGAGCCTTCAAACGTATCGGCATCAGAGCTGAAAGCGTAAATCTTGAAGTAGTACGTGGTGTCTTCGTCCAGACCGGTGAACAGGAAGGACTCGACGGTAATGGATTCGTCCTGACCCTTGACGGCAAACAGAGCGTCGTCGTCAGCCGTGTAGGCTTCGATAACGTACCAGTAGGTGTCGTCCGCGTCGGCGGCTTCCTGCCAGGTCAGTTCAATCTGATGCAAGCCGGTGGCGTCGGCAATGAGAGTAGTCGGCGCGTACGGGGCTTCCTTGGTCGTGGCGTCGGCAGCGTCGGAGAATTCCGAAACGAGCATGCCGCCCGCGTTGCCGGATTCGGACAGCGTCTGAACGATGAACGTGTAGCCTGTACCCGGCGTGAGGTTTGTAACAGTGTATTCGGTAGCGTCGGTGGTGAAGTAAGTCCAATCGTTGCCGAGCAGAACGCCCAAGCGATAGCCGGTAACCCAGTCGTTATCGACAGCGTCCCATGTAACGACGATTTGAGTGGATCCGTTAACTCCGTCGTTGACCGGAGCCGCTTCCAGATTTTCCGGAGCTTCCAGACGCTGGAGCGTCAAAGAAGCGGTGTCGGAACTGGCGTAATTTTCGCTCTGATCGCCGCGGGCGTAGACGGTAATGGTCGTGGAGATGTCCGTTGCGATTTCGTCCGTTGTGAGCCAGGTTTCGTCCTGAGCGTCGCCGTCGACAACGTATTCAACAGCGTGTTCAACGTCGTCCCAGGAAACGACTGCTGTGCCGTCCAGGTTGTCTTCCCACTGAAGAACCGGGGCGTCAACGGCTGTCGGCGTAACGCCGGTCGCAGTGGCGCTGGAAGGAGCGTAAACCTGTTCTTCGCCCACAGCGATAATCTGGAACGTGTACTCTGTGGACGCGTCCAAGCCGGAAATGATAACGGAATCGCCGTCGAATTCCAAGCCCAGTTCCGGGAAGTTGTCTTCGGTCAGTTCGACGAAATCGGAGCCGTCAAACATGTAGAGCGTATAGTCAATCGCTTCATCCGGCAGCGTCCAGGAAACTTCGAGCGTGTCAGTGGTGAATTCTGTTACAAAGACGGATGTAACGTCCAGTTCGGGAGCGTCGAGCTGAATGAGCGTGGAGAACGCCTTGGGGTCGCTCCAGTCGGAATCGACGTACAGACGAGAGTTGCCCGTCGCCTTGACGCGGAAGAGGTATTCCGTCGCTTCGTCCAAGCCGGTAACGCCGAGCGTGTTGTCGTCAGAGTAGAAAACCTGAGCGTCCGTCCAGTCCGGTCCAACGGTGGGATCGGGCGCGACAATCATCTCGATAACGTAACGGGACGCGCCGTCGGATTCGGTCCAGCTGATGTCGAGGGTGGTCAGCGAGTTCTCGAATTCGTCGTTGATAACCGGGATGTCGAGAACGGTCTTGGTGGATGTAACAGCGGTAACCCAATCGGAGTTGAGCAGGTAATCGTCGCCTTCGCCGGTGTATCCGTATTCGCTCAAAGAACGCCAGTTAATCGTGTATCCAACGCTTTCTTCCAAGCCATTGATCGTGTAAGCCGCGCCCCAAACGCCCTTCTTTTCGGAAAGGGTAACGCCGCCGTCGCCCGGTTCAACGTACAGAGTTGTAACAGCCTCGGGGTCGTCGGTGGGATAGTAAACGATTTCGTACGCGACAGCGCGCGGGTCGGTAACCCACGTGATTGTGATAGCCGTTTCAGACTGCGGAGCGGCTTGCGGGTACTTGGGCGTCCAGATCTGTTCGCGGGTGGTTTCCTGAGTCGAAACCCAATCGGCGGAATCCAGATAGTCGATTCTGTCGCCAATGCCGAAGACGGCGAAGTCGTACAGCGTTCTGCCCGGTTCCAGACCTTCGACGGTCCAGGTGTAACGCATCGTGTCAGCGTCGTAGGTAACGCCGTCCGGCAGATTGTTCATGTTGAACGGCGTGTCGATAACCGTCCAGTTGGCGTCTTCGTCAGCGTCAGAGGCGAGCTTGTAGCGAACCTTGTACGTAACCAGGTCGCTTTGAATTTCTTCGGAACCCCAAGAGAAATCGATTGCGGTCAAACCGGCTTCGTCGGGCTGAGCCAGCGCGGACGGTGCGAGCGATTCTTCGTTGAGGCGAACTGCATCTGATTCAACTGCGCCGATATCGACAACGTCGTTGATAATGCGGTCGCCGCCCGGCAGGTCAAGGGACATGTCAACCAGCAGGAACCGGGAAGTGTAGTCGTTGACGAAATCGTTCTTGCCAGCGTCGACGATATTGACGTTGTCAGCGTAAATCTTGTAGTTGCCGTCGGTGAACGTTCCTTCTTCGGCGTCCCAGAACGGGAAGATTTCCGTCCAGTCTTCCAGAGTCGTCAGGTTGTAGTTGTAACCCTCTTCATCGTCGAAGTAAAATCCGCTGCGAACGAAGTCCGTTTCGTTGTAAATCGTGTTGACGACGTATCCTTCAGAACGATAGAGGGAAATCGTGTCGAGAATCGTCGAGTTGACAATGAACGTGTCTTCCCAGCGGGCGGTCAGACCGGTTGCTTCAGCGGACAGACCTGTGTAATTGTCGTCCTGAGAATTGACGTCGCCGTATTTCGTCGCGGCAGTCGCTTCCTGACCGTAAATGAGCGTTGAGAACAAAACGGTCGTAGCGTTGTCGGCGTAAATTCCGGCAATGGTCGCGCTGACGTCGCCGTGCTTGGAGTAGGCGTCAAGCGTGTTTTCCGCAATGACGGTGCGGGAGACAGTCGTCCGACCGGAGGTTTCTTCGCCGTTGCCTTCCGTATAGACGACGGCAAAGGTTGCGTCGACGTCTCCGTGAACGGCGTTGACAGTAACAGTGTTGTTGACGAATCGGCTGTTGACGATTTCCGTCACACCGCCGAGGTTGGCGACAGCGGCAATTGTAACGTTGAGATTCGCGTCGTCGTAATCTTCAAATTCGTACGCGCTGAAGTCAAACCAAATGTTTTCGAACGTGCAGTCTTCCAGATACAGGTATCCTTCGTTGACAATCAGAGCGTACGTGTTGTCGTTGCCGTAGTTGTCATCCGGAGCGAAGCCGAAATCGCCGGTGAACGTAACGCCCGTCAGGCTCAAAGAACCTTTGTTGATAACGTCGAGGTTGTTCAGTTCGACGTTGTCCGTTGACAGGACTCCGTTTTCTGTTACATAAAGTTCAACGCCAGAGAGCGTCAGATTTTCCAGCGTAACAAACGAATCGACGACAATTCCGTAGTTGTAATCGGAAGTGATGACGATGCCGTTTCCGTCAAGGACGGTGTACTCGCCGAAATACAGGCTGTCCTGCATGACGAACTCGTCGCCTTCTTCGTTGCCGACAAATTCAAAGGCTTGCGCCAGCGTTTTATACGAGTTTCCTTCGGCGTATTCGCGATAGGTCAAGCCTGAGTAGTTGTCCATCGCTTCACGCAGGGAAATGACGCCGTCGGTGTTGTCGAAATCGTCAAGTACGTCGTCGGTCGTGTTGATTTCAATCGCGTCGGTCATGCCGCGGAATTCCCACGCGCTGTCGTAGAGCGTTTCGCCGTCTTGAACGAGCTGAATGCGTCCGCCGTTGCGAGTCGTCAGCTTGAGCGTTCCGTTGGTTTCGTCAAACGAGCCGTCGCCGGTCAGGTTCAAAACGACGGAAATGCCGTTGGCGCGAATGTTCAGATTGTTGTCCAGAGTAACGACTTCGTCAATATTGAACACGTAATCGCTCTGACCGTCTGCCAGCTCGCCCAGCGTGTCTTGGGAAAGATCGACAAGCGTCAGCGGACCGAGCGTAATGTCTTCTTCCGGCTCCGGCATGTCGAAAGTCGTGTTCGCGTAGGAAAGCGCTTCCTGGAGAGAAATCAAGCCGTCCGTCTCGTCAACGGTGGACTCTGTCGTGGTTACAACCAGCGACGGCGTTTCCCAGGATTCGTCCCAGACAACCGGTTCGTCCGCCATGGCGGGAGCGAGCTGACCGGAAATGTTGATGTCTGACGGATCCAAAACCAAATCCATAGCGACGGTCAGCAGCTGACGTTCTTCCAACGATTCCAACTGAAGCGTTCGTTTGAAGTTGCGAGCGGTTGAGCGGCGATTGTTTTTAAACAGCGAAAAAATACTCATGGCGATGTTCTCCGAAGGGGTTGTAAATTGAAATTGTTTTGTGATTTGCGTGAGTTAACGATGGCTTGGAATAAAATCCTGACCGGCGCGGACCAGGCGCAAACAATCAGGACTGATATGTTCATCTGTTTACCAATAGCCATGGCGGCGCCAAAATGCGCTTGTGGTACTTTACCCTCAAACGCCATTTGGTGCAATATCAATTTTTCAAATCCAGAGTAAAAATCGATTTTTTCAGAAATTTTTATGTGTATTTCCCAAATTCCTATATAGGACGAGATAAAAATGGAAGATTGGATAAACTTGCTATAAAAGAAATAAAAATATGACAATAATCCGTGGTCAACTTACCACTACAATGACAATAAATTCTCTATTTTAACTTATTTTCTTAAATTTCTTTCAAAATATGGGTTGCGTTTACTTGCACAAAAAGAAATTTAGTTTAAAATATAGGGAGTATAAAGAGACGTTTTTAAATTATACAGTTGAAATGTCGATGATAGGATTACACTCCAGGATTCTGCTGTAGATTATTCGTCTGAGCAGGGTTCATGCGAGTTTCGGCGTTGAAACGGAGCAACCGATAATATAAATGAGTTCAGGAAATAAACTTACGAAGTCGTTCGTTGGCTCGTACTGTTTGGTGAAGTTGATAAACACCGGGCAGTCGTGCCAGTTGTGGCAGGCGCAAAACCCTCAGACGGGTCAGTTTGTAGCGCTCAAGCGTCTGCTGCCGGAACGGCGTCGAGTTGCCGAAGAAATCGAACTCCTCAAAAATGAGTACGCTGTCGGCATCAAGCTCAAGTCGAAGCTTTGCCTTACGCCGATTGAGTTTGCAACGGACAGCCGCGGCGATCCCTTTTTGGCGTTGGAATGGTTTACCGGCGTGAGCCTCAAAAAACAGCTCGAAGGCGGGTTTAAGCACCTGGGTTGGCGTCTTCCGGACGTCATCCCTCAGATGGTTCAAGCCTTGGCGGACGTGCATAAAAAAGGCTACGTTCATCGGGACGTCAAACCGTCCAACTTTATGCTTAACGCAAACAACGAAGTTCGTCTGATCGACTTTGCCATCGCGTTAAACGTCGGCTTTTTTGCGTCGATGTTTCGAGGCAAGCAAAAGATTCAGGGAACTCGCAGTTACATGTCGCCGGAACAGATTCGGGCGCTGCCGACTTTGGATACGCGCGCGGACATGTACAGCCTGGGCTGCACGTTTTTTGAACTGCTTTCCGGGCGTCCGCCATACGTTGGAGGTCGAGACGAAGTCCTTCAGCTTCATTTAACCGGTCCTATCCCCAACGTGATTGAACAAAACGGAAACGTTTCAAAGCCGTTTAACGACGTTATTCGTAAAATGATGTGCAAAAATCCCGACAACCGATTCAAGTCCATGTCGGAACTGCTCGAAACGTTAAATAAAATCAAATTTTTTATTCACACACCATTAAAACCACTGGAAAATTAGCAATTAGCAATTTGCAATTAGCAATTACGCAAAGCGCCTCAATAATTGCTAATTGATAATTGACAATTGCTAATTGTTTACTCCCATGACTATTCCCGAATTTTGCCTGTCGTTTGAACGTCCTATTTATGAACTGGAATCGCAAATCAGCGAGCTGAACGAAAAAGCGGCTTCCTCTCCGGAAATGAAAGAGACGCTCACCCGTCTTCGCCGCGAATTAATCGAACTGAAAAAGAACGTCTACGCCAATTTGACGCCGTGGGAAACGGTGGAAACGTCCCGCCATCAGGACAGACCTTTGGCGGGCGACTATATAAACCTCTGTTTTGACGAGTTTGTTGAACTTCATGGAGACCGTTTTTTCGGCGACGACCATGCGATTAAAACCGGCTGGGCGAAGCTGGACGGTCAAAAGGTGATGGTTATCGGTCAGCACAAAGGACGCGGCATCGCAGAGAAAAACGCCTGTTCGTTTGGATGTCCGCACCCGGAAGGGTATCGCAAAGCAATGCGAAACATGAAAATGGCGGCGAAGTTCCACATGCCGATTATTTGCTTTATCGACACGCCAGGCGCATGGCCGGGAATCGACGCTGAAGAGCGCGGTCAGGCGTGGGTTATTGCCGAGTCCATGTTCCTCATGTCCCAGCTGGCAACGCCGATTATTTGCGTCGTGATTGGCGAAGGCGGGTCTGGCGGCGCGCTGGCTATTGGCGTCGGAGACAGAATCGCCATGCTGGAAAACTCGTATTATTCTGTGATTAGTCCGGAAGGCTGCGCGGGAATCTTATGGAAAAGCGGCGAGTTCAAACAGGAAGCGGCGCAAGCCCTCAAAATGACCGCCAAAGACCTCATGCGCCTCAAGGTAATTGACGCTGTCATTCCTGAACCGCTTGGCGGCGCCCATCGCGACGCGCCTGTTATGGCGTCCAACTTAAAACTGTATTTGAAAAACACGCTCCGAGAACTCCAGCGAATCAAGCCGGACGTTTTGGTTGAACAGCGTTATGCCAAATTCCGAGCCTACGGAGTGTTTATTGAATAATGAGTAATAAATGAAAGGCGGTAACGGAGCGACCAACGGGAGCGTAGTTACGCAGTTCGCCGAAGGCGAACCATAAATTGAACAGGATATTAAGTTCGCCTAGCGGCGAATGCGTAATTCCGTTCGCTTCGCTCACTTCATTACCGCCTTTCATCCCTTTGCTACTCGCAACGATTATGAAAGATCTATCAGTATCAATCGGTTCTGTCACATTAAAAAATCCGGTCATGACGGCGTCCGGCGCTTTTGGAAACGTCAAAGAGGCGACGGATTTGGTGGATATTTCCAAACTCGGAGCAGTCGTTCCAAAAACAATAACTCGGGCGCCGCGGCAGGGCAACGCTCCCCCCAGAACGGTCGAAACGACGGCGGGACTGCTCAACGCCATCGGGCTGGACAACGACGGGCTGGAATCCTTCCTGACGTCCAAACTGCCGTACTATCAAAGTCTGCCCTGCCCTGTCGTTATTTCTTTTGCAGGAGAAAACGCCGACGATTACGTCTCCATGGCTCAGAGTCTGGAGTTAGGGGTTAGAGAATGGGGAATAGGGAATAGTGAAGATTTATCAAAGCGACCAACGGGAGCTGTTTTGGGCAATCGCGCGGCAGCGCGGACTGGCAGCGGCGCCTCGCCGCCTCCCTACTCCCTACTCCCTACTCCCTCAAAAGGTTCTATCGTCGCCTTTGAGATGAACATCTCCTGTCCAAACGTCGCTCATGGGACGGACTTTGGTAAAGACCCGGCGTTGTGCGAAAAGCTGGTTTCGTCCGTTCGAAAAGCAATTTCCATGCCGCTGTTTGTCAAACTGACGCCCAACGTGTCCGACATAACCGTGATTGCCAAAGCGGCTCAAAACGGCGGCGCGGACGCTGTCTGTTTAATCAACACAGTTTTGGGCATGGCAATCGACTGGAAGAATCGCCGACCGCGCTTGGGCAACCGCATGGGCGGCTTGAGCGGCCCGGCAATCAAACCGATCGCGCTGAGAATGGTTTATCAGGTCGCTCACGCTGTTACAATTCCGGTTATCGGAATCGGCGGGATCGAAACCATCGACGACGCCATGGAATTTCTCGTTGCCGGCGCAACGGCGTTTGAAGTCGGCACCGCAAACTTCTATCGTCCCACCGCGACGATGGAAATTGTCGACGCCCTTCCCGCCGCCTTGGACGTCCTCGGCGCCAACTCCGTTAAAGAGATTATCGGAAGCTGCGAATAGGCAGTAGGCAAGAGGCAGTAGGCAATAGTTAGTGGTAAGTGGAAAGTGGTAAGTGGTAAGTTAGATTAACGCTTGCGTCCTAACCACTAACCACTAAAAACTTATCACTAATCACTATCGCTCACAACTCGCAACTATCATGAAACATTTCCTGACTTTAATTCTGACTCTCCTTCTCGCCGTTCCGGTGTTGGCTCAAGACGCTGAAAACGGTTTGACGGTTTTAATGAACAAACACGGTATAGCGTACTCGTCCGCTCAGTTAACGCCGACGATTTGCGCTCTGTGCGGCGTCTCGCCTTCGCCGGACTGTGTCGCTCAGCCGATCGGGTTTATCCGCACGGCAGCGAAAAGCAAGCCGACGATGGAAAAGGTTCTTATCTTCTGTCCGGACGCAACTGGGAAATTCATCGTTGACAAATACCAAGAGGACTGGAAACCTGTTTATGACCTCTCAACGTACGTTGTAACGTCTGCCAACGTCCTGCCGAGCGTAACTCCTGTCTGCTTCGGTGCGATTTTTACCGGATGTCCGCCCGAGGTTCACGGCATTCGCCAGTACAAAGACAAGTACAATCCCAATCCGATTAAAGTCGAAACACTGTTTGACGCCTTTTCCAAAGCGGGGAAGAAATGCGCCGTGATCGCGGAGAAGAACTGCAGCATCGACCTTATTTTCCGCGGACATCAGGCGGACTTCTACACAACGAAGAATTCGGAAGAATCCGTGGCGACCGCCAAAAAGCTGATTCAGGAAAACAACTACGATTTAATCGTCTGTTACGACGGCAATTACGATTCGACCATGCACGCTAACGGCGTTTTTGCCGAGAAGTCGCTTGAGGCGATGAAAGACTCGATTCGCTATTATACAGAGTTGGTTGAAGTCGCCGACCAGGCTTGGGCGGATAAGAATTACGTCTCCGTTTTCAGCCCCGATCACGGCGCTCACGACGTCAAAGAAGGCAAAGGAACCCACGGTTCCGACATGGCGTGCGACGCTATTGTCAACTTCTTCTACCGCCTGCGATACAACAAACCTTAATTCGCGGCCGCTCAAATTAAGAATTTTTAAAAATTTTCCAAAAATTTTCTCTCTACCCCATTGACGGCTTTCTGAAATCTGGTATATTTGGCGCGTTGTTTGTGCGACAGACGTCGTCAAGCGACAAATGACCTTTGACAATTTGGCGGAACAGACATTGTACCTTAAAGATGAATAAGAGATAGTCTCTTGTTTTTTCCTTTGTGAGCAAGTTGTGAGCTTGAAAAGCTCAATAACCTGCAAGACCAATAAGTAACCGAACTTATTGGCAGCGCAGGGTCAACACGATTATAATAGGAGAGAATGCAAGTTCTTTCCAACCAAATATTTTAATTGAAGGGTTTGATCCTGGCTCAGAATGAACGTTGGCGGCATGGATTAGGCATGCAAGTCGTACGGTGAAGGGGAGCTTGCTCCTCCGATCAGTGGCGAAAGGGATAGTAACGCGTAGACACCTACCTTCTGGACGGGGATAGCTGCGGGAAACTGCAGGTAATACCCGATAATGACGAGAGTCCAAAGGTGTAATTCCTTCAGAAGACGGATCTGCGTCCTACCA
>JAZMZV010000066.1:0-5890 GCA_045586185.1 Thermoguttaceae bacterium | reverse complement strand
AATAGGGAGTGGGGAATAGGGAGTGGGGAATAGGGAGTGGGGAATAGGGAGTAGTTATTAAATTCGCCGCAGGCGAAAATCTATTCCCTATTCCCTATTTCCTATTTCCTGTCCCCTCTATTATAACAACTTTCCTTCAGAAAGTTTGTACATTCTGTCCGCTTCTCGGGCAATAGTCGGGTCGTGAGTAACCATGAGGATGGTCAGTTTCTCGTCCCGCTGAAGCGAATAAAGCAGTTCGAGTATTTCCCGACCGGTTTTCTGGTCGAGGTTGCCAGTCGGTTCGTCCGCCAAAAGCAGTTTGGGAGACGTAATCAGGGCGCGGGCAATCGCGGCGCGCTGCATTTCTCCGCCGGACAGCTCGCGCGGCTTGTGGTTGACGCGGTGTTCCAAACCAACTTTGTGAATCAGCTCCATGGCGCGAAGTCGATATTTTCGCTTTTGCATAAACCATTGCATAGCAGAAAATCGAACCATAACCGGCATGAGGATGTTTTCCAGCATCGTAAACTCCGGCAAGAGATGATAAAACTGGAATACCAACCCCAGGTCGAGGTTGCGGAATTTATCTTTTTGCCACGCAAAGAGGTTGTCGATGCGCTTGCCTTCATAAAAAATCTCGCCAGCGTCTATATTGCACAGCAAGCCAATCGCGTTGAGAAGCGTGGATTTCCCCGACCCGCTTTGTCCGATAATTGCGGTGAATTCTCCCCGAGCAATGTCCAGCGAAAGGTCTTGCAAGACAGGGATGGTAATTCCGCCGCGGGTAAAGCTCTTGTGCAAATGCTTGACCGAAACAATGACTTTTTGTGATGGCAATAAAACGTCTGACCTGGAAGGCTTCGGTTCAAACGGAGCCGGCTCGGACTGTCTGTTGCGACTGTTTACGCTAAAGGCTGAAGCCTCTTGATTTAACTGGGCGTTTGTCGGTTTCATTGTTCCTGAAATTCTGGACGCAGAACGGGACGAATTCTCTGACGAATTTGAACCGGAAGCTCTGGTTCCGATAAAGTCGTTTGCTGTAAATCGAACCGGTTTTCCAGTTTCGTTCCCGGAGGTTGAATCATCGTCTTCGTCTCCGGCGTTTTGCTTCATAATTTCATCAATCGGCTTGAGATATTTCGAATCGTTGTCTGAATTGAAATCGTTTGGATTGTTCAGCGAACGTTCGTAAGATTCGACGGCTCCTTTGGCGGCGCGAAGCGTTGACCGGGTTCGAGTCCAATTGTACTGGTCGTCGTCGACGTCAGACGTTCTGGATTTATTCTCAGATGAATTGGATGAACGCGGTCTCATGCCTTCCGACGCCGTACGGGAAGTATTGGAATTTGAGGGGGAAGAATACAGCGTTTGATTGGACGTCAAATCATAATCCCTGAAATTCGACGAACTTGCCCCGGACGAAGTTTGAGTCTTTCCCAATCTGCCTGAGTTCCAGATGGAATCCCAATCCGCTGTCAGATTCGGCATGGAGATCTCAGGCGCAGACGTTGGGTCAGACGTCAAGCTTGAGGAAGCGCTGGGCGACAAATCGCCGGACTTGCTGGACAAATCGGACAAATCCAAATCAATAGCCGACGACGCAGAAGACGTTTCGGACGAATTTCCGTTCGAAGCGTTTTGCTGCGCCAATTGGCGTGAATATTCCATCAGTCTTTCCAGCTTTTCCTGTTCGTTCATATTTTAGGGAATAGGGAATGGGGAGTAGGGAATAGGGGACAGGAAATGGGGAATTAAAACTATTCCCTATTCCCAGCTCCCTATTCCCTTTCTTTTAACTTCTCAGCGTTTCTACCGGCTGCATTGACGCGGCGCGCCAGGCGGGGAACACGCTGGCTAATACTGTTACAGCAATCGTTCCAATTACAATCCATACGATTGTCTGGATTTCAACGCATGTGGGAATCTGGTAAAAATAATAAATGTCTGGAGGAAATACAGGACGCCCTGTTACACTCGACAAAAAGTCTGCAATGGGGTTGATATTGTCCAGGAACAGCAGTCCGCATATTACGCCCAATACCGAACCGACAACGCCCAGCATGAGTCCATAATTCAAAAATACAAACATGATTCCCGGCGACGACGCGCCCAGAGCGCGAAGAATGCCGATGTCTTTGACCTTTTCCGAAACAATCATCAAAAAGATGGTCATGATGGAAAAACCGCAAACGGCGATAATCAAAAACAGCAAAACGTTCATAACGGATCGTTCCATTTCAACAGCCGCCAAAAGGTTGCTGCGCTGATCCTGCCATGTTTGGATTTTGTACAGTTCGCGATCTGGTGAATTGAATTCCTTTTTGAGCAAATCCCGAACCATCGGTCCGTCTTTTTCATCTTTGAGCTTGATTCGAATCGAGTTAACCATGCCCTTGTTGGAAATCGGGTCAAACATGGAACGCAAACGCTGCATGGCGTCCAGAGGAATAAAAACAAACTGGGAATCAAATTCGCTCATTTTGCTTTCGTAGATGTCAACAACGGTAAAGTTGTCGGTAATTCCCTTGGGCGGCATGGAGGCGCTAGCCATTGTCAGTTTGACGTCTTTACCCGGCCAGCAGAAGAACTTTTCTTCCCCGTCTTCCGTTCGGATTGACGCCAGCGAAATTCCCATAATCAAACCGGTATGCTGTTCCTTGCGCGGATCAAAAACGCGAACGTTTTCCGGTTTGCGGAACTGATTAAACGGGTCGCTGGCGCCGGCGTCGTTTTGAGACGTTAACGCAGGACTGCTTTCTTCATCGGAACCTAAATTACTGGGCTGAGCCTGCATCGGCAAAGGCGTCTGCTGTGCAGCTTCCCGTTCCAAAGCCTCATTTTCTGCGTGAGGGTCTGACGGCAAATCCGGGATAACAACCACGCCGTCTGCGGGGGCGCCCGATTGAGCGTCAGACGCCGGCGGATAATTCGCCTGAACTTTGACGGCTTTTTTGCCGGAAATTGTTCGCACCGCCTCCGGATCCAATTCGTTATGAGGGCTGGGAAACGCCTTGAGCTCTTCGTCCTGCTCTGCTGGCGGGACAGAAGCTTGTTCTTTGGGAACAATGGATTCCGGCATTTCCGAAACGTCTGAGCCTTGAATCTCTGGAACCGGGGGAATGTCGGGAACTGAGGGGACGTCTGGAACAGGATTGGGGTCTTGTTCATCTTCCGAAAGCGGAGGAAGCCCCGGCAAAGAAGGCGTCGTATCCGAGGTTTCCGGCTGGGAATTTTCCTGCGGCGGCGCCCCCGGCAAAGACGGCATTGTATCCTGCGGTTCAGACGCCTGTTCCTGAGCGTTGATTCTGTCAAGTTCCCCGGCTGGGTCGGTTATCGGTTCTCGAACAACGTCAATCGGCGGAGCGAGATTGCGTCGATACTTCCAACCCGCGTCTTTGAGAACCATTCGAGGATGTTCCGGATCGGACGATTTTTCGTAACCGTCTTCCCGCAATTCAAAACTCAGCTTTTGCCGGTTGAGGGGGTGCTGAAAATACTGACCGAAATCTTTGGTTTCATTTTCCCCGTTGGGGTCAATGCCGATAATAAACACCGGCTGATGAATCCATTCCTGCCCAAGTTGAAAGGAGACAAGCCCTTGCGTCTGACACAACGGGGTCATAGAAGCGATTTTATCGCCGCAAACTTTGCGAATGCGTTCCATGTGCAGCTGAGCGTCTGGGAAGCCGCTGGCGCTCCATGAGTCCAGCGTTACATCAGACAGAACGCCGTGCATGCGATCGCGCATTTCATGCGAAAAACCCGCCATGACGCCATTGACAACTATCATCACACAGACGCCGATGGTTATACTCAGCGCTGTGAACACCAACAGGATTCGGGTTCTCAGATAGCGAAGGCAAAGCTTGAGCTTGTACATATTAAGTTGCGAGTTGCGAGTTACGAGTTGCGAGTTATAAGCTATTAGCTCCTAGCTGTTAGCTTGGGAGCTTGTAGTTCTTAGCGTCAGCTTTTAAAGACTGAAATAAAATCAAAAAGCTAGGGGCTAGGAGCTAGGGGCTAAAAGCTACTAGTTCTCATTCTGGACGAAGGAGCGGGAAAAGGATAATGTCGCGGATGGACTGCGAGTTGGTCAACAGCATGACAAGACGGTCAATGCCGATTCCCAAACCGCCGGCGGGCGGCATGCCGTTTCGCAAGGCGCGAATGAAGTCGTTGTCCATTTTCGCCATCGATTCTTCTTCTGGAAGACCTTCCAGCTGCTGCGAAAACAGCTTTTCCTGCAAGTCCGGGTCGTTGAGTTCCGTATAGGCGTTTGCCAGTTCCATGCTCTTGACGAACATTTCAAAACGCTCGGCAATAGCCGGGTTGGATCGCTTGCGCTTGGTCAGCGGGCAAATTGACGCCGGGTAATCATAGACGAACGTCGGCTGATCGAGCATCGGTTCGACTTTTTCCTCGAAAACTTCGTTGAGAATGACGTCCGGGTGCTTGCCAGCCGTTTCCAAGCCAATCGAGGCGGCATACTGAGCCATCGCCGCAGTATCAGCCGGGTCAACGCCGGTCGCTTCCTTGACCAAGTCCAAATATTTACGGCGCGCAAACGGCGGCGTGAAGTCAATCGTGCCGTCTTTCCACGGCAAAACAAAGCTCTGTCCGGTCGCTTTAATGGCGTTGACGATAATCTTTTCCGTCAAGTCCATCATGGTTTCGTAGTTGCCGTACGCCTGATAGATTTCCGTCAGCGTGAACTCCGGATTGTGGCGAATGTCGATGCCCTCGTTGCGGTAGACTCGGCCGATTTCATAAACGCGTTCCATGCCGCCGACCAGAAGCCGCTTCAGATGGAGTTCCAAAGCAATTCGCATGTACAGGTCGATGTCCAGCGCGTTGTGATGTGTTACAAACGGACGAGCCGCGGCGCCGCCGGCAATCGCGTGCAGAGTCGGACCTTCGACTTCCGTAAATCCTTCTTCATCAAGAGTTTGACGCAAAGACTTGAGAATCGCGCTGCGGCGCAGGAAGCGTTCCATTGTCCCTTCGCCGTAGATGAGGTCTACGTATCGCTGACGCTGGCACAGTTCCGGGTCCGTCATGCCGTGGAACTTCTCCGGCGGCGGCGTCAGGCATTTCGTCAGGAACGTAATCTTGGAAGCAAAAATCGTCAGTTCGCCGGTGCGGGTTTTGACGAATTCGCCCTCAACGCCGATGATGTCGCCCAGGTCAAAGCACTTGGCGACAGGGAAATTCTCTTCCCCAATCTGAGATTTGCCAATCATGACCTGGATGCGTCCGGTTTTATCCTGAATGTTAAGCCAAATGACTTTCCCGGACGGGCGCATAAGAATAATGCGTCCCGCCGCGTTGACTTGCGGTCCGTGATGTTCCGCCGGCTTGCCCTCTTCCTGAGAAGGGACTTCGATAATTTCCGATTCTCGAGCGCGGATTTCTGCAATCGGCATCGCGCCGTCGTAGCGCTGACCCCACGGGTCGATGCCCAATTCTTCCAGACGCCGCATCTTTTCTCGTCGAGCCGCTTCCAACGCCGCAGCTCCAGTTACTGCTTCCTTAGCCATGATTTTGTTAAAGGTTGTGTATTGTTATAGTAGAACTAATAATTACAATTATCAGTTACGAGAAACGCCCCCATTATGTTCAACAGAATACCCACTCCAGGAGAAACAGGATTCTAAATCGTACAAGGATAATCTCGCATCATGTTTTTCCTATTGTATCAATTTTGCGTATTTGGTCAAGAGCAGAAATAAAAAAGGGACTGCCATCCCTTATATCTTCCTATCTTTATTTTATGTTATTTATTCAGAATATTTTGTTGTTCAGTATGATGAATATATGGGAAATCAGTCTATTTTTGAAGTAGAACAGCCTGGATATCGTGTTTTCCATGTGGATGCGCACTTAAACGATGAAGGAACTAACTTTAGAT
>JAZMZV010000065.1:0-2989 GCA_045586185.1 Thermoguttaceae bacterium | reverse complement strand
CTTTTTTGAAAAAAAGGTTCTTCCCCTCAAACTCCCCTTTCCAAAAAACTTTAGTCAAGAAAACGTAAGCGACCAACGGGAGCGATTATAATACGTGTCGCGCGGCAGCGCGGATCGGGAGCGGCGCCTCGCCGCCGCTTGCGTAACTCCTCACTCCTCACTCCTCACTCCTAACTTAATTCACCGGTTCCCAGTCCAAGCCGATGTCGAGCGAACTGGCGGCGTGAGTCAGCGATCCGACGCTGATTCGTTCGACGCCCGTCGCTGCAATCTTTCCGATTGTTTTGAGGTTGACGCCGCCGGAGGCTTCCAGTTCGACTTCCGGAGCCATCTCGTCGCGCATAGCAACCGCCTGACGTAAAACGGCGGGCGGCATGTTGTCTAACAGAACAATGTCCGGCTTGAGCGGCAACGCGATCTTAAGCTGTTCCAGAGAATCGACTTCCAGCTCAATGAGCGTGTCGGGCATGTTCTTGTCGGCGATGTACTTTTTCGCTCGTGAAATGGCTTCTGCCGGATTGAACAGAGTCTCTTCGTCCAGGTCGTGTTTGAGTTCCGGGCACGCCAGGGCGAGGTGGTTGTCTTTAATGAGAATTGCATCGTACAGCCCGCAGCGATGGTTCTTTCCTCCGCCGCACTGAATAGCGTACTTTTCCAGCAGACGCCAGCCGGGGGTTGTTTTGCGGGTGTCGTAAATGCCCGGCTTTTTCCCTTCGATCAGGTCAACCCATTCGACGTAAAAGTGCGTCAGAGAAGCGATTCCGCACAATCGGCTCATAAAGTTGAGCAGCGGGCGTTCAATATGCAGAATCTGTCTGGCGTTTCCTTCCAGCGCCCCGATTTTACAGCCGGGGTAAAGCGGGTCGGAGTCGTTCATGAAAGGCGTCCATTTGACGTCCGGCGCGTATTCCATAATAATGGGAACCATCGCCATGCCGGCTAAAACGCCTTCTTCGCGAGACGACAGCACGACTTTGCCGCGCGCCGTTTTCGGAACGACCGCGTCTGTGGTGATGTCGACGCTGCCGCGAACGTCTTCCTGGATTGCCAGGTCAAGCAGGATGCGAAAATCGTGTTCGACTTCCGCGTCCCAACGGGTTTGATGAAAATCCGGTTTGTTCATGGGAATTCTTCCTTAAAAATAATTTTCAAGACCCCTTTATTATATCAGGAAATGAGTTAAAATAAAGGGGGCGGAAGCCATGAACAGTGAACAAAGAGAAAATTCTGTCGAAACGGCGCCGAGCGTTGACCGGAAACTTGCGAAATCGGAAGCCGCGATAGCTCATCGCGCTTCGGAAACCCAGCCGACGCTGCACGCGCGCGAGCCGATTTACAAGGTCGAAGATCGGTGGCGCGGCATTTTGCGCTATCGGGATCAGATCACGCTGGCGGTTTGCTGTACGATTGCCATGCTCGCGCTGGGCGGGTACATGTTCTGGTACGAGCAGGTAACTCATCAGGTTATTGAAATCGACAGAATGCCGTACGTCGAAACGCCGCTGCAAATCGATCTCAATTCCGCGCCGTGGACGGAGTTCGCTCTCATTCCCGGCATTGGCGAACAGAAGGCGCGAGAGATAATCCGGGTTAGAAATGAACTCGGCGGCGCGTTTGCTGACGAAACCGAACTGCTCAAGGTAGAAGGAATCGGCCCCAAGACTCTCGACGTCATGCGCCCGTATCTGGTTCCCATGCCGGACGCGTCCGCTCGAGCGGAGAGATAGTCGAGGAGCCGCTAGCTTCTAGCTCCTAGCTTCTAGCTTGGTTATTTTAGTTTTAGACTTTAATTATTAACGCTGAGAACTACAAATGCACAAGCTAATGGCTAGTAGCTAATAGCTAGCAGCTTACAAACTACTCCCTACTCCCTTGCTTTCTCGTCTCTTCTTTTCTGAAAGAAATCTGTTAGTACTTTCCCGCAGGCGGTGTCGAGGATTCCAGAGACGACTTCGCAGCGATGGTTGAGTCTTGAGTCGTTCAGCAGAGAGAACAGCGATTTCACCGCGCCGGCTTTGGGGTCGTCGGCTCCGTAGACGACCAGCGGGATTCGGGCTTGAATTATCGCTCCGGCGCACATGCAGCACGGTTCGAGCGTTACATATAGAGCGCAGTCTGACAGGTTCCACGTCCCGCGTTTTTCGCAGGCTTGCTCGATTGCCAGAATTTCAGCGTGAGCTGTGGGGCGCTGAAGCCGCTGGCGACCGTTTCCCGCTGCGGCGATAAGCTCTCCGTTTCGAACGATAACGGCGCCTACGGGGACGTCGCCAGCCAGCGCCGCCTGTTCGGCTTGTTCCAGAGCGCTCGCCATCCAGTTTTGATGGTTGAGAATATCCAGACAGGAAACGGAGTAGATTTCTCTGCGGGCTTTTTCGACAGGCGTCAGTTTGCGTCTGGACATGGGATCAAAGGACTGTTACCGGTATTGTGAATTGCGTTCGTCGTCTCTCGGACCGAGTTTGTACAGGATTTCTTTGGCGTCTTCGATCGCCTGCTGACGAACCTGTTTGTCGGACAGGTCAGCGATGATTCCAAACTCTTCCTGACGCTGTTGGGCGCTGAGGTTTTTGCTCAGGTTGACGTCTGGACGGTCAAACTGTTGAGCCGCTTGATCAACGGCGTCTTTCCATGAAGTCATGAGTTTTCTCCTTGAATAATATTGTCATACAACATGTGAACGTTGTTACTAATTGTCATGGTTCATTTCCGACAGGTCTTCCAGCAGAACGCGGAGGTCGTTGGAATACTCGCTGGCGAGGTTCATTTTTACCAGCTGACGCAAAATGGCTGCGGCGCCGTTGGCGTCTGACGTAACAGCTTCGTCTGCGGACTGGAAACGATCCGCCGGGTTGGGCGCGACCAGCTTTTTGCAGAACTCGACCAGGACCGAGTTGTAACACAGCGGCTCGCCGAGAATCTGTTCAATTTGAAAGCAAATCGACCGTTTTTCCTGCAAATGCGTTCCTTGTCTGGAAAAGAGCGATTTCCC
>JAZMZV010000064.1:0-5257 GCA_045586185.1 Thermoguttaceae bacterium | reverse complement strand
GGCGCCTATGGGCGCCGCACCCCCCGAGAATTCCTCCCCCTGTATCTTGACTTTTTAAATAAATATAGTACAATTCCTCAAATATTGAAAATGCGGAAGCGCTGTCGCGTCAGAGAATTATTCTCGCAACTCGCAACTCGCAACTCGCAACTTATATTTTTCACTTTAACCAATCATCCTGCCATGCAAGAGCTGCCCAAACAGTTTGAACCTCAGTTAGCGGAAGAGCGCTGGCTGAAAATCTGGGAAGAAAACGGCTGTTTTCACGCCGAACCGAACTCCAATAAAAAGCCGTATACGATTGTCATTCCGCCGCCGAACGTTACGGGCGCTCTGCACCTCGGGCACGCCTTGAACAACACGCTTCAGGACGCTCAAATCCGTATGCACCGCATGATGGGTTATGAAACCCTCTGGATGCCCGGCACAGACCACGCCGGCATCGCGACGCAGGCGATGGTCGAAAAGCGTCTTAAGGAAGAAGAAAACCTGACCCGGCACGAACTCGGGCGGGAAGGGCTGGTCAAGCGAATCTGGGACTGGAAAGACTCGTACGAAAAGCGAATTACGACTCAGCTTAAACGCATGGGCGCGTCGTGCGACTGGCGCCGTCAACGGTTCACGCTGGACGAACGCTGCGCCAAAGCGGTGCGATACACGTTCTTTACGTTCTTCCAGAAAGATCTGATTTATCGCGGCAAAAAGCTCGTCAACTGGGATACCAACCTGCAAACGGCGGTCAGCGACGACGAAGTGTTCAGCGAGACCGTTCAGGGTCATTTTTGGTACATGAAATACCCGGTCGTCAACCCGAAGCCGGGCGAACCGGAATACGTTACCGTCGCCACGACCCGACCGGAAACCATGCTCGGCGACACTGCCGTTGCCGTCCATCCCAACCCGGCGAAAATCTACGATGCGTTGGAAGCTCAATGGACAAAAGACCTTGCGGAAGCCCCGGAAAAGGAAAAACCGGAAATTGAAGCGAAGCTGGCAGACCTGGCGAAACGTCGGGTGGAACTGCTGCCTCTGCTGACGACGTTGGCGGAAATGGCGAAAGACGGCAGAATGGTCATGCTGCCGATTCAGAACCGGGAAATCCCACTCGTCGCCGACATCTGGGCGAAGCCCGAGCTGGGCACCGGCGCGGTGAAAATCACCCCGGCGCACGACCCCAACGACTACGAAGTCGGTCGCCGCTGCAAGCTGCCCATGATCAACATTCTCAATAAAGACGGCTCCCTCAACGCCAACGCCGGCAAGTACGAAGGGCAGACGATTTATCAGGCGAGAGAAAACGTCGTGGCGGAACTGGAACAGACGGGCGTTCTGCTCAAGGTGGAAGACCGCGAGATTGAGCTGCCCATGTCCGACCGCTCCAAGACGCCGATTGAACCGTTCCAGTCGGATCAGTGGTTTGTCCGCATGGATCAGTTGTCGCAGTCCGCTATGGACGCTGTTATCGACGGGCGGGTCAAGATTCACCCGGAGCGTTACGCCAAGGGTTATCTGGACTGGCTGAGCGAAAAGCGGGACTGGCCCATCGGACGTCAGCTGTGGTGGGGACACCAAATCCCGATCTGGTACTGCGAGGACTGCCCGGAGGAAGAGCTCAAAGCCGCGTTCGCCGATCGAACCGACGTTATCTGGAAGCACGACGACGCCAACAACCAGTGGTGGATTTGCGTTCAGGAAGGAACGCTTGACGCCAACGCCGTGCCGGGTCATACGCTCGTACAGGATCAGGACGTTTTGGACACGTGGTTCTCGTCCGCCTTGTGGCCTCACTCCACAATGGGATGGCCGGACGCGACGCCGGAACTGGCGAAGTTCTATCCGACTGATTTGCTTATTACGTCGCGTGACATTATTACCCTGTGGGTGGCGCGAATGGTCTTGACCAGCTTGCAGAACTGCAACACTGTCCCGTTCCACGACGTGTTTATTCACCCGAAAATTCTCGACAAGTTCGGCGACACGATGTCCAAGAGCAAAGGCAACGGCGTTGACCCGCTGGACGTTGTCGACAAGTTCGGCGCCGACGCTCTGCGTTTCGGAATGGCGTGGCTGACGACGGAAAATCAGGACGTCCGTCTGCCGGTTGACTTCGAATGCCCGTACTGCGGCGCGAGAGTTGAGCAGACGCGGGAAAACCGCGTTCGTCCGCGCGTCAAATGCCCCAAATGCAAGGAATATTTCCGTACGCAATGGGCGAAGTCCGAAGAAGACCTGGCTCTCAAACGCGGCGCCGTTATTTCCGAACGCTTTGAAATGGGTCGAAACTTCAGCAACAAGCTCTGGAACGCCTGCCGATTCGTCCAGATGAACATGGAAGGATACACGCCGGGACTGGTTGAGGAATCGTCGCTGACGCTGGAAGACCGCTGGCTGCTCAGCCGACTGTCGACCGTCGCTCAAGAGTTCACTCAAAACCTGCTCACGTTCAAGTATTCAGACGCCATCCGCGTTCTGTACGGGTTCGCGTGGGACGAATACTGCTCGTTCTACGTGGAAATGGTCAAGGCGCGGTTGAACAACCCGGATCAACGCGCTACGGCTCAGCGGGTTCTCGTTTACGCTCTGGACGTTATCACCCGACTGCTTCACCCGATTATGCCGTACGTTACCGAGGAAATCTGGGCTGTCCTTAATGACTGCGCGCCTGTCCGCGGAATTGTCGATCAACAGACGCCGACGCAGTTTGCTTGCGTCGCTCAGTGGCCGGAACTGCCCAAGGAATGGCAAAACGGAGAAGTCGAAAGCCTGTTCGCCGTCTTCCAGGACGTCTTGCGCGGCATTCGAGAAATCCGCTCCCGACAGAACGTCCCGCCGAAAAACACGGTTCAGTTTGCGCTCAAATGCACTGCGGAACTCAAAGGACTGTTGGAACCGATGGCGGCTTACTTCGCCTCCATGGCTGGGGCGGAAATGACCTCCTGCGGTCCGGACGCCCAGTTCCCCGACCTGGCGAGCAACTACGCCGCCGCTGACTGGGAAGTTTCCATGGACTTGACCGGGCTAATCGACATCGAAGCGGAACTGAAGAAGCAGGAAAAGGAACTCGCCAAGCTGGAAGGGTTCATCAAAGGCAAACAGGCGAAACTGTCGAACGAAGCGTTTGTCAGCAAAGCCCCCGCCGCCGTTATCGAAAAGGAAAAGCAGTCCCTGCAAGACCTCATCGACCAGAAAACCGCCGTCGAGCAGTCTATCGCGAAGCTGAAGAAATAACGACGATTCTATATCGTTTCTATAACAAACAACCCCGGGAGCGTTTACTCTCGGGGTATTTTTTTATCGCGCTTGCGTAATTGCTAATTGCTAATTGAAAATTGATAATTCCCTAGCAGTTTCCCTTCCATTCGTACTTGTACAGCTGGGCGAACATCTTGAACCAGCGCGCTCGTTCCGGTTCGGTCAGGAACAGAATCGGGTGCGGGCCGCGGTACATGTCGCAGACGTTATCCAGCTTGTCCATGTCCATTCTGAATCGGGTCGTGCAGCCGCCCGCCTGGGTGAACTCCGGAGAGCTGACGATTCGCCCGGTATAGGCGGAAATAATGCCGTCGACGGTGAACTTGGCAATCAGACCGGGCGCGTTTTCCGGCATGCGACCGTCAATCGCCGCGGTCTTGGGCAGCATGTGAGCAAACGGACGGATATAGAACGGCAATTCCGGCTTGTTCTCGTACGAGGGGTACATCTGCAGCGGCGTCGTGCAGTGGGATCCGTAGTACTGGTTTCGTTCCACGTCGAAGTCCGGATTGTGCAGGAACCCGCCGCGGTCAAGGAGATGATTTCCCAGCATAATCGTGATGAGGGAATCCATCTGGTCTTCGCACGCGCAGGGCGAAAGCGCGCTGTTGAGCAGCGAAAAGCCAATGCACGGCTTGCGCTCTTTGAGCATGAGGCATTTAATTGTAACAGCGTCGGCGTTGTAACGCTTTTTGAGCGCTTGAATGGTCAGGTAAGAACGGATTCCGTGGTTGATGTACTGATCTTCAACGTCAATGACTTTGAGAGCTTTCGCTTTAAGCGCCTTTGCCATTTCGAGCAGTTCCGGGGAATCGGCGACGGAATCGAACATCGCATTGTAGATTTCCGCCGGGACGCCAGCAATTTCAACGTTAAGTCTGTTAACGTTAGAGCAGGACGGGACCGTAATCTTTTCCTCGGGATATCCTCCAACGCGAATCATTCGGCTTTGCGACAGTTTTTTATGGGCGTTGACCGCTCGAAGCGCGCCTTCAATCGCCGACCAGTTTTCAAAGGAATGGATATAGAGCAAATTGGGATTGTTGGCAAGCGCCGGTCTGGGAAGCTGATGAGTGCCGCCAACGGGAACGTAAACGATCAGCGGCAATTCCATTTTTTCGCACATGCCGGGAATCCAGTCTTGAATCGTATTCCAGAAACAGAAAAGAAATACCGCGTCCGGCTGGCTCTGCTTCATTTTTTCGGCAAACTGAGCCGCCGCCGCTTTTGTATAAAACGTCGGATAATACGTGATGTTCAATCCCAGCTTGGCGTTGATTTCTTCGACCTTGGCGCGAAACTGCTTTTCACGTTCAGAGGGTTCGTAATACGGACCGGGATAGGTTGACCATCCGTCTTTAGCCCACCAGTCTTCAAACTTGCCAGCGTCAACGACTTCCCGAGGCGGGTACATAAACGCAACCGTAACGTTCGCCGGGGATTTCGGCAGCGGCTTGAACTCTTCGCTGACGTCTTTAATATCTTCAGCGCTCAAAACGCCGGACATGGTCGTCGACGCAATCGCAGCCGCGGTCGCCCCGGTTTTCAAAAAGTCGCGGCGCGATACGCCGTCGTTATGGTCTGAACTACAACAGGATTCACACATTTTACTGCTCCTTAAAAGTAAATTGAGGAAGGATTACAAGACGAAAACCAAAATCGATTATGGAACTTCATGCGCCTTCTATGCAAGTGATTCTAACCGAAGCAAAAATTAATTTCAAGAGTTCCTACAGAGCGAGAAGGGAAAAATATGGAAAAAGGCGAGCCGGGGCGCGTAAGCCCCCGGAAAAAAACTCACGCGAAGTTCGCAAAGTTCGCGAAGTTTTAAAACTATGCATTCTTTGCGTTCTTCACGGACGTCTTGACTGCAATTTTGATTCAAATATAATATTAGTAAAAAATCTGTATTTTTCGTCAACCATTAATTCACAAACAAATGAAATATCAATATATTATCATAGCGTTTGTTTTTGTCGCATTGTGCTCCGTATCGTCATTTGGA
>JAZMZV010000063.1:0-13189 GCA_045586185.1 Thermoguttaceae bacterium | reverse complement strand
TGTGAAAAATGACGGTTAATAACTTCTAATGTTAGTAAAATAAATTCCTAAAACCTATTATTACGATCTGTTCAATTTAATTCAAGGGGGGAGACAATTGGATATTTATAGAGTGGGCTGTTAAATAAAAAATGGAAAAATCGTCAATAAGGGGACTGAACGCTCTTGACCGCTATTGCAAAACTATTTATTTTATGGTTTAATATTTCCTGAAAAAATAAACATAGGACGATAGTGCAAAGTCGTCCTAAAATTACTAATTGCTAATTGCTAATTTCTAATTTAATAAGGAGATTCCTGCTATGAGAATTGGCGTACTGTGTTCCGGCGGCGACGCGCCTGGTATGAACTGCTGTATTCGCGGCGTTGTTCGCAAGGCGGTCAGCGAAGGTCATGAAGTTATTGGCATTATGCACGGCTATCAGGGGCTTCTGGACGAAGAGTTCTATATCAATCGCGACGGCAAAGCAACCATGCCGATTCGTTCCGTATCCGGCTTGTCGTCTCGTGGGGGAACGATTTTGTACAGCAGCCGATGCGACGCCTTTATGACGGACAAAGGACGAAGAAAGGCGGCGAGAAATCTGAAAAAACATAAGATCGACGCTCTGATTACGATCGGGGGGAACGGAACGCTGCGCGGCGCGCTGGACTTTACCAAGGTCTGGGACGGACAGATAATCGGCTGTCCCGCCACGATTGACAACGACCTCAAAGGCACCGACATTACCATCGGGTTCGACACCGCCGTTGACACCGCCGTTGAAGCTTTGGATAAACTTCGCGACACCGCCAGCAGCCACGAACGCATGTTCTACGTTGAAGTTATGGGACGCGAGAGTGGGTATTTGGCGTTGTGCGCTGCAATTGCCGCCGGCGCGGAAATCGTCTGCATTCCGGAACTTATCGATTCCTACGAGGCGATTTACAAGCGTCTTATGGTGCTCAAACGACGCAAGAAGGACTCCATTCTGGCGGTTGTCGCGGAAGGAGACGAATTGGGCGGCGCGTTGGACATCCAAAAAGGCGTCAGAGCTATCGGGCCGGAACCGTTCCCGTCTCGAGTTGTTATTCTGGGGCACATCATCCGCGGCGGAATTCCCTGTTACGGCGACCGGCTTTTTGGCGCATCGATGGGCGTCGGAGCGGTAGAAGCCCTCTTGGCGGGAGAAACCGGCAAGATGATCGGAATCGTTCATGGCGAACGCGTCCTGACGCCGTTTGAAGACGTCATTTGCGACCGAAAAGAAATCAAACGAAACCTGCTCGACCTGCTCGAAACGATGAGCAAATAAAGGCATTAGGCAAGAGGCAGTAGGCAGTAGGCGGCGAGGCGCCGCTCCCAGTCCGCGCTGCCGCGCGAAGAGCCAATAATCGCTCCCGTTGGTCGCTTCGCGATTACTACTCCCTACTCCCTACAACTGCCTATTGCCTACTGCCTCCCTACACATGTCCAAGTCCAGAATTCCATTGCCGACGTATCTTTGGCCGGGTTTGCCGCAGCTAACGCAGCGGGGAACCTGGACGGCTCTGTTTTGGGCTTTGGCAACGGCGTTTCTGGCTGACGGCGTTATTATTACCCGGTACATCTGGCCGGAAACGTTCGACGTCATTTGGGACAACGTCATTTTGGGCTGCTTTTTGGGCGTGTACATAGTCGGCTGTATTGTTTCTTATTTTATTGAAAAGGCGCGCGACGCGTCCTGCCCAACGTCTAACGAGGACCTCTTTCCTGAAGCTCAAAAACGCTATCTGGAGGGAAGGTACTTTGAAGCCGAGCACGATCTGGTTCAACTGCTTAACAAGAACCCGGAAGACATGCCCGCCAGGCTGCTGCTGATAGATTTGCTAGTCGTCAATCGACGTTTGGAAGAAGCCGTTAAAGCGCTGAAAGAGACGATTGATTTTTCTGAGGCTCAGCAGTGGAAATGGGAGCTTATTGCCGTCAACGAACACATCAAACAAGTTCAGCAAGATTTGGCGGAGCATGGCGTTGTGTAAGACGCTTGCGTCCCTGACCGTTCTTTAGCGCCTTCAGGCGTTCTGTCGCCGGATGAATCTGCGATTGTTTTTTTGATTTCTCGAACAGGCATTTACACTTATCCGTATTAAGACAAAAAGGGGTTAATATTTTATATATATTTCTCTGTTAAAGTAGATAAATATATAAGATATGGATGTTAAACTTTTTTTCTCCCCCCCTTTGTAATTGTTGTTCGTATATTATAATAGGCGGTATAATTAATTAGATAGCAATTTTCAGTGGCATTCCTGTATTAGGAGATAATTTTACATGTACGAAAGGTTTACAGATCGCGCCCGTAAGGTGATGCAGCTTGCAAATCAGGAAGCTCAGCGTTTCAATCATGAATATATTGGAACGGAACATATTCTTTTGGGGTTGATCAAAGAAGGCAGTGGAGTCGCTGCCAGCGTTTTGAAGAGTCTGGGCATTGATTTGCGTAAAATCCGCCTGGAGGTGGAAAACGTTGTCCAGTCCGGTCCGGACATGGTAACCATGGGCAAGCTTCCGCAAACGCCGCGAGCGAAAAAGGTCATTGAATATTCAATGGAAGAAGCTCGCAATCTCAACCATAACTACGTTGGGACGGAGCATCTTCTGCTTGGTTTGCTTCGCGAACACGAAGGCGTTGCCGCTCAGGTTTTGATGAACCTTGGCTTGAAGCTGGAAGACGTTCGAGATGAAGTTATGGCTCAGCTGGGTCGCGAGTCCGATTCAGAAGGCGACGACGAGGACGATTCATTTCGCAGCGGACGACGCGGATTTGGCGGCGGACCGTCCCATTCGTCGAATTATCGCAGTTCGTCAGATGAATCCGACTCATCGGAGCGTTCCAATAAAAACAGCAAATCCAAAACTCCGGCTCTGGACAGTTTTGGTCGAGACTTGTCTGAACTGGCGCGAACGCACAAGTTGGATCCGGTAATCGGTCGAGAAACGGAAATCGAGCGCACGATGGAGATTTTGGCGCGCCGCACCAAAAACAATCCGGTTCTTTTGGGCGAAGCGGGCGTCGGGAAAACGGCTATTGTCGAAGGACTGGCGCAGCGCATTTGCGAAGGAAACGTTCCGGAACTGCTTGCCGACAAACGCATTGTCGTCCTTGACCTTGCCATGATGGTCGCCGGTACAAAATACCGCGGTCAGTTTGAAGAGCGAATCAAGGCGATTATGACCGAGGTCAAACGGGCGCACAATATCATCCTGTTCATTGACGAACTGCACACTCTCGTCGGAGCGGGCGGAGCGGAAGGCGCAATCGATGCGTCCAACGTGCTCAAGCCGGCTTTGTCACGTGGAGAAATCCAGTGCATCGGCGCCACCACTCTGGACGAATACCGTAAATACGTCGAAAAAGACGCCGCTCTGGAACGACGTTTCCAAAGCGTTATCGTCAACCCGGCAACCAAAGAAGAAGCGGTTGCAATCATCAAGGGACTTCGGGATCGTTACGAAAAACACCATCACGTCAAGTTTACAGACGACGCTATCGAGTCCGCAGTTGAACTGTCTGACCGTTACATTTCCGGTCGCTGTCTGCCAGACAAGGCGATTGACGTCATTGACGAGGCGGGAGCGAAAATTCACCTCAAGCTCATCACGCGTCCGCCTGATTTGAAGGAGATGCAAAAGGAAATTGACGCAATCGGCGTTGAAAAAGACGCTGCGGTCGCCGCTCAGGACTTTGAAAAAGCCGCCGCTCTGCGAGACAAAGCCGACAAGATTCGTCAGAAAATGAAGGAACTCGGTCAGGAATGGAAAGAGAAATCCAAGGAAATCTGCGGCACGGTCGATTCCGACGTTATTGCAGACGTCATTTCCAAAATGACCGGCATTCCGCTGACTCGTATGACGATGGAAGATTCCGTCCGACTGGTCAACATGGAAAAAGAGCTCCATGAACGCGTTATCAGCCAGGACGAAGCGATTACAAAGATTTCCGAGGCGGTTCGCCGTTCTCGCGCCGGCTTGAAAGACCCGAAGCGTCCGACAGGCTGCTTCCTCTTTGCCGGTCCAACCGGCGTTGGAAAAACGCTTTTGGCGAAGACGCTGGCGAAGTTCATGTTCGGAGACGAAGACGCGCTGATTCAAATCGACATGTCCGAGTACATGGAAAAGCATACTGTCAGCCGTTTGGTCGGGGCCCCTCCCGGATACGTTGGTTATGAAGAAGGCGGTCAGCTGACGGAAAAGGTTCGTCATCGTCCGTACTCGGTCGTCTTGCTGGACGAAATCGAAAAGGCGCATTCAGACGTCTACAACATGCTTCTCCAGATGATGGAAGAAGGACGCTTGACAGACAGCTTTGGCCGCAACATCGACTTCCGCAACACGATTATTATCATGACGACCAACGCAGGCGCAGACGCGATTAAAAACGAGTCCGCATTCGGGTTCGGCGATTCCGATTCCGACGCCTCGTATGAAAGCATGAAAAACCGCGTTACAGACGAATGCGAAAAGTTCTTCAGACCGGAATTCCTCAACCGTCTGGACGACCTGATCGTCTTCCGACATCTCACCAAAGAGAATTTGGGACAGATCGTCGAACTGGAACTGAACAAGGTTCGCGGCAGACTCCAGGAAAAGGGTCTGGAACTGGTTCTGACCAACGACGCCCGCGATTTTATTATCAAGAAGGGCAGCGACCTGGATTTCGGCGCTCGTCCGCTGCGTCGCGCGATTGAATCCAATATCGAAAACCCGCTGGCGGAAGAACTGCTCAAAGGCGAATTCAAAGATTGCAATCAGATTCTGGTTGACGTCAAAGAAGGCGCCGGAAAGAAACATCTGTTCTTTGTCGGCAAGAACGCTGAAGTTCCCAAACCGGAAACTCAGGAAACAAAATAACCGTAACGGCTGTATCAAAACGTCGCCTGCGTCACACAAGTCGGAGAATCGCTTTTTCAGATTTGTCAAACTCAGGCGGCGTAACAGCTTTGTATAATATCGTTTTTGTAACACAATAATCAAGAAACTTGTTTAAGGAGCGTCTCCATTGATTAACGTCATGATAATCGGCAGCGGCGGCCGTGAACACGCCCTGGCATGGAAATTCACTCAAAGCCCTCGAGTTAAACACGTTTTTGTTGCGCCCGGCAACGCTGGAATCGGCATTGACGCGGAAAACGTACCGCTCAAAGCCCTCGATTTTCCCGCTATTGTTCGTTTCTGCAAACAAAACAGCGTCGACACCGTTGTCGTCGGTCCGGAAGTTCCGCTCTGCGCCGGTATTACCGATTTCCTGACAGAACAGGGTCTTCGCGTTTTCGGTCCGAATAAAGTCGCCGCTCAAATGGAAGGCTCAAAGCTGTTCTGCAAAAAGATTTTGCGCGACGGCAACGTCCCCACCGCAGACTTCCAGGCGTTTACAGACGCCCAGACCGCCATCAACTATCTGCTCGGCAGAGAAGCGGACGCCCCGTGCGTCGTTAAGGCGGACGGCTTGGCGGCTGGGAAAGGCGTAATCGTCTGCAAAGACCGTCAGGAAGCTCTGGAAGCGGTTAAGGAAATCGCGTCCGATAAAAAGTTCGGCGACGCCGGAAATTCCTTCTTTATTGAAGATCTGCTCGAAGGCGAAGAGGCGAGCGTTCTGGCAATTACCGACGGCAAAACGCTCGCGGTTCTGCCCCCGGCTCAAGACCACAAACGCGCCTACGACAACGACGAAGGACCTAACACCGGAGGAATGGGCGCTTACTCTCCCGCGCCGCTTGTAACGCCGGAAGTCATGCAGACGGTTATTTCCAAAATCCTCGTTCCGACGCTGCACTCGCTGCACAAAAACGACGTCGATTTCAAAGGCGTTTTGTACGCCGGCTTGATGATTAAAAACGGTCAGCCCAAGGTTCTGGAATACAACGTCCGATTTGGCGACCCGGAATGTCAGCCGCTCATGATGCGTCTTAAGACGGACATCTCCCTCATCGTAGACGCCGTTGCCGAACAGCGACTGGACGAAATCGAGCTTGAATGGGACGAACGCCCCGCCTGCACCGTCGTCATGGCGTCACAGGGCTATCCCGGCGACTACAAAAAGGGATTTATCATCCGCGGCTTGGAAGACGCGGCGAAACTGCCCAACGTCAAGGTGTTCCATTCCGGAACGGCTCTCAACTCGGCGGCACAGGTCGTTTCCGCCGGCGGACGCTGCCTGACCGTAACCGCTCTGGGCGACACTCTGGCAGACGCCAAATACAACGCCTACGAAGCCGTCAAGCTCATTCGCTGGGACGGCGCCTGGTGCCGTAAAGACATCGCCGACAAAGGCATTCGTTAGGCGAGCCGGGGCGCGTAAGCCCCCGGAAAAGCCGCGTAAGCGGTTAAAAAACAGGGAAAGCGCTGGGAACTTCTGGGAGAGAGCTGGGACAAGCTGGGAAGGATTATTCCCAGCAATTCCCAGATTCCTCCCAGAAAATTCCCAGAATCCTCCCAGCTTTTTTGCAAATCTTTGGTTATGGCGATTCCCCCTCATAAAACCCTCTTTATCGTCAATTCTTTTTTTATCTTTTTTCTAAAAATTTTCAAAAAATGCTTGACAATTCTCAAAATTCATATTATAATATATAGTATAGGAGATTATATATACCAACAACCCTTTTTGACGCACAGCGTCAAGTTTACAATTATTTCAAAGACATGGAGTCAAACATGACGAACCTGAGCGTTCTCTCTATTCTGCCCCCCCCCCGCAAATTAACATTCGTTAAATTGTCCTTCTTTGCGGCTTTGTTCGTTGCCGCGGCGCTGTGGTGCGCTGTCTGTCAGGCAGACATTGTCATGTCGCTGACAAAGATTACTGGTGAGACTGCAGAAGCAGTTGAAGCTCAGCTGACCAACGTTCCCAACTATTCCAGCGTCAAGTACGCCATCAACTACGGTGGACAAACAGTTTCAGATCCCATTGGCGGCGTTACGTTCGTCAACATGGGCGGAAATGCCTATTATACTGTTATCTCATACACCGATGAAGACGGTAACACTGTTCGTAACGGCTACAACACGCCTCAGCAGTCGTACACATCACGCAACACTGTAGAAATGGCATCACACGGAGGCAATACTTACACCGGGACAACTTCGTCAGGGCTGAATACGCTTTTAGGCAGTATGATCAACATTAATCAGCCCGCGAATTCCAGCATGGAACTGGCGTTTGGCAATCTTGAGGAAGGAAAGACCTACACAGCCCGAATTTTAGCTCGTTCATACGGAACAAGCACAGCTACCCGTCTTCATACTTTTTCCATTGACCTGGACGCTGACGGAGTCGGCGATACTTTTACCTATAATGGAAATCAAGTAACTTCCCAGCTGGTCAGCGAAGACCAGCCGTTCTCGGGCGAAACCTACACTGGCGCATATTCAGTCGATTTTACGTTTACCGCTCAAAGCAACACGGCTATGATCAATCTTTTGTGCGGCGATCAATCGAACATGTCGTGGCACAATTACGGTGTCATGCTTATTGAATCCAGCGATGAGCGTCAGGCTGCAACGCCGACTATTTACAACGGCAGCTTTGAAGCGGACAAATGGACTCTTAAGGGTAATGCCGATAACGGGCACACTTATTTGGACGGGAAAAACACTGGAGTTATTTCCGGCTGGCAGTTTACAAGCATGACCAATAATGAAGTGCGCGCCGGTTTGCAGTGGGTCGGTGGTCCCTGCCAGGACTTTCTGAAAAATCAGACCCCGCCAGACGGAAAACAGGTTGCGTGGCTCCAAAGCAACAAAACCGATTCGCGTTTGTACCAAAACGTTTACGGTTTTAATCCCGAAGACAAAGATACCGTTTATCGTGTTTCGATGGAATTAGGAACAAGAGGAACTAACAAACCAAGTTTCTCATTATACATTGGAGAAGATCAGACTACCGAAAAAGCGTATATTTCTTCTAAAGAAGTTCCGAGTGGAAAATTTACTACATACGGCGCAGTTTTCGCTCCGAATGCGGAAACTCAAGCTATCGCCATCGGTAACAATACTAACGGTGATAATACATTGTTAATTGACAACGTTCAGCTTCAGGCGTATGAATTGACGACGTTCTTCACTGATAATTACAAAGTTACAAACAATCGGAGCGGATCGAATATTGGCATGGACAGCCAACACGACGCTGCCGATCGTTTTGGCGGTTTGCTGGGCGCGCTGGGATATGTTGTTAGGGGAAACGCTTCTCAAACACAGGTTGGACATAATTACTCCAAGACGCCCTATGATGCATGTTCTGAATGTAACAATCATTGCATTGATTCGCTGTTTTTAGTAGCCAAGACAGGTTATACAGAAAGCCATGCTTCACCCAACTACGATTTTGCTAACGTCGGAGCCATGTCGGCTGCCGATGAAGGCGGAAGAATGTACGATGTAAGTTTCAGAGTTGCGCCTGCAACTGATACTTCACTCGATACAAACTGGGCGGCAGTTATCTTTGGAACAACCCAGGATAATCAAACCAAAACTGTAAATGGCAGTAATGGAGTTGGAATTCTGTTCCGCAGAAACGGTGGACTCCAGATTTTTGACGGCACTGGCAGTAGTAATTCCTGCATCGTCGATAAACCCGCGGGAACGTTCAGTTTGTACGATGATTATTGGGCGGATGTCCGGTTAGTCTATTACGTTCCCGCTTTTGACGGAGCGTCTCAGGTCGAAGCAAGTCTGTATATAAACGATACTTTTATAACGTCATTTACAACTGCCAGCGGTTTTAACAGTAATTACATTCATTTCGAAGGATATGCTGGAGATTCCGCATGGGTTCATAGTTTTATTACCGACTTGTCAATCAAAGCGACTGCGGAATTTCAGTATGACGTCTCCAGAATTCAGGACATGAACCGGGAATGGGCGCCTAACGGTAAAGACAAGCTGGACGTCTTCTTTAACGCTCCACGCAGCGACACAGGAACCGAAGCAGTTCATACCGGCGCTCTTACGTTAGATGACAATGTGGAAATCAATGTCGATGACGGTTACACGTTAAAGCAGACGGGAGACATTTCGGGAAATCATACCATTACCAAAACCGGCGACGGCGTCTTGCAGATCTACGGCGCAGCTGCGGGCGACGTTGACATTGAAAGCCTGGTTATTTCCTCCGGTCGCGTTGACGTCAAAGGTTACATGACAGGCTCCGTTTTAGTTGGCTCAGACGCGACGTTCTCGCCCGGCAACTCCGTTGGAACGGTCGTCATTGACGGCGAATTCCAGACAGAACCCTACGCTACGCTGCTATTTGAACAGGACGCCAGCGGCATGGATTCCCTCACCGCCAGTTCGTTAAATCTGGACGACAACACTCAATTCGTATTGGATATAACCGCAATTGTCCCCGGCGCGACGTACGATATTATCATCTCGTCAGACGAAGAATTTACAGAAGCTGATTCGGTCTGGCTGGATAAGTTGTCGGAAATCGTTCCTGATTACTTTGATTTTTCCATCGTTGACAACCACATCGTCAGACTGTATACCAACCCCAACAAAGTCCCGGAACCGTCAACGTGGGCGCTATTAGTTCTCGGGATTGTCGTATTACTCCTGCGTAAAAGGAGTTAGTTAGGCGAGCCGGGGTGCGTTAGCCCCCGGAAAAACCGCATCAGCGGTTAAAAAAACTGGGAAAGCGCTGGGAACTTCTGGGAGAGCGCTGGGACGAGCTGGGAAGAGATTGATTATTCCCAGCAATTCCCAGCAATTCCCAGAATCCTCCCAGAATCCTCCCAGAATCCTCCCAGAATCCTCCCAGCATTTTCGCGTGTCTTTGGTTAAGGCAGAGCCTAGGGGCGCCCCATTCTTAAAAAATTCCCGCTTCTCCCCCCTTTACAAACTCTCAGAAAGTATTATATTATATCAACTCAAATTTGATTCCGCGTCGGAATCCGATCGCCAGCCCAGTTGAAATTGACGTTTCAAGGTCGGCTGCCGCGACGTTATAAATCACTCAATAATCACCACATTTTAGGAGATTTCCATGGCCCGTTACAATGGTCCCAAGGCGCGTATTAACCGTCGATTGAACGCTCAGATTTTTGAAAGCAGCGGCGCAGTAAAAGCATTTGGCCGCCGTCCCCAGGCTCCCGGCATGGCTCGTCCTCGCGGACGCAAGTCTGTTTACGGTCAGTCTTTGGCAGAAAAACAAAAGATTAAGTACTTCTACGGATTGGGCGAACGCCAGATTCGCAAATTCTTCGACAAAGCAAAGCGCCAGAAGGGCAACACGGGTGAAAACCTCCTTATCCTCTGCGAACGCCGTTTTGACAACGTCGTCCGCCGCGCGGGCTTTACCCGCACTCGTCCGCAGGCTCGTCAGGGCATCGGACACGGACACTTCTGCATCAACGGCCGCAAAAACGACATCGCCTCCACGCTGCTTCGTCCCGGCGACGTCATTACCATTCATGGCAACGAAAAGATTCAGGAAATGTACAAGCAGCTCCTGACCGACAACGGCGCCAACAACAGCGTTTCCTGGTTCTCCGTTGATCCCGCTGCAATGTCCATCACGGTTCTGTCCTACCCGACCTACGAAGAAGTCGCTCTCCCGGTCGAAATCGAGATGGTTATCGAATTGATGAACCGTTAATCTTAACGGTATTAGAGTTCAAACAGAGACGACGAGTCCCGCTTATTCAAGCGTTCAGACTGTCGTCTCTGTTTTTTAAATTCATAAAATTAATGTTGCTCATACAGTCCCACACGGAATACACAGATAAGACGGATTTACACCGATTGTTTATTCTTAATAAGAGACGTTATTATTTACCCCGACTTATTTCTCATGAGGGAGTAGAAATAAAATAGAACTCCAATTAATCAATGGGCGCCCGATAGGGTCGGTTCCAAATTAGATGACGAAAGCGACCAACGGGAGCGATTTTAATACGACTCGCGCGGCAGCGCGGATTGGGAGCGGCGCCTCGCCGCCCGTGAACGGACGACCTGCGCAAAATCTATGCGTCTACAGATTCTTCCAGCGATTTGACCAGATGTTCCGCCAGGGTTTGCGCCGCCTGAACGGAGACGTTTTTGAGCTTGATTAAATCCAGCGCCCGGGATGGTTTTCTGAACAGAGCGCCCAGCGCCGCGCCCCACTGTTCCGGACCGGAATTCTGGTTGAGAATGTTCTCGATGTCCGGGGGGAGCTCCTCTTTGGCGTCGTCGGTGATAATGCGAACGCAGCGCAGTTTGGCGCCGCACTCGTAACAGATTTCCGCCACCGCGTCCGTTTCCATGTCGACTGCGTCCATGCCGTACTGTTCAAACAGCTCAGCTTTCTCGGACAGCTTCGCTACAACGTGTTCGGATGTGTACAAGCCCCACGGCTTTTTATTGTCTGACGAAGTCGCCACGTCAATAACATTGGTCGGCTGAAAGTTCATCGGATAGAGCGGGTCGAGAATCTGAAACCGTTCCAGTTCCGGGTTGAGCGCGCCGGCAAAGCCGACCGAATAGACAATCGACGGGCGCAGACGATTGAGAACGCGTCTGGCGGACTTGGCGGCTTTTTTCAGTCCCGCTCCGGTTTGAACAACCACGGCGCGCAAATCGCCCAAACGGCCGAACGTCAGCTGACAGCAGCGCCAGTCCTCCTTATGCGATTTTTTGAGCATGCCTTCCAGCGGCGCCGACTCGACGCTCAAGGCGTAGAGAAACACAACGTCCGTCTGCTCGTTAGGGTTCTTTTCAGGAATTGGTTCTAGTTCTGTGTTACTCATAATAGGTCAAGTGCAAGCAAAAAGTAGACAGTCAGGTGCAAGCATAAAGTAGACACCCGATGACAACTTTTTCAAAAATGATATACTATCATTTTTTCATTATATTTTGTTTTTATCAAGGAATTATTCATGGGTAAAAAACAATTCCTCGATGGAACGTATGCGTCGCAAAATGGTCGAGCTGAACAGGCAAGGCTGGTCGCTGAGACAAATTGCTACGTGTTTCAACGTGTCAAAAGACACGGTTAAAAAGTGGATTGATCGAGCTGCTGGTCAGCGGCTTGATCGAGCAGATTTTTCTGATCATAGGAGTCAGAAAAAAACTGCTCACAATCGAATTCCTCCGATGGTGGAAACGTGTATTATCAACACCCGGCTGGAACTCAAAAATCACAGCGCATTAGGCGAGTGTGGAGCGGAAGCGATTTATCGCGACATGAAAGCCGCTGGTTGTTGCCAGTTGCCTTCGGTCAGGACGATAAACAACGTCCTCAAACGGAATGGATTGCTGGACTGCAATTTACGCATTCGGTCTCCCGCCCCGCCTCCAGGTTGGTACATTCCTGAGGTTTGCACTCAAAGCGCTGAAATGGATTGCTTCGATTACATCGAAGACTTGCGTTTAACAGGCGACCAAGGTTTTGTATTCGTTTTGAATGCAATTTCACTTCACGGAAGTTTGGCAAATTCCTGGACTTGTCCACGTATGAGCGCGGAATTTACGGCATCATGCGTGTTGGAACACTGGAAACAATATGGTCGTCCGGCATACGTTCAATTTGATAACGGAACCATTTTTAATGGTCCTCCAAAGCCAAATCAACTTGGACGTTTAACCCGTATGTGCCTTGAACTGGGTTCAACAGTTGTATTTACAGTTCCTCGCAATACCGGTCCGCAAGCGAAGATTGAACGGTTCAATCTTCAATGGCAAAAAAGCATTTGGAATCGTTTTACTTTTCCAAATATGAACGCATTGGATTTTCAAATCCACGCATTTCTTGACGCTTATCGTCAAAAAAATGCAACAAAAATATCCAATGCTCCGGAACGATTTCCAGTTCCCGCTGATTGGCAGCCATCCTATCCAACGGACGTTTACGGTAAAGTAATTTTCCTTCGTCTAACGGATAATAATGGTAACGTTATTATCCTTGGACAAAGCTATCCAGTTGATCCTAATTGGACGCAGCGTCTGGTACGTTGTGAAGTTGATTTAACCGCAAACCAAATCAATATTTATCGTCTTCGACGCCGAGCGTTTGATGACCAACCGTTATTAAAAACAATTGAGTATGAATTTCCACGACGAAAATTCACTCCCATTTCAAGTTAATTAACAATAGTATACATAATTCAACCCTAAAAGTGCAAGCGAAAAGTCGACACCTGATGACAGTTTTAAAACACTCAACTGTCTACTTTATGCTTGCACTTGACC